>JAICLL010000177.1 GCA_025927475.1 Pirellulales bacterium
ATCCTTCGCTCCGCGAGCTTAGCATTTGACATGTCTTGTCCATCCTTGAACTTGCGTCCTACGAGTAAACCAAATCCCGGCCAGATACATTACTCGGCCCAGCCGACTCCTGCAAACCCGTTCCTGCGCCCGGTGCTTGGCACGCCCGTCTAACTGGCCTTTACCCAATCGCCGGTTCTCGGCAGAATACCGCCTCGACAAACCTCCCTTTTCCTTCGTTCTTTTGCCCGTCAAAACTCGTCGGCACGCGCCTGTGCCGCCGCCGATCACGCGGTCAAGGAAGACCACGCCGAGCAGCAAGGAGCGCAAACGTGAAACAGTTTCTGTCGTGGGCCACGCTGGTGGCCGCCCTGGCGTCAATGCACTTCACCGCTTCGCGGGCCGCGGCCCAGCAGCGACCGGCGGGAGGTGCGCCGCCGACGATCGCACTGATCGACCTGCAGTACATCTTCTCGCAGCACATCAAGCTCAAGCAAATGGAGGCCGAATTGCGGCGTGACGTGGAAGCTGCTGAGAACGAGCTGCGCGCCAACAACCAGCAATTGAGAAAGATGATGGAGCAACTCGAAGGATACAACCGCGGATCTCCTGAATACAAGCAGCTCGAAGAAGACATCACCAAGCGCAACGCCGACCTGCAGATTCAGGTGAAGATCCAAAAACGCGACTTCTACGAGCGCGAGGCCAAAGGGCTCTATGCGGTTTACAAGGAAGTTATGGACCAGGTGCAGCACTATGCCGAGAAACACGGCATTGTCATGGTCATTCAATTCGACGGCGAAACGCCCGACGAGACCGACTCGAACAGCATCAAGACCGAAATCATGAAACCGGTGGTCTACCATTCGAAGGCGATTGACATCACGCCGTTCATTCTCGACGCCGTCAGTCCGCCCGCTCGGCCCAATCGCCCAACCCCGCCGCTGACCAACCGTCCGCCGCAGGGGCGTATAGGCGTGCCTACCAAACGGTAGCCAATTCGTAATCGACACCAGCGATGTTTATGGCCACCCGTGCCGCAGCGAGGCGGCACGCTCGACCGCACCAGGAACTATGTTGAACCGCTTCAAGGATGATTCGCGGCGCTCGTTGCACGTACCTCGCCGGCAGCAGACCATTCTGCGGCCGGCCGTGGTCGAGGGATTTGGCTATTGGAGCGGCGTCGATGCGCGGGTCGAGTTTCGGCCGGCGCCGCCCGACTCGGGCATTGTCTTTGTGCGCAGCGACCTGGCGAAGCCCGTGCGGATTCGCGCGGTGGTGGCCAACCGCGTCGACACGCCCCGCCGCACGACGCTGCGCAGCGGCGGGGCCAGCGTCGAGATGGTCGAGCACATCATGGCGGCACTCGGTGGGCTGGAGATCGACAATTGCGAAGTCTGGGTGAACGCCACCGAGATGCCCGGCCTCGATGGCTCGAGCCAGCCGTTTGTCGAGGCCCTGGTTGGCGCCGGCCTCGCCGAGCAGCACGCCGTGCGGCCCACGCTGGTGGTGCGCGAAGTCACGCGGCTGGGCACCGAAGAGAGCTGGGTCGAGGCACGGCCCAGCACTTCGGGCGGGCTGTCGCTGAAGTTCCATCTGGACTACGGCGCCTCCAATGCCATCGGGCGGCAAACGTTTTCGCTGCCGGTGACGCCCGACTCGTTCCGCCGCGAGCTGGCGCCCAGCCGCACGTTTATGCTCAAAGCCGAAGCCGACTGGCTGTTGGCCCAAGGCTTGGGCCAGCGGGCCACGCTCAAAGACTTGCTGGTGTTCGGCGCCGATGGGCCGATCGACAACGAATTGCGTTTCCGCGATGAATGCGTGCGCCACAAGGCGCTCGATCTGGTGGGCGACTTGGCCTTGGCCGGCTGCGACCTGGCGGCCCACATTGTGGCCTATCGCAGCGGCCATCGCTTGAACGCCGAACTCGTGCGCACCCTGCTGACCGAAGGCGACCTGGTCGGCGGCCTGCGCCGCACCGCGTAAAGACCCGAATCAAGGAACCCAGCCACTACTCCTCAGCCCCAATCGCGCCCATGGCCTCTCTCATCGGTGAACACGCGGTGGTCGATCCTCGGGCCGAGATCGACGTCGATGTCGAGATCGGCCCCTTCTGCGTCATCGGTCCGCATGTGCGCATCGGCCGCGGCACGCGGCTGGAAAACGGCGTCACCCTGATGGGCCACGTTACGGTGGGCGAGTTCAACCATTTCTATCCCGGCGTGGTCATCGGCGGCGAACCACAAGATCTTACCTATCGCGGCAGCGACACCCGGGTGGTGATTGGCGACCACAACATGTTCCGCGAGTGCGTGACCGTGAACCGCGCCAGCGAAAAAGAAGACGGCGTCACCAGCGTCGGCAATTACAACTATCTGATGGCCTGCACCCATGTGGCCCACGATTGCCGACTGGGCAGCCACATCGTCATCGCCAACGGCACGCTGCTGGGCGGCCACGTGCACGTACACGACTACGCCGCGCTGTCGGGCGGAGTGGCGGTGCATCACTATTCGACCGTCGGCAGCTACAGCTTTGTCTCGGGCCTGAGCCGCGTGTTGCACGATGTGCCCCCGTTCATGCTCGTCGATGGCCACCCGACGCGGCCCCGTTGCATCAATGTCGTCGCCCTGAAGCGAAACAGTTTTCCGCAAGACGCCATTCGCTGCCTGGCCGAGGCCCATCGGCTGCTCTATCGCGCCAAGGTGGGGCTCGACCACGCCCGTGAAATCCTCCGCAGCAACAATCAACTGGTGCCGCAGGTGAACGAACTGCTGTCGTTCGTGCAGACGCAACAGGAAGGCCAGCACGGGCGGGGTCGCGAACGGAGGCGGGCCGCGTGAGCCACAGCGAAGAGCGGAACGAAGTCCGTTCTAACGAGAAGCCCGTGCGAGCGGCGGTGGTCGGCGTCGGCCATTTGGGTCGGATTCACGCCCGCATTTTGGCGGCGTTGCCGGCCGTCGAACTGGTCGGAGTCGTCGACCCGATCGAAGCCAACCGCCGCGAAGTGGCCGCGGCGCACCAGACGCGCTCGTTTGCCGATCATCGCGAGCTGGTCGGCCAGATCGACGCCGCGGTGATCGCCACGCCCACACGGTTTCACGCCCAGGTGGCCCGCGATCTGCTAACCGTCGGAATTCATCTGCTCGTCGAAAAGCCGCTGGCCGCCAGCTCAGTCGAAGCGGCGGAAATGGTCGAGTCGGCCCGTCGCCGCGGTGTGGTGCTGCAGGTGGGGCATGTCGAGCGATTCAATCCCGCCTTGATGGCGGCCACGCCCCACTTGCGCGAGCCAAAATACATCGAAGCGGTCCGCCGCAGCGGGTTCAGCTTTCGCTCGACCGACATCGGCGTGGTGCTCGACCTGATGGTTCACGACCTCGACCTCATTCTGTCGCTGGTCCGTTCGCCGATCCGGCAGGTCGATGCCTTGGGCGTGGCGCTGTTCGGCCGGCATGAAGATCTGGTCAACGCGCGGCTGACGTTCGCCAACGGTTGCGTGGCGACGCTCAGCGCCTCGCGGGCCAGTCACGAGGCCGCGCGCACCATGCAGGTTTGGACGCGCAGGGGTTACGCGGCGGTCGATTTCGCGGCCCGCACGGCCACGGTGGTGCGGCCCAGTGAGGCCATCGCACGGCACGAACTCGATATCGAGCGGCTTTCGGTCGCTGAACGCAGCGAATTGAAAGACCATCTGCTGGCCGAGCATCTGCCCGTCGAGCAATTGGTCGTGCCGCCGGGCGATCCGCTGACCGCGGAACTGACCGATTTTGTCACGGCGGTGCGCACGGGACGTGCGCCGCGCGTCTCGGGCCAGCAAGGCTTAGACGCGATTCGAGCGGCCGAGCTGGTGTTGGCTCAGGTCGAAACGCACTCGTGGGACGGCACGCCGGGCGGCCCCGTGGGTCCGCGACCGGCCGCGGCGCCGCAAATCATTCGCGGCCCGCATTGGAACTGGAAAACCGCCCCCGCGCCCATCCACCGCCGCGAAGCAGGCTAACGAAGCGGAATGCATTCGATTCGCAAGGCCCATAGGATTCGTTCAGTGACTGGGGCAGAGTCTAAGCGATGCCCCGGTGCGATAGATCCGGGGCAGCGACTATTGCTGCAGCCGGGCCGCCGCCAGCGTGTTTTGCAGGAGCATGGTCACCGTCAGCGGGCCGACGCCGCCGGGCACCGGCGTGATCATGCCGGCAACTTCTTTCACCGCGGCAAAATCGACATCGCCGGCCAGACCCTCGGGCGTGCGGTTCATGCCCACGTCGATGACCACGGCCCCGGGTTTGACCATCTCGGCGGTCACAAATCGCGCTCTGCCAATTGCCACCACCAGAATATCGGCTTGCCGGGTCAAAGCGGCGAGATCGTGCGTTTGACTGTGGCACACCGTCACCGTGGCGTCGGCCGTTGGTCCACGTTGCACCAATAGGTTTGCCAGCGGCTTGCCGACAATATCGCTGCGGCCCACTATCACCACGTGCCGCCCGGCAATGGGCACGCTGCGGCGCACCAACAGCATTTGCACGCCGTGCGGCGTACACGGCAGAAACCGCGGCCGACCCTGCACGATCCGGCCCACGTTTTCCGGATGAAACGCATCGACGTCTTTGAGCGGATGCACGGCATCGAGCACGCGCGTGGCCTCGACCTGCGGCGGCAGCGGCAACTGCACCAGAATGCCGTGCACCGCCGCGTCTTTGTTCAGCTTATGAACCAAGGCCAGCAACGATTCGGTGGTCGCGTCGTCGGGCAGCCGGTGAAGTTGACTCTCCATGCCCGCTCGTTCGCAGGCTTGGCGTTTGTTGCGCACATAGACTTCGCTGGCCGGGTTGTCGCCGACGAGCACGGCGGCCAGGCAGGGCGAGACGCCATTGTTCTGAATGAAATCGGCGACATCGACCGCCAATTCGGCTTGTAGCTCACCCGCCAACGCCTTTCCATCAAGAATGATCGCCGTCATGTTACGCTTTCCAAGTTGTTCTCGCGCCGGTAGCCCAGGCCCTTGTGGCCGGCTTTATCGGGTAGTCCCGGCCCTTGTGGCCGGCTTTTGTAGCCCCGGCCCTTGTGGCCGGCCCGCGGGTGGAGAATGCCGGGCACAAGGCCCGAGGCTACCCCCGCAAAAGCCAAACTGCCGGGCACAAGGCCCGGGGCTACCTAAAACCACCCCAGCACGCCCGACCAAATCACCAGCCGCAACGCCAAATTCGAATAAATGCCGGCAATCCAGTCGTCGGCCATGATACCCAATCCGGTGGAAAGGCGCTCAAGCTGCCGGGCAGGCGGAGGCTTGGTTATATCGAACAAACGGTGCAGCAGAAAGCCGGCCACCACCACCGCCACGCTGTCGATCGGCACCAGCCAGAACGTTATCGGCAGACTGGCGATCTCGTCGAACACGATGGCGCCGGGGTCTTTCTGCCCACCAAGCCGGCGTGCCGCCGCGGTGCAAACGGGAATTCCTATTGCGCAGACCCCGGCGACGGCCAACAACCGCCATCCGACCGAAGGAAGCTGCCCCACCCCCCAAGCCAACGGAATCCCCAGCAAGGTGCCAAAAGTGCCTGGAGCGAAAGGGATCAGCCCGATCCCAAAGCCTGTGGCCAGAATCGCCGCAAAAGTGCTGGTCAGCGAAGGTTCGGACGGCGGAACGTGGTCGCTGGGTGCGGACATGCGGCGAATGCTAGCCGTTTGTGCAATGCCGGGCAAGCAGCCGGTGCCCCCCGGCCGCCGGTCTGCTAGTGACTTATACGGTGCGGCAGATTATTCTAATTGACTACACTCGTATAATGACGACAATAATGGTCATGTTAGTGACCTTTGCGTAGCCGCCTGTTCCTTTCCCCTTTCCACCCATGTCTGACGAAGCGAAGTTGAGCCCCGTCGAGGGCATTAAGTCCGAGAGTCATTTCCTGCGCGGCGCCATTGCCGACGAGCTGGTTGACGGCCAGGATTTTTTTGGCAAAGAGAGCATTCAACTGCTCAAGCACCACGGCACATATCAGCAAGACGACCGCGACTATCGGGCGCAGCGCTCGGGCGGCAAGGGCGACAAGGCGTTCATTTTCATGGTGCGCACGCGCGTGCCCGGCGGCAAGCTGACGAGCGAGCAACTATTGGCCGAGTTGGACTTGTGCGATGAGCTGGGCAACACCACGCTGCGTTGCACCAGCCGGCAAGGTTTGCAATTGCACGGCGTGGTGAAGCAAAACCTGAAGGCGGTCATCGGCCGCATCAATCAGGTGCAGCTCTCCACGTTGGCGGCCTGCGGCGACGTGGAGCGCAACATCATGTGCTGCCCCGCGCCGCATCACTTCGATCCGGTACACGCGCAGATGCAGGCGCTCACCGACCGGTTGGCGGCCCACCTGGCGCCGCGCACGCGCGCCTATCACGAAATCTGGCTGAAAGACCCCGCCACCGGCGAAGACCAGCTTGTGGCCGGCGGACCGAACGGACACGAAGTCGAGCCGATCTATGGCGCCTCCTATCTGCCGCGCAAATTCAAAACGGCCATCGGTCTGCCGGGCGACAACTGCGTCGACCTGTATGCCAACGACCTGGGATTGATGGCGGTCTGCGAGAATTTTCAGATCGTCGGCTACAATGTGCTGGTGGGCGGCAGCATGGGCGTCACGCCCAGCGCCAAAAAGACTTTCCCGGCGCTGGCCAAGCGGATGACGTTTGTCACGCCCGACCAGGTCGTCGATGTGGCCACGCAAGTGATCAAGGTGCAGCGCGACTTTGGCAACCGGGCCGACCGCAAGGTGGCGCGGCTGAAATACCTGATTGCCGATCGCGGGCTGCCCTGGTTCAAGAGCAAGGTCGAAGAGTATTACGGCCACAAGCTGCCCGATCCGCATCCCGACGACGTGACCGGCTTTGACGATCACCTGGGCTGGCATGAGCAGGGCGACGGCCGCTGGTATTACGGGCTGAACATCGAGAACGGGCGAATTCACGACAGCGGCGATTTGCGTTTGAAGACCGCCCTGCGAGAAATCTGCCGCACCTATCGGCCCAACCTGCGGATCACATCGCACCAGAGCATGTTGTTCACCGACGTGGCGGCCGAGAACCGCACGGCGCTGGAAGAGATTTTGCGGCGGCACGGCGTGAAGCTCTCGCACGAAATCTCCAATGCGCGCCGCTGGTCGATGGCCTGCGTCGCCTGGCCCACCTGCGGTCTGTCGATCACCGAAGCCGAGCGTGCGCTGCCCGGCATGATCGACAAGATCGAAGTCGAGCTGGCCCGGCTGGGCCTCTCCAGCGAGCGGTTCACCATTCGCATGACGGGCTGCCCGAACGGCTGCGCGCGGCCCTACAACAGCGACGTCGGGTTGGTCGGCAAGACGGCCGGCAAATACACCATCTTTCTGGGCGGGCGATTGCTGGGCGATCGGTTGAACTTTCTCTACAAAGACCTGGTGCCCGAAGACGAAGTGGTGGCCGCGCTGGCGCCCGTGCTGCTGCACTTCAAGCAAGATCGCGAGCCGGGCGAAACCTTCGGCGACTTCTGCCACCGCAAAGGCGCCGAAAACCTGCTGGCCTGGACCGACAATTACGAGCGGCAGCGGGCCGCGGTCAAATCGAACGGCAACGGGCATCTCGGCGCCTCGATCGCGCTGGAAGCCCCCGCGGCCTGAAAATCGATGAGTCTGTAGGGTGGGACTCGCTGCGCTCGGCTCACCTTACGGCGCGGCAAAACCGCCGCGCAATTACCGGACCCGATCAAAGCGACGCCGCCTTCCATGCCGCTAAAGCCCTGGATGACATCTCTGCTCTGGTTCGTGGGCGGCTATAACCTGTTGGCCGGCGCCGGCATGCTCTGCCTCTACCACGAAGGCTACAAGCTGCTCGGCATCGAAAAGCCGGCTTTGAACCTGCCGGTGCAATTGGTCGGCGTGCTGGTCGGCCTGTTCGGCGTCGGCTATTGGTTGGTGGCCGCCCATCCGGTCGAGAACCGCAACATCCTGGTGCTCGGTTTTTGGAGCAAGGCGCTGGGCAGCATCTTGGGCGTTTACTACGTCTTGGCCGGCAAGCTGCCACTGTTTTTTTTGGCCATCCTGTTGGTTTCCGACGTCGGCTATTTGCCGCCGTTTGCCGTGATCATTCGCAGGCTGAATCAGATCGCGGCCGACGAGGTTGGTCATTCGCAATAAGCGACATGCCCGTCACTGCGCCGGCTTGCCGTCAATCACCAGCTTGCCGCCGCGGATGACAAACGCCGGCGCGGTGTTGGCGATCAGCTCGCTGCTCTCGACGATCGTCGAAGATTCCCCTTCGACGCGCAACTGCGCCGCGCCGTTGTCGCCGATCACGCAGTTGGCCAGCGCCACCTTCGACGAGCCGGCCACCGTCACGCCGCTGCGGCCGTTGCCGCGGCTGGTCACTTCAATCAGCTCGCAATCGCGCACGCCGTCGTTCACATTCACGCCGTCCAGCCGGAAGCCCTGGACCACCAGGTTCGTAATCACCACGTCGTGAACATGATAGAGCGTAATGCCGGTTTGCCGGGCCGAGTAGCTCAGCGCATAGGCGTCGGGCAGCTTGTCTTGCTCCACCCGAAAATAAATGAAAGCGTCGCGGCGATACCATTCCAGCGGCGCCAGCTCGGGCAGCCGATGCGCCGCCGGATCGAGCTTGCGCTCGATCGCCGGTTTGCCATTGAGAAACAATTGCTGAAAGCTCGACCGCGAGGGGCGAAAACGGAACACCGCCCCCCGATCGTTTTCCCAAGCTTCCGGCGGCACGGGATCGGCGCCTTCGAGCACGGCCCCCTGCCCGTCGATCAGGAACGGCGAGTCCGCCGTGCCCGAATGCCGCCGATCGGAAAGGCTGATCGTCTCTCGATACGGCTCGCCGGTGTTGGCCAGCACGATGCGATCGCCCGGCTGCGCCACCCGCAGAGCCTTGCGCAGGGTGCGCACCGGCCCACTGCCGGCGTCGCTCACGGCGGCCGCGCCATCGAGCAGATCGTCGCCGGCGATATTGTCTACGTACACCGTGGCGCCCAGCGCCGCACCACCGGCCAGCGTCAGAGAAATCAGGGCGAGGATCGGCGATCGCATCATTCAGCGGCGAGTGGCAAGCGGGTCTGGAGGGCGTCGGGCCGAATGCTAAGATAATCAGCAGCCGCGCGAAAGCGAAGCTCGATCACCAACATTTTGTTCTTTTCAACCCGAGGCAATCCATGCGTTGGCAGATCGGAACGGCGGCCATCGAGCTGCACCAGGGCGATATTACCGACGAACAGACCGACGCGATCGTGAACGCGGCCAACGCCGAGCTGGCCGGGGGCGGCGGTGTCGACGGCGCCATACACCGCCGGGGCGGGCCGGCCATCATGGCCGAAACGCGGCAGCGTTATCCCCAAGGCTGCCCTACCGGCTCGGCGGTGATTTCCGCGGCGGGTAAACTCGCCGCCCGGCACGTTATTCACGCCGTCGGTCCCGTGTGGCAGGGCGGAACGCGGCAAGAGGCCGAACGGTTGGCCGGCGCCTATCGCCGCTCGCTGCAATTGGCCGTCGAGCACGACTGCGCCAGCATCGCGTTTCCCTCGCTCAGCACGGGCGCGTATGGCTATCCGATCGATCAGGCCAGCCGCGTGGCCTTGACCGCCGTCCGCGACTTTCTCACCGAGCATCAGCGGCCCGAGTTGGTGCGGTTTGTGCTTTTTGGTCCCGCCGCCTTCGGCGAGTTCCTTGCGGCGATGAACGAACTGTCGGGCACGGCGGCCTGATGCCGCGATAGCGTCACGGACGGCCGTCACCGGTCGCGGCCGTCGCGCTGCTGGCGGGCGTGGCGGAGCTGCGACAACACATCCTCGACGAGGCGATGGACGGGCTGCGGCTGATGAATCACCAAAGCCCGGCTCGGCGGGTAGGCGCGGACCGAGCCGTGCTTTTGGGCCTCTTTGCCGATCGTTTGCAAGATCGTATCAACCAGCAACTCATATCGGTCGTCCAAACAGTCTTCGGCGTCCGCCTCAGCCGTCACCAAATCGCCCACCGGATACACGCGGGTTTCAGGCAGGTTCTCGGCTTCCGCCTTCGAGGTAATCAGTAGCACCTCATCGCGGATGAGGTAGGTCAGATGGTAATCGCCCAGCAGCAGATCGAGCGCCGAGGCCAGCGTAACGCCTTTCAGGCTCCGCGTAACCAGTGTATCGCTTCCCAGGCCGGCGTCTTCGAGGGCCTTGGCATCGATTTGGATCTGGATCTCGTGGCGCTCCTTCAGAAAGTCGGTGGCATCCTTAAGCGGCGTTTCCTCAAAATCCATGGTCGTCGGTTCTTCGAGCGCTCGGAGGATGCGGGCTTCGGCTTCCTGACGGGCATTCATGGCGAGCGGGGCGCGTCGTTGTCGATCGCTGTCCCGCGGCTCGGCCAGGTCGTCCATCAGCAGCCCGCCCCGTTCGGCCCGTGGGGGCGGCTCGCGGCGAGGCCGGCGCTGCTGGCCGACCGCCAGGTGACCGGTCGCCGCTGCCATTACCGACAGAGCCAAGACGACGAGCATGGCGCCCCGCGTGAGCCAAGCGTATTGGAACATGAGAAAGCTCCTTTGAGAGTGAGGGACTGGTTCGCCCCAATGCCGGCCACCAGGGCCGGGACTAACGCGCCGGCGGCGTGGCGGCGGCGCGCAGCGCGCGAAGCTGCTGGGCAATCTCTTCGTGCACCTCGGTCGTCTGCGAGATCACCAGCGCGCCGGCAATGGGAAACTCCTCTAATGCGCCTGGCCCGCCAACATCGCCCCAGGTAGTCGGCGCGACGATCGATTGAAGGAGCGACTTGAGCGGACCATAATTGAGCGGTGATCGCTCATGGCCTTCGTCCCCCGAACAGACCACCAGGTCGAACACCGGGTAGATCTTGGTCACCAACATGTTCTCAGCCTCGGTCTTCGAGGTGATCAGCAGCACTTCGTTGCGGATGACGTAGGTCAGGTCATATTCGCCAAGCAGCAGCTTCAGCGCCTCGCGCAGCGAAACATTCTTCAGTTGGCGAGTGATCGGCGTATCGCTGCCCATCCCCGCGTCTTCCAGCGCGCGCCTATCAAGCTGCACGTCGATGCCGTATTGCGCCTTCAGCTTGTCGGCGACATTCCTCAAAGGGGCTTCTTCGAAATCGAACTCAACGGGTTGGTCGAGCGCCTGCTCGATGTCGGCCACGGCGCCGGCGGGGCGCGGTTCGGCTTCTTGCGGCCAGTTGGCTTGCGGGCCAGGCGTGGCCAGCGGCGGCAAAGCAGCATCGCGCGCGGGATCGGCGCCCGGATCGGGCGCGATCGAGAACGGCACAATCTTCCCCAGCAACTCGGCGACCTCCTCATGAATCTCCGCGGTCTGACGCACGATGATCGTGCCGGCCGCGGCACGGGCGACCCCGTTGCCACGCGGCTGCCAGCTCTCCGGCTCGACCAACTCTGGAAGGAGCGCTGCAAGCTCATCGGCCCAAGCCTCGACCTGCTTGGGGTCGAACATCGGGGGCGCGGCGGAAGCCGGATTTGATGATGGTGCGGGCTTGGGCTGGCTGGGCTGCGGCTTGGCTGCGGCGTCGTTCACTTCCGCCGCGGCCTTGTCGGCAGGCGCCTGATTGGCTGGCTCGTCATTTGCCTGCGGCTCGTCGGGCGGCGCATCGGCCGTCAGATCCTGGTGGTTCATCATTCCCATGCCACCGCCGCCCATGCCACGCCCCATCGGCGCCATTCCGCCGCCCATCATGCCACGGCCAGCCCTTCCCGCCGTGGGCGCGCCGAACGCCAGCCGATAGACTTTGACGCGCATTTCGGGTCGGGCGTCGTCAGCTTTCTCCGGCCGGCGGGCAATGGCCGCGGCCACGGCGTGCTGCTTGTCGCGCGTCTTGCGCAGCGCCGCCAGAAACTCGGCGATCTCCTCGTGCGCTTCGCTCGTTTGCGAAATCACCAGTGATTCGCCATTGCGGAACGCTTCAATCGAGCCGGGACCGCCTACGTCGTCCCAGGTGTCGGGAGCGATGGTTTCGCTGACCGTTTGCATCAGCGTGCGATACGGATCGCTGCGCCGCGCGCTGCGAGACGGCGTTTGAAAATCAGACTTCGTCGCCACCAGGTCGCCCACCGGATAGACCTTCGACACCAGCATGTTTTCTGCTTCGGTCTTGCTGGTGATCAACAAGTAGCCGTCGCGCACGACGTAGGTCAGTTCGTATTCACCCAGCGTTAAGCGCAGCGCCGAACGCAGCGAAATGTCTTGCAGCACTCGTGTGACGGGAGTATCGCTGCCGAGTCCCGCGTCTTCCAAAGCCCGCATATCGAGCTGGACTTCAATTTCGTGGCGTGATTTAACCCAGTCGACGACGACACGGAGCGGATGGCCATCGAACTCAAATTCGGTTTTTTCCGCGAGCGCCTGCCAGATTTTGGCGTTGCCCGGCGTAGGACCGGGCAGGGCTTGTAGGACCGGGGTTTGCTGCGCGCGACCGACCGGCGACATCAACAGCGTGGCAAGACAACACAACACGACGACACGGACTGGCCCGAGTCTGCACATGACCTTTCTCCTTCTGTTTCCGAGATTCACCGAACGTGAAAGAGGGGGAAGGCCGTCGGCGCCGCCTCCCAGAACTACCGACGGCCCCGCGCCCCGAACCTACCACCCTCGACCGCAAAACGCAAGAAAAATTCCGCCCCGCGGCGGGCCGATCGAAGGCAAAAAGATGAAGGGCAGGAAAATGGAAGTAGGGTGGGACTCGCTGCCTCGGCCCCATTCGCATCGTTTGGCAAATGCACCGTTGGCCCAGGCAGAGCTTGGCCCGCGCAAAATCTGCGAAGATAGCGGCTGACTCTTGGTACTCTTTTTGTTCCGCCAAGATGCCACCGGCTTGCCCGGTTGGAGTCTCAGGTTGGCCGTCTACAGCAAGGCCGTTATCCTCGCCTTCTTTTCCCGTCGTGTACCGCCG
>JAICLL010000130.1 GCA_025927475.1 Pirellulales bacterium
CGAGACGATGAGCGTCTGGCCTCTGCCCAGATCCGTTACGCCCGCCGCCCAGCCGCGCGGCACGCGTGAGAGCGTCACCAGCGGCCCAATGCCGGGCACGCGCACTTGCCCGCCGTGCGTGTGTCCGGCCACTAGCAGATCGGCTTCAATCTGGCCCAAAGCAAAGTTAGGACAGTGCCCCAACACGATGTGAAAGCGGTCGCTGCTGGCGATGCTGAGTTCGCGCGAGAAAGAATCTTCGACCGCCAGCGCGGTGAGTTGCACCTCGCCGAGTTCGAACGAACGGGTGGTATTCGTCGTGGTGACGTCGGTTTCTTCAAAGCTTTTTCGCCAGCCGTCGCTATCGACATTGCCGCGCACCGCATAGACGCCCATGGGAGCCCGAAAGCCGATTTCTTGCAACGCCGCCCGCAGCTCGCGGTGCAACTGCCGCCGCCGGTCGTTGTCGAATTCCTGCACGTAGTCGCCGGCCAGCAGAATCAGATCGGGTCGGGCGGCCATCACCCGCTCGAGCACCGAGCGCTCGTAGGGCCCGATTTCGTCGGTTTGCAGATCGGCCAGAATGGCAATGGTCAGCGGCTGGTGGATTTTGGAACTGGTTAAGCGCACGTGCCTGACGTCGAGCCAATGCGGCTCGATCAGAAAGGCGTCGGCTGCAATCACCTCGGCTGCAACCAACAGCACGGCAAAGACCATCGCCGAGCGTCGCTGAGAGCGCGCCAGCGAAATCGCCGCGGCGGCCAGCACCGCGGCCAGGTATCCAAACCAGCCATAAGCGAGCAGCCGCAAGCTGCCGAAAGCCCGGTCGCCCAGCCCCGCGGCCAACACCACCGCCAAACCACCGACGGCAGCCGCGGCCAGCCACCATGCCCGTGGACGGCGTTCGCGGCGCGCGGCCCAGGCGGCGGCGCAGGCCAGCGCAGACATGCTGAGATGAAATAACCAAGGGCTTCCGTGCGACATCATCACCTATCTATTGCGCAAGGCCGCGCAGCGCTGCGAGCACCTGTTCGTCATGGCCATCGACCTTGACGCGCCGCCAGACCTTCCGCACCACTCCCTCGGAGTCCATTAAAAACGTCGAGCGTTGCACGCCCCACGACTTTTTACCGTACATGTTCTTTTCTTGCCAGGCGCCGTACTTTTCCGCCACGCGGTGGTCGGCGTCGGCCAGCAGCGGAAAATTCAGATTGTACTTGTCGCGGAATTTCACGTGGCTGGCCACATCGTCGGTGCTGACGCCGAACACCTTGGCCCCCAGCGCCAGCAACTCGCGACTGCGATCTCGAAACGCGCAGGCCTCTTTGGTGCAGCCCGGCGTGTCGTCGCGCGGATAAAAATAGAGCACCACCGGACTGCCGCGCTGGTTCTTGAGCTTCACCTTGCCGCCGTCGTCGGCCGGCAGCGTGAAATCGGGGGCGGGTTTGCCTTCTTCCAGCCAGTCGCTCACGGTGGTTTCTCCTTGCCGGTTTCCGATCGGTTTTGAGATTGTTTGCCGCCAGAAGGTGGGACTCGCTGCGCTTGGCCCGCCCCACATGACTCTGCGCCTCTCGGGGAATGCCCCGGTTGGCATTTCGCCGAAGGAGCGAGGCGACGCCGCGCCGCCCTCAGCGGAACGGCACGGAGTCCGTTCCCTACAGACGTCAAGCGGCTGCTTACGGCCCCAGTTCCCCACGGCGCAGTTTGCGGTAATGTTCCAGCGCCTCGCGGATAATTCGCGTGGCGGCATCTGGACCCATGAAATCGTCAATCACCACCTGCTTGCTTTCGAGCACCTTATAGTCCTGAAAAAAACGCTTTACTTCACGCAACGTGTGCTCCGGCAATTCTGGATGATCGTGATAGTGGGATACCGCCGGATCGTTTACGTTCACCGCGATGATCTTGTCGTCGATTCCCTTGTCGTCGCGCATGCGCATCACACCGATGGCGCGGGCCTCGACAATGGTCAACGGGTGCACCGGTTCTTGGCCGAGCACCAGCGCGTCGAGCGGATCGCCGTCGTCGCAGAAGGTGCGCGGAATAAAGCCGTAATTTGCCGGGTAATGCACCGAGCTGTAGAGCACCCGGTCGAGCCGCAAGAAGCCGGTGGCTTTGTCGAGCTCATATTTGTTTTTGCTGCCCGAGGGAACTTCGATCACCACCGGAAACGAGCGTTCGATGATCTCGTCGTCCAAATAAATATCGTGCCAGGAGTGCATTCTAGTCTTTCTTACCCAACGATCGTCTTACAAGCCGCGCCAATCAGGCTTGCGCCTCCGATGAAGCGGCGGATGGCCCTCATCACGTGTAATCCGCTGTCGTCGGGATTCGCAATCAGCACGATGCCCCAAACGATCAGCCCCAGGCCGCACAGCCCGATGAATCCTCCGCCCATCATACGCAATATCACCGTCGCGTTGTCACCGGCCGTGCTGTCGCCCTTTTTCTTTTTTTTCTTGGCTTTGGGCTTTTTGGCCGGCGCTGCGGCGGGCGGCTTGGCCAGCAAGGGGCTGGCGGGCAACGGGCTGGTAAGCGGCCCTGCCGAACCGCCCGGCAGCGGAGCGTCGCCCATCAAATCGAGCAGGTTGGCCGAGCCACCAAACAGATCCTGGCCCAGCGGATCTGCGGTCAGCGGATCTGCGGTCAGCGGATCCGAGGCAAGCGGGCCGGCCGGCTTCGCAGTCGCCCCAGCCGAAGCCATCGCGGCGGTCTTGGCTACGGCTGGTTTTGCAGCCGGCCGCGGCGCCGGCTTGCCCGCCACGGCGATATCCTTGCGGACGGTTGCCGGCGATGCCCCAGCGGGCCGGGCCTGTTTCGCCGCCGGCGCGGTGGCCGCACGAATCGGCGAGACCTCCTGGCATATTTTGCATTTGAATTGCTTGCCTACCGCAGTCGCTGGGACATTTTGGTACTGTTTGCCGCACTTCGGGCAGGTGACCGACAAGGTCGACTGGCCCGTTGTTGCCTGGCCCGTCGCCGCCTGCGCGGTTTTTGGCGCGGCTGTTTTCGACGCGGCCGCTGCCGGAGTCGAAGCCGCTACGGGAGCGACCAACGATTTTTTGCCGCAGGCGCGACACAAAAACTGCTTGCCGGCGTTCTCGTCGGCAATGGAGTAGCGCTTCTTGCAATGGCCGCATTCGACTTGCATGGTTCGCCTCCGTTGCCTTGCAATCCCCGCACAACAAGCCACCGGTCATCAGACACCCGACGCGTAAGCGAGGCAGTGGAGTCGTTCCGCCTCGCTTACGCTTCGGGTTAGTGTACTCCGCCCGTCGAGCGATTCCACTGATCGCGTCAGTATTCTCGGCGGTTTACTCTGCCTTGCACGCGGCCGGGCAATCCCTGGATGCGGAGAAAGCCCTCCGCGTCGGTTTGATTATACGATCCGCCCCCTTCCATGCTAGCGATGCCCTCGTCGTACAGGCTGCGCGGGCTGGAGCGGCTGGCCACCGCCATGTTGCCTTTGTACAGGTTGAGCGTCACTTCCCCGGTCACCGGCCGCTGTGCCTCGCGGATCAAGGCCAGCAAGGCGTCGAACTTGGCGTGATACCAAAAGCCATAGTAGACCATTTCGGCCACTTCGGGCGCGAGCCGGTCTCGCAAGTGCATCAGGTCGCGATCGAGCGTAAGCTGCTCGACGAGCCGGTGAGCCTCATACAGCACGGTCATGCCCGGCGCTTCGTACACGCCGCGGCTTTTCATGCCCACGAAACGGTTCTCGACCACATCAATGCGACCGACGCCGTTCCGCCCGCCGATCGTGTTCAGCTCGCGCACAAGCTGAAACGGCGAGAGCTTCCGCCCGTTGACCGCCACGGGCACGCCCGACTCAAAGCCGATGGTGACCGGCTCGACCTGATCGGGGGCCTGCCGCGGCGAAACGGTCATACCGAACTCGACCAGCTCGACGCCGTTGACCGTCAGGTCTTCCAGCCGCCCGGCCTCATAACTGATGTGCAGGCAGTTTTCGTCGGAGCTATAGGGCTTGGCCGCCGAAGCTTTGACGGGGATTTTTTTCGCTTCGCAATAAGCGATCATTTCCTTGCGGCCGGGAAAGAGCCGGCGAAAGTCTTCGCGTCGCCAGGGAGCAATGACTTCGACCGCCGGCTCGAGGGCTTCGGCGGCAAGCTGGAACCGGCACTGGTCGTTGCCTTTGCCGGTGGCGCCGTGGGCGAAGGCGTCGGCCCCCACCTCGCGGCCCACCCGCAGGCACGCTTTGGCAATGAGCGGCCGGGCGATCGACGTGCCCAGCAGATACACGCCCTCATACTTGGCCTGCCACTGCAAAACCGGAAAGGCGAAATCGCGGCACAGCTCTTCTTGCACGTCGATAATCTGCGCCGACTTGGCCCCGCAACGCTTGGCTTTTTCGAGAATGGCCTGACGGTCTTCGCAGGGCTGACCGAGATCAACATAAACGGCATGCACTTGGTATCCCTGGTCTTGCAACCAGCCCAAGATGACCGAGGTATCGAGACCGCCGGAGTAGGCGAGAACGCAGCTTGGCATGTCTTAAAATGCGGAGTTGGGAGTGGGGAATGTGTTTTGTTCAACGCCGGTGGCTGGGGCAACGCCGGTGGCTGGGGCAGAGCCGGTGGCTGGGGCAGAGCCGGTGGCTGGGGCAGAGCCTTGGCGATGCCCCGGCTGGAATAAAATACGAGCCGCGAACATTCTGATTGCGCTTGACAGTGCTGACAAGGGGCTGGTTCATCCATGAGTTTCCATTCCAGGCCGCGTCCATAAAGCTCTAGCAGCCTGCGACGGCACGCGGCGTCGGGCGGAGGTACGTGAATCGCCTAGTCGATGCGGCCGGGTCGCGCTGCCAGCGCTGGCTCGCTGCTGTCGGGTCGGTTGGTGGTCAACACGAAGAGAATGTCAGTGTCCGCGGCCAAACCATCCATCTGGTTCAGCAATGCAAACAGCAGCGCGTTGGCCGCGACGGTCTGCACCTCGCGCTCGGTGCCGATGA
Source organism: Pirellulales bacterium (assembly GCA_025927475.1). Lineage (GTDB taxonomy): Bacteria > Planctomycetota > Planctomycetia > Pirellulales > JAICIG01 > JAICLL01. Next base: position 4,952 of record JAICLL010000130.1, read on the forward strand.
GATGGACATCAAAGCGGGCTGATTCGCCCGGCCCAGCGCGCCCCTCCGTTTCCGCGTCGCGAGACGGCCACAGCCCATGCCCACTCTACAGGCGTTCGGCCTACGTTCATCTCCGCATCCGTTTCTTATCTGCCTATCTCCTATCGCACGTCGGGCTTGCGGGGCGCCTCGGCGGGCGTGAGACCAAAGAGGAAGTGCATCAAGTCGCGGGTGCCGAGAGTGCGCGGGCTGGTGAATAGCTCGCCCGCCTCATAGCCCGCCGCCTGACCTTGCTGCAAAGCGAACGCCCGCACGCGCTCCAGTACGTGAGCCTTGGCGGGCGGAAACTGTGTCTCGTAGCAGCGAATGCTGGCGAGCTTCATGTCGAGCGTTTCGCCGATATCGACCACCAAGTGCCCGGCGCCGTCGGGCAACCCCAGGGCCGCGAAGGCCAACGTGTAGTAGAGATGCGCCGAAATCGTATGCACCGGCAAACCGTCGAAATGGTCGTCCCACTTGGTTAGCCGCGAGTAGAACACCGCCGCGTCGGTGATCTGCATCGCCTGCCAATGGTCGGGCGAGGCCAACGGCGTCTTTTCGCCAAAACCGAGCACCAGCCGCGGGCGGTAACGGCGAAACTCTTTGGCCAGCGCCACGCGGGCTTCAAACGAATCGAACAACCGCCGATTGGTCAGCCCCAGATTGACGCGCGTCGCCACACCGAGCGCCTCGGCGGCTCGTTGAGCTTCTCGCAGCCGCACTTCCGGCCCCGGCGAAAGCGGCGTCGGCTCGCCGTCGGTCAGATCGATGATGCCCACGCGGTAGCCCTGCCGCACCAGCATCGCCAATGTGCCGCCGCAGGCGATTTCAACGTCATCGGGATGGGCGCCCACGGCGATGACGTCGAGTTGAGGAGTAGAGGCTGGGGGCTGGGGGGCTGGGGTCATCGTTTAGTCGTCGGTGGCGTGGAACGGGCGGGCGGCAGACTCTGCTGTGGCGCAATGGTTGGCGATTCTTATTATATAACGCATCGGACTGCGAATGGTCGACGTGTGGAGAATGAGATCAGGCGCCACGGCGTCCGCCGCGGCGATTTGCGTCGCGCATCGATGCGATGCGTGCCCCGCCTCGGCGGATGCCGTGGCGCCTCATGGCGATTTCGGACTCTATTCATCACCACCAGCATCACCGGCCAACAACCAATCGACCACCGCGGCCAGACCGTCTTCGTCGTGCGTGGGCGCCAGCCAGTCGGCGGCGGCCTTGACATCGGGCAGAGCGTTGCCCATCGCAATGCCAATGCCCGCCCCTTCGATCATCGGAATGTCGTTGACGTCGTCGCCCACGGCGCACATCTCTTCCGGTGCGATTCCCCACTCGGCGGCGAGCTGCTGAATGCCCGACCATTTGGTCACGCCCCAGGGCGCAATCTCGCACATGTAACCGAGATAGCGCGGGCTGCGCAACACGTGGGTGTACAAAGCGCCTGGCAAGTGGCGCTGCAGCTCATGGTGCAGAGCCAGCATTTCCTGACGGCTGCCCATGGCGAAGCCTGCGAAGACGCCCTCGGGCGGGCAGGCGGCCAGCCGCGGCCAAAGCCGGTGGCAGCCGGGGTTCAAGGCCAAATAATCGGCCAACTCGGGCCGCGCCGCTTCCAGCCGCTCGCAATAAAAATCAAAGCCTTCGGCGTAAGAGTCGGCGTAGAGCACGGCCTCGAAACCCGCCCGCTCGACGATCGTCAGCGCCTCGCACAACAACGAGCGCTCGAACGCGGCCTGAAACAGAGTGCGATGATCGAGCGGGTGCTTGATGAGCGCGCCGCTGGCGGTGACCAACGGTGCGTCGAGGCCCAGTGGCTCGACCAGGGGCAACGCGCGGCTGTAGCGCCGCCCCGTGGCCAGCACAATCTTGATGCCGGCGGCGCTGGCCCGACGCAGCGCACGGCGCGTGGCTTCGGTCAGTTCGTCGCGGCTGTTGACCAGCGTGCCGTCAATGTCGATCGCCAACAGCCGGACGCTGGTTTTTTTCGGGCGATGATTCGTTGTCGGCGCAATCGGCGGTTCGCCGGGCGCAGGCTCTGCTCGCTTCACACGGCCTCCGCCATTGCCGCAAGCTGCACCACCGCACGGTTTTGCTCTTTTTCCAAGTAAGCGCGGCCTTTTTTCACATTCAGATGGTCCCAGGGCAATCGAGCATCGAGGGCGTACGCGCGATGGGCGGTCGCTTCCAGATCGATGCCGCAATCGGCCAGCGCCTGCCACCACCGCTGCGGCTGAAAATGCTCGCGCCAGCTATCGAGCCGCGCGCCGCGCCGCCAGGCCAACTCCAGGGCCTCGGCCACGCGCCGATCGCCGCGGCTGAGCACGCCTTCCAACAAGCTTGTCTCGACATCGTGGCACTTGATCCACACCGACCGCAGCCGTCGCTTCGACTTCAAGTAGCCGTGCGCCCAGTGCAAATACTCGCGCGTCTGCATGCCGTTCCATTGATACGGTGTGTGGGCCTTGGGAACAAAGTTCGACACGCTGGCCGTCACCTTCACATAGCTGCCGGTCTCTTGCTTGCCGATGCGCGAAATGGTCTCGGCCATTTCAATAATGCCATCCAGGTCGGCGGGCCGCTCGCCCGGCAATCCGCACAAAAAATAGAGTTTCACCTGCCGCCAACCCAAATGAAACGCCTGCCGGCAGCCTTCGTACAGATCGTCGTTGGTGATCTTCTTGCGAATCTGCTCGCGCATGTCGTCACGGGCAACCTCGGGGGCCAGCGTCAGGCCCGACAAGTCGCCGAACATCGACATCAGCGTGGCCACGCTCTTAAGCTGCTCGTTCACGCGCAGACTGGGCAGACAGATCTTGACGCCCAGCGGCTGAAACGTCTCTTGCATCCGCCGCACAAGCTGCTCGAAGTGCGGATAATCGCTGCTCGACAGCGAAAGCAGCGAAATCTCGGTCTGCCCGGTGTTTCGATAGGCCGCCAGCGCCGCCTGCACGATGGTCTCGACCGAGCGGATGCGCAGCGGGCGCTTGATGACGGTGCTTTGGCAAAAGCGGCACTGCCACGGGCAGCCCCGCATGATCTCAATGGCGATGCGGTCGTGGACGCACTCGACATACGGCAGGACGGGAGCGGTGGGCAGGGGAATCGCGTCGAGATCGTCGATGATCGACGGCTCGATGGTGGCGGACACATCGTCGCGGGTGCGGTCCAAGGCAACCATTCGCCCGTCATCGCCATACCTCGGCTCATAGAACCGCGGCACATAGGCAAAAGGCAGTTGCCGCGCCATCTCGGCCAGCAATTCCTCGCGGGCCTCGGTGCTCTCCGCGTCTCCGCGTCTCCGCATCTCCCCCTCTGTCTGCGCCTTGCCCTTCCGCCACAGTTCACACACGGCCGGCAAGCTCGGCTCGCCGTCGCCGGTGACAAACAGATCGACGAATGGCGCCAGCGGCTCGGGGTTCTGCGCGCACGGCCCGCCGGCAATGATCAGCGGGTGCCGCAGGGTGCGGTCGGCCGAGCGCAGCGGAATGCCGGCCAGGTCGAGCATGGTCAGCACGTTGGCGAACGAAATCTCGTATTGCAGCGTGAAGCCGAGCACGTCGAATTCGGCCAGCGGCGTGAACGTTTCGAGGCTGTAGAGCGGCGCTTCGGCCCGCCGCAGTTGGTCTTCCATGTCGGGCCAAGGACAAAACGCCCGTTCGCAGACCCAATCGTCGCGCTCGTTCATCAGCGAGTAGAGCACCTGCAGACCGTGGTGGCTCATGCCGATGGTGTAAGCGTCGGGAAAAGCCAGGCAGAGCTTTCCCTTGACCTGGCGGTGGTCCTTGCGGACGATGTTCAACTCGCCGCCCATGTACTGCGCCGGCATTTGCACCTGCGGCAGCAGGCGGCTGACCACGAAATCCTTCAGGCGTTGGTTGAGCATGTCGGTTTCAGAAAATGAAGCAACGGTGTTCGGCGCTGCTGGGGCAGGCGTGCGTTTGATTATGGCATAAATTGCCGTAACGGGTAGGGCGGGCCGTTCTCCACAGCAAAAACTTACGACGTGCAATGCGATATCTCGGTCCCGACTTTTTTGCCCGTGATACGCTGACGGTGGCTCGCGAACTGGTCGGCGCGGTAATGATCGTGGGCAAATGCCGTTGCCGGCTGGTCGAGACCGAGGCCTACACCACCGACGCCGCCTCGCACTCGGTCACGCGGCGCCACAAGGCCGCGCTCATGCGCGAGACCTTCGCCCACATCTACGTCTACAAAATCTACGGGGTGCATTTTTGCTTGAATTTCACGACCGAGCAGTCGGGCACCGGCGCCGTGCTGATCCGCGCGGCCGAGCCGACGGCCGGTCTCGATCTGATGCGAACCCGCCGCGGCGCCGACGACGCCAAAAACCTGCTCCGCGGTCCAGGGCGGTTGTGCCAGGCCTTGGCCATCGACCTGTCCTACAACGGCCTGCCGCTCGGCCGCGAGATCAAGCTGCTGCCCGCCACGACCGAATGCGAGATCGCTTGCGGCCCGCGGATCGGCGTGACGCAAGCCACCGATTTAGCATGGAGGTTCTTTGAGCGCGGCAGCCCGTTTGTGAGCAGGAGATAGGGAGATGAAAGAGAGATGAGGAGATGACCGCTGCGCCCGCCTGCCTAATTGATTAGGTAGCTGATAAACGCGGCGAACAGCATACAATCAGGATCACAATAAAGATTTCCTCATCTCCACCGCCAGGCTTTGCCGAGCGCCCGCCGCTGCACGCTGCGCAGTTGATCGATTCCCAAGCGGGCCAACTTCACCAATGAAGACAGCTCTTGTTCGCTGAACGTGGCCTCTTCGCCGGTGCCTTGCACTTCGACGAATCGCCCGGCGCCCGTCATCACTACGTTCATATCGACCGAGGCGGCAAAGTCTTCGCGATAGTCGAGGTCGAGCACGGCGCGCCCCTCGACCAGCCCCACGCTGACCGCCGCCACTGTTTCGAGCAGCGGATGTCGCTGGGGGTCGGGCAACGCCTTGATGGTCGCAATGGCATCGGCCAGGGCCACAAACGCGCCGGTCACGCTGGCGGTGCGCGTGCCGCCGTCGGCTTCCAATACGTCGCAATCGACCGTGATCGAGCGTTCGCCCAGCGCGGCCAGATCGACCACCGCCCGCAGGCTGCGGCCGATCAGCCGCTGAATCTCGGTGGTGCGGCCGTCGATCTTGCCGCCTCGCTCGCGCGGCTTGCGCGGGCTGGTGCTGCCGGGCAGCATGTTGTATTCGGCGGTCACCCAGCCGCGCCCTTCGCCCTTCATCCACGGAGGCACTTCTTCCGCCACGCTGGCCGTGCATAGCACCGTGGTGCGGCCCGCCTGAATGAGCACGCTGCCCGGTGCGGTGCGTGTGTAGCGGCGCTTGATCTTCAGCGGTCGCAGTTCGTTGTCGCGTCGGCCGTCGTGGCGCATGTTCGTCTCGGGTGTCGTTGGCCGGGCTTTGTTGGCGCCCTGGCTGTTCTCGGTTAAGGCGTGGAAAGCTTGCGCGATTGCGGTGCGGCGTGCAAGGGCTGCACTTGACTCCGACGAAGGCTGTTCCTAGGCTGACAATGGAGCAACTCTTGGGGAATAGTGTAACGGTAGCACGAATGGCTCTGGACCATTTAGTCTAGGTTCGAATCCTAGTTCCCCAGTTCAAACACATAAATCGTGTGCCCGATGATCGCCTTCGGCTTGCGGCGGCGATAAGGCTTATAGATCTCGGCGCTTTCCAGCCAATACCGCGCATCGCCGTTGACCAGATAGGTGCGGCCCCAGAGGAAGTTGGCGCTGATCGCCACGTGCCGCGTTTGCGGGCGGAACGGCTGGCCGGCGGCCTTTGGTGGTTCGTTTGCCGTGGCGCCAGGCAGCGCGGGCCGGTAGCGAATGCCGTAGACTTCCGGCGGCACGCGGCCGTAATACGCCAGGTCGATCTGTTCGATGCCTTCTTGCTCCAGATAACGCCGCAATCCGATGAGGTCTTGGCCCCAATCAAGATTGGAGTCGAGCAGGTAGGAATGCCCGTGGTCCGGCCCGCCGCTCGCCCAATTAAAGTACGGCAGGTAGTCGGGCCAGGCGGCCAGCGTCACGGCGGCCAGGCAGGACAAGCCGAGGCCCAAACACCACCGCGCGCGGCGCATCGCCTTCGCTGTGCCTGCGGCCGCCGCCAGCCGCCCAATCCATATGGCCATCATCGGTTCCAGAAAGAGCACATAGCGCAGCCCGATGTTCTTATGCCGGGCAAGTGAAAAAAACAGCAGCAGCAGCGCGGCCGTCGCCAAGAGCGGCACTTCGCGCCGCCCTGGACGTCCGCCCCAAAACCAAGCCGCGCCGCAGAGCAACAGCACCGGCACGGGCGTCTTCACCAGCAGCCCGACCAGATAGTAGCTCCAAAAACCGGTCGTGTTGAATTCGCCCAATAAATACGCTTCGTAGCCCGTCTCGGCCAGTTGCTCGTCGATGCCCAGGAAGAAGTATTTGGGCAGCGGCACCCCAAGCCAGCCGGGCAGCAATGATTGCAAGGTCTTCATGGTCGGGCTTTGAAAATCGAATTGCCGCAGCGGAGTGCAGGCGCCGTCGCAGAGATAGCCGAGATTGATCACCAGCATGCCCAGAATCAACGCGCCGGCCAGGGCCAGCCAGGTTGAACGGTTTTCGGAGCCGAAGTTTCGCGCCGTGCGGTCGGTCGATGGTGAGCGGCGAGCGGCCAGCCAATCCGCAATTTTCAGCCCGGCGACAATCATCGGCAGCAAGACGAACAGCAACAGCCCGGTAAGCTTCGAGAGCGCCGCCAGCCCCAGCGCCAGGCCAAGAGGAAGCGACGTTTGCCAGCCGGGGCGTCGGAGCAGCGCATCGCTCGCCCAAAGCGCGGCGATCACAGCCGCCGTCAGATAAACATCAGGAGTCACTAGTCGGCCGTGAGCCAACAGATTGGGCGACAGGCAGGCGCACGCAGCGGCAATCAGCCCGCCTTCCGCGCCATACAACGATCGCGCATATCCATACACCAGACCGCACAGTAAAAGCAGCGTGGCGATCGACACCAGTCTGCCCAACAAAAAATAGTCGTGGTACGCGCCCGGCAATGCCGACGGATCAAACCCGCGTTGCCAGGGAATATTTTCAAGCAAGAACTGCTTGCCGCATTGCCACGAACTGACGTATTGGCGCATCGGCGCCGGGTCGAGCACGGCCGACGTGCCCAAAAGCGGCAGCGCCGCCAGCACGCTCGGCAACACGGGCACGCCGGTGGCCAAATGAAAATCGCCCGTCTTGAGAATCGCCAGGCCATGCGGCAGCGCCTGGTATTCATCGACGGTGACCGATTTTTGCGCAGCCGAGCCGGCGGCAAGTGCGAAGCAAAGCAGCAGCAGCACCGCCAAGACAGCGCATCCGCGCCAGCCGACGGCAAGCTGCGCGAGCCAAGTTGCTTTCATTCTTCTGCATGAATCGCGGCGAAGAGCTGCCAACCGATGATGCCGCCGACAAGCGGCCCAACGATGAACACCCACAGCACTTCCAAGGCCGGGCCGCCCTCGAATACCGCCGGACCAAAACTGCGAGCGGGGTTGAGCGAAGCGTCGCCCAGTTGCGCCCCGATCAGGTGGGCCACCGTCAGAAAACCGCCGATCGCCCAGGCCTCGAAGCCGCGAATCGCGTCGCGCCGCGTCGTCGAAAAGATCGTCAGCAAAAACAGTGAGCTCATCACCAGCTCAAAGCCGAACAGCGACCAGACGCTCATGTCTTTGGCGTTGCCGTTGGCGCCCAAGTGCTGCTCGGCGAGGGTGTAGCCCGGCACACCCTTCATCAGGAGCAGAAGCACGCCACTGGCCACCGTCGCGCCGATGAGTTGTGCAATCGCATAACCAACGACCCGCGACCAGGGAAACCGCCCCGACAGCGCCATCGGAATCGTGACCGCGGGATTCAGGTGGCAGCCAGACACGGGACCGAGCACCCAAACCAACACCATCAGCGTGAAGCCAAAGGCGAACGAGATCTCGACCAGGCCGATGTTTCCGTGGTGGTACATGCCCTGCAACGTGGCGACGGCGGTGCCCATAAACACCAGCGCGAAGGTGCCTAAAAACTCGGCGAGATAACTACGGATGGCTTGGTTCATGGTGGAGGATGTTTGAAGGTGCTTTGGGTCGCCTGTGGCCGCCTACTTTAACCTGCCGGCGGCGGCCTGTCACGCCTTGAGCAGTTCGGCGGTGGCCAACCACAACAGCAAACCCTGGCCGGCGGCTACGCGGCCGGTAAATTCGACCGCCGCCACGGCGCCTTTGGCAAAATGCAGGGCGGCTTCTCCGCCAATCAGGGCCGCCGTCAATTCTTCGACCTCGGGAGCATGGCCCACCCAGGCCACGTCGCCATCGCGGCACTCGGCGGTCCAAGCCAGCAGCGGCTCGAGCCGCCCGCCGGGTTTCAGGTCGTCGAGCTCTTCGGGCGTTGGCGCGTGCGGGGCATATTCGGCGATCAGATCGGCCGTCTGGCGGCAGCGAACCAGCGGACTGGTGGCGAGCCGCAGCGGGTCGAATCCTCGCTTCACCAGCCGTTTCACGACCCGGCGGAAGCGCTTTTTGCCCTTGGCGGTCAGCGGGCGCAGGTCGTCGTCGGGGTACGCCGCTTCATCGCGGTCTTCGGCCCAGGCGTGACGGACGACATACACAATCATGACAGTTTCTCCAGGTTTTTCCAGGTTGCGGGCGGGGCATCGGCTGGCTCGATTGACGATAGCCGAGCCAGCCGGCGCCGGGAAGGGTTCTGCCTGGTTCTGCCCCCGAGCCGGCTTGTCTTGCGCCGTGGGGCGGTTATCATCGATAGAAAGCGTTGTTAGGCGCGTTCGATCAAACATGGGCGGAGATGAACTCTGTCCTCCCGAACCTCTCGGAGGCGTTTCGATGAAAGCCTGGTTATTGACGGCTTTGATAGCCCCGGCCCTGCTGGTGGTCGCCAGCGATTCGGCCCACGCCTATCGGCGCGGCTATGGGCGCGGCGGCGGTGGCGGCGGCTATGGCGCTGGCTCGACCGTGGCCGGCAGCTTTTTGGCCGGTTCGGCAATGCTGACGCGCTCTGCCGGGCAGTTTACGCTCAACGCGTCGCAAGCTTCCAAGAACTACCAAGACGCTTATCAGCATTGGCTGCAAAACCAAAAACTGCGCGTCAGCACGTACTTCGACATCCGCCGGATGTATGCCAGCTACCGCGCCGAACAGAACATGCAGCACCCGCCCCCGACCGAAGAACAAATTGCCGGTTTCAACAAAGCCCGCCTGCCGCAGCCGCTCTCGCCCAGTGAGTTCGATCCCGCGCACGGCGTGCTGAAGTGGCCATCGGTGCTGCGCAACAAGCAGTTCGAGGACGATCGGCATCAGCTCGAAGGACTGTTTACCCAGGCTTCCGAAGATCCCCAATCGGCGGGTTTGGGCACCGACAACTATCGCCAAATTCGCCGGGCCATCAGCAATCTGCACGACAAGCTGCATGCGCACATCGACGACTACACGCCGAACGAATACATCTCGGCGAACAAATTTCTGAAAAGCCTGGACTATCAGGGGCGCTTGCCGCCCAACAGCGTGGCGAGCAAATAGGCCGCGTGGAAATTGACCTCTCCGCAGGCAACGCGCTCCCTGCCGGCCGATGGGCTGCACTCGTTGCGGCCCCACCGCTAAAACTCACGTTTAGCGGCGGGCCTGCGTCCGCTATACTCCGCCCGCGCACGTCGCGGACCCAGTGTCCGCCTGGCCTTCTTGTTTTACCCAGCCTTGCCGGCTTGCGATGCCCCGCTGTTTTGCCCGAACCTTTGGCCTGATGCTCTGCCTGGCGGCAGCCGGCTGCGGCACCACCAAGTGGTCGGACACGCCGCGCACCGCCACCGAGCAACTGCTCATTTCAACCGCCGTCGATCGGGCGATCAACAACATCGACTTCAAACCGCTGTCCGGCAAAACGGTGTACCTCGACGCCACCTACCTGTCGGGCGTCGTCGATATGAACTATGTCATCAGCTCGTTCCGGCAGCGGATGCTTTCGCAGGGCTGCATTTTGAAGGTCAACAAGGACGACGCCGATTACGTGGTCGAAGCCCGGGCCGGGGCGGTTGGCACCAATCAGCACAACGTGCTCATCGGCATTCCAGCCATCAGCGTGCCCACGGCCGGTATGATGCCGGGCGTTCCCTCGGCAATCCCCGAGATTCCCTTTGCCAAAACAACCGATCAAAAGGGCGTGGCCAAACTCGCCGCGTTTGCCTACAACCAGCACACGGGCCAGGCCGTGTGGCAATCGGGCACGTTCCCCGTGGTGACCAATGCCAAGGACTCTTGGTTCCTGGGCACGGGGCCATTTCAGCGGGGCACGATTTACGACGGCACTCACTTCGCCGGCAGCCGGTTTCTCTTTTCACGGCGGCTGCGCCGGCAAGAGCCCGCGATCAATCCCGAGATCCCGGTGACGGCCGAGGCCGTTTTCCAAGAACGCCCGGTCATGGCCAAAAAATCGACGAACAAAGTGAGCCAGACGGGCGGCTCGGCGAACGGCAGCCCGGCGCCCGCCAACGCGGCGGCGCCGAAGCCCGCGGCGCCCTCCGCCCAGACGACGGGCGAATCGAACGGGTCGATGGTCACACAGGCAGTGCATTTGGCTCCGCTGATCTCGGCGGTGAAGAGCGTTTCCGACTCATCGGGCAAGCCCGCCCCTGCCGCTACATCCAGCACCGAAACCAGCCAGACGAGCAATTCCGCCTCGAGTTCGGGTGCGTCGCCCTTCAATCCCGGCGCCTGGCTGCGCTTCAAATAGCCGCTGCTAAAAGCATCGCCGGCCAGCCCGGCTTTTTCTTCCGTGCGACTTCCGCGGGCGGTGTGCCGGCAAGGCTCTGGCTGCCTCTGTGGCGGCATCTTGATTGCAATGGAGGGGCAGAGTTTGTTGTCCGAAGCAGATTTCAGGAGGCGATCCATGGCCAATCAAACCAGTCGTGGCGGCAAGAAACAGGGGCGCGAGCGGCAGCCCGGCGGCAAGCAGCATCAAGGCGTGCGACCTCACTCGACCGCCCGAGCCAAGGAGCGCACTCAGCAAGTGCCCCGCCGCAAGCTCGTTGGCGGCTAGCCGATTCTCGACCGAGAAACAATTCAATCGGGTACAAAACGCGTAAGCGTCCATTTACCACCTGGGTCGGTTGCGCGCAGCCGAGGGGTCCCAATGGTTTCTTAATCCCCTCTAGCCATCGCCGCCCCCCACCTGGGGGGGCGATCGGCTGCGCGCAGCCGATGGAATGACAGAAAGATTGCTGACAGAAAAAATGCGGCCTTTGGCGCCAGCCGCACAAGTGCGAGGTTCATGCTTCGCATTTTTCTGTCAGCCATCTTTCTGTCATGCTGCGTTCGTCCGGCTGCCTCGCTTTCATGAGAGCTGGCTCATGCGGGCCAGTTCTTCTTTGCGACCGATCACCAGCAAAAGCTGGTCGTCGGTGAGGCGAAAATCGCCGTCGGGATTCAGCGTCAGATGCCCGGTCAGATGGTCCTTGACGCCTAACACCAGGCAGCCATATTTGCGCCGCAAATCGGCTTGCCGCAAGGTCTGCCCAGACAGACACTCGGGCACGGCCAACTCAATCAGCCGGTGCTCGGTGTCGATCACCAGCGCGTCGAGCACGTTGGGCCAGGTCATGCTGTCGGCAAGCTGCACGGCCATTTCGGCCTCGGGAAAGACAATCCGCTCGACCCCCAGGTGCCGCAGAATGCGGCCATGTTCGTCGGTCACGCCTTTCACCACCACGCGCCGCGCGCCGACCTCGCGGGCGTGCAACGCGGTCAAGAGCGAGGTTTCGATTTTCTCGCCCAAGCTGATGAACACGGCGTTGGCTTGCGCGACGAGCAACTCTTCGAGCGTGGCCCGATCGGTGACATCGCCCACCACCGCCTCGTACAGGACGTCTTTGAGGGCCTCGACCCGTGTCTCGCTTTGATCGACGCCGGTGACGCGGCAGCCGTTTTCCGACAGCCGCCGGGCCAGGGCGGTGCCGAACGAACCCAATCCCAGCACTACGAATCGCTTGTCGCTCTTCACCGTTTCATTGCTCCATTCAACCTATCAAAACTTCTTCCTTAGGATACTCGACTTTATCGCGGCGTTCTCCGCCCGAAAGGGCGACAAAGGCCGAGATCGGCCCCAGCCGGCCCAGAAACATCAACACGATCAGCACGGCCTTGGCCGCCGCATTCAGGCGCGGGGTGATGCCCGTGCTCAGCCCGACCGTGCCCAGGGCCGAACAAACCTCAAACGCGGCGTCGAGAAACAGGTTCGCGCCCGACCGATGCGGGGCGTCGGCCTGCTCGGCCACCAGCAAAGCCACTAGCCCCGACGCCGCCACCACACCAAACAGCAGCGACGTGGCCAACGCGCCGTCAATCGTCGCATCCGGCACCGAGCGGCGGAACAAGTGGACTCGGTGCAAGCCGCGAATCTTCGACCAGGCATGACAGACCAAGACCATCAGCGTGGTGACTTTAAATCCGCCCGCCGTCGAGCATGGCCCCGCGCCCACCAGCATCAGCAGCATAAAGACAAACAGCGTGGCGTTGGTCAAGGCGGCCATCGGCACGGTCTCGAAACCGGCGGTACGGGTGGTAGTCGACTGAAACCCCGCGACAAGCAACTTTTCGCCAAGCGGCATGTCTTTCAAGGCGTTGTCCCGTTCCAGCACCAGCACGATCAGCGTACCAGCCGCCAGCAGCACCGCGGTGCCGATCAGCATCATTTTGCTGTGCATGCTCAGGCGGTTCCAGCGGCCAGGCTTTTTGGTCCAAGCAACCTCGACCACCTCTTTGATTACGGGAAAGCCCAGGCCGCCTAGAATAATGAGCGCCATCACGGTCAGGTTGACCAACGGGTCGGAGCGGGCGGCGGAGAGACTCGAGTCGTGCAGCGAAAAGCCGGCGTTGCAGAACGCCGAGATCGAATGAAACAGCGCCTCCCAAACCGCCAGCCAGGTCGCGCCGTTGCTCAGCGTGCGTATGGCCAGCAGCGCGAAGCCGACGCCCTCGCACACCAACACCAGCCGCAGAATTTTGCCGATCATCAGCCGCAGATCGCGCTCGGCACTGCCGAGGGTCTGCGTGAGGATCAGCCGATGCCGCAGGCTTTCGCTGCCGCCGAATCGCAGCACCACGAACGTGGTTACCGTGATGATGCCAATGCCACCGATTTGGATCAGCCCCAACACCACCGCCTGGCCGAACAGCGAGAGATCGTTGCCAACCGAGCGCACCGAGAGACCGGTGACGCAGCTTGCGCTGGTGGCCGTGAAGACGGCGTCGATGGCCGAGAGCCGCTTGACGCCGGGCACCACCGAGTGCGGCAGCATCAGCAGCATCGCACCGGTGGCGATCAGGCCCGCATACCAGACCAGCGCGGCGCGCGCGGGGTAACGAAGTAGCGAACCGCTGAATCGAACCATAGTCGGCGTGATCGCCGTGTTTTCGCCTGCTGATTGAACCGGCGCTCGCAAAGCATGGCCAGCGCCACCGACAACCATAGCCTAAAACAGCGGGGTTGGGTATGGCCGTCCGGCGGTTTGTCTGGGCGGTTCTGCCGCTCAAAAGAGTGGCGCATGGGCCGCGGCCTGTAGAGAAAGCACTCCGTGCCGTTCCGTGAACTGCCGTTAGACATTTGTTTTGCCTTGGCGGTCGTGTCGAGAGAGGAAGACCGTAGGGTGGGCCGAGCGCAGCGAGCCCCACCGTCTGGCAGTGACTCAGCGCGGCAACGAATATGCGGCAAATGGTGGGA
>JAICLL010000266.1 GCA_025927475.1 Pirellulales bacterium
ATACGTCTATGCCGCCGCGTACAGTGACACCGGCGGCTTCAATCCTCCGCTCGACACGCCACTCGACGCCTCGCGAACGTATCAAGGCAACGATCAACAAGCGATCATGATCACGGGCACAACCCCGGCGTTCCGCGTGGTCCACCTGCAGCGGTTGGCCAATCCGCTCGAGCCCTACAACGCCGCGACCAATCCGTATCGCACGATCGATTCGATGCCGGTCGACCTGACGTCGTTCACCGGCCGGTGGGAGAAACAGACCGACACGCAATACGCGAAAGCGAATCGCGGACAATCGCCCATCGCCTTCGCCAGCCGGCAACGCGGCGACGCCGATGCCATTTCGCAAGCCGGCGGCGCGCCGGCGAGTGGCGCTTCGCCCACGCGTCCCGCGCAGCAGAACCAGCTTTGGATGCAAGAGCCGCTGCTGAAAACGCTCGTGCCCGAATCGCCCTGGTCGCAAACCGGCGGCTATTATTTTCCCTATCCAGTCTTGCAGTCACTGGGCTACCTGAATACTTCGTACTATCTCAACCGCTCCTCGTATTACAGCGAGGACGGTTATTCGCTGGGTGCTGCCAACGGCCAGTTTTGGAAGTCTTCAAATCCCGCGCCGACCGCACAGGCGGTGCCGCCGCAGAGCTACGCCGGCGACCCGATGGCCGCCTTTCCCTGGCTGACCTGGAACAACCGGCCGTTCGTAAGCCAGATGGAGCTTTTGCTCGTGCCGGGCTGTCAAAGCTCGCGATTGCTCTCGGCGCCGCGCGACGCCTCCGATTCGTCCATCGTTCCGTTTAGTCCGGCTGTGCCGCCGTTCCAGGACAAGCAGCGCAAGCAGGTGAGCTGGTTCGACGCCGCGCCTCCCGGCACGGGCCAGGCCGCGAATCTGTATCGCCTGCTTGATTTCGTGCGTGTTCCTTCGCGGTTCGTGGCCAGCGAGATTTACGAAAATCCGCGGCTTTTTACCGGCCAACCGCCCGGAGGCGTACTGCTCGATCCCTACCTGCATCCGCCGTTTAACCGTGTTTCCACCTATCGTGAGCCGGGGCGAGTGAATCTCAACACGGTCTTCGACGAGCGGCAGTGGGCGGGTCTGCTCGACGGCATCCCCGCCGCACGCTTGTATTGGCAAGAACTGACGGCGGGGCGGCGAGGGTATCCTGTTCTTGGCCCCAACAACGCCAACAACGCCTACGTTATGAACCCGCTCTGGCCCACGATTTTCGCGGCGCCGTTCCGCTCCGCCGCCGGCGCCCAGATGGTGCCGCTCGCTTGGATGCAGCCGCCGAATGAAATCAACGGCACGCTGCTGCGGCCGCGCGTGGTGTTCGCTTCATCGGACGCGATGTTCAGCAATCATTCAGCGCACGCCTGGTGCGACACCAGCCGCAATCCGTATTTCCGCTATCAGACGCTGATTAAGCTGGGCAACCTGGCCACCGCGCGTTCCAACGTCTACGCCGTGTGGATCACGATGGGCCGCTTCGAAGTCCAGCCCGGCCCGATTGATGGCGCCCACCCCGACGGCTATCGACTCGGCAACGAGCTTGGTTTCGACACGGGCGAAATCGAGCGACACCGCGCGTTTTACATCTACGACCGCAGCATTCCGGTCGCATTCAAGCGCGGTGAAGACTTGAACGTCGCGAGAGGCATTCTCGTCAAACAGTTCATTGAATAACCCGCCAAGCCCGAACGGCCGTACCTAACGTATAGCCGAGGGGGCACAACTCTCAGTTGGCAACTGGCAAACCACTAGCCCAAAGCGGCGGCGCTGCGTTACCTTTGATTGCATGACGACTGGTCCTGGATTGCCTGCCCACCTGCGAGAGGCCAAGCGGCTGTTGGCCGAGGGCCGCGAAAATCTGCGCCGGCGACATGAGCAAGGCGCGCCGGGTGTCGAGGTCTGCGCCGCGCTGGCCGACCTCTTCGATCGCCTGGTGCTTGAGCTTTACCAGGCGGCCTTGGACGACCTCGGCGAAACGGCCTCCGCTGCCTGCGCCAATCGAGTGGCACTGGTGCCGCACGGTGGCTATGGCCGCCGCGACGTGGCGCCCTACTCCGACCTCGACTTGATGCTGCTCATCGACCCCGCCGTCGCGCAGCAGGTAGCACCCCTGGCTCAACGGTTGCTGCGAGATTTATTCGACGTCGGCCTGGTCGCAGCGCAAAGCGTACGCACGCCAAACGAAACATGGCGGCTGTCGCGCCAGGATCCGATCATCTGGTCGTCGCTTGTTGAGTCGCGGCTGCTGACAGGCAGTGTCAGTCTTTTCAGAGAGTTTGCCACCGATTTCCAAAAACGCTCACGCAGGGCGGCGGCCGCGCTCAGCGAGCGCGTCACAAAGGCCCGCCGCGATGAGCGTCTGCAATACGGTGAAACCGTTTATCTGCTGGAGCCGAACATTAAACGCTCTGAGGGCGGGCTGCGCGACTCGCAGTTCCTCCGCTGGATGGCTTTCGCCCGGCAGGGCGCGCCCGAGATACAGGCCCTGGGGGGCGCCGGCATTCTTTCGTCCGCAGACACCGCGGCCGTCGAACGGGCCCGCCAGTTTTTGCTGCGTTTGCGAAATGAAATGCACTTTCACGCCGGCAAGGCGAACGATCTGCTCGATCGCATGGAACAGTGGCGTCTGGCGGAAGTCTGCGGTCATCGCGGCGAAGAGGGGTTGTTGCCCGTCGAACAGTTCATGCGCGAGTATTTTCGGCTGACGGAAGGCGTGAGCCAGGTGGTGCGCCGCTTTCTGGCTGCCACGCGTCGCGGCCCTCGCTGGAGAACGCTCTTGGCGCCGCTGGTCACGCACCAGTTTGAGCGCGAATTCCGCGTCGGCCCGCTGCACATTCAGGCGAATGCCCGCGGCCTGGCGCGGCTGCAAACTGACCTGACGCGCATCTTGCACCTGGCGGCAGTGGCCAATCTCTACAATAAGCCGATCGCGCACGCGACATGCGAGGCAATCCGTGCCGCGGTGCCCAACTTGCCCGACGATATTTCGCCGGAGGCGGCGGAGCAGTTCATCTCGCTGCTCGATCAGCCGGCGCGGTTGGGCGACTTGCTGCGCAGCCTGCACGAGATGCGCGTGTTGGAAAAAGTCATCCCGGCCTTCAGCCACGCGCGCTGCCTGTTGCAGTTCAATGAATACCACAAATACACCGTCGACGAGCATTGCATTCGCGCGGTCGAGCACGCCGGCGACTTCGCCTCCGATCAGGGACCGGTCGGACGGGTTTATCGGCACATCAAACGCAAATGGCTCTTGCACCTGGCGTTGTTGCTGCACGACCTGGGCAAGGGCTATCCGGGCGATCACAGCGACGTGGGAAGCGAGATCGCTCGCACGGTCGCCCAGCGATTGCGGCTCTCGCCTGCCGATGCCGAAACGCTCGCTTTTCTCGTACACAAGCACCTGATGATGTCGCACATCGCTTTTCGCCGCGATACCACCGACGATCAACTGGTCGTGCGGTTTGCCATCGAGGTGGGCTCGCCCGAAGTGATGCAGATGCTGTTCGTGCTGACGGCGGCCGATCTCAGCGCGGTTGGGCCGGGCGTACTGAATGCCTGGAAGATTGACGTCTTGGCCGATTTGCATCGCCGCGCCATGCAACATCTCGCCGGCGACGCGCCGGCCGCCAACTCGCCCGACTACATTGCCGCGCGCCAGCGGCAGGTGCTCGCTCTCTTGCCGCCGGACGAAGGCGGCTGGTATGAGCGACAGATTGCCGCGCTGCCTGTCTCCTACCTCTTCACAACCGCCGCCGAGCAAGTTGCCACGGAGCTGACGCACCTGCGTTCGCTTAATCCCGGCGAGGTGATTGCGCTGGGAAGTTATCAGCCTGCCCGCGGAGCGGTGGAGTACAAGATCGGCACGTATGAAAGCATTACGCCCGGCGTGTTTCATAAACTGACGGGTGCCTTGACCGGCCGTGGCTTGCAGATACTTTCGGCGGAGATTCATACGCTGGCCGACGGGCTTGTGTTCGACCGCTTCTATGTGCTCGATCCGGATTTCAACGGCCCGCCCCCGCCCGAGCGTATCGACGAGGTGACGGCGGCGCTACGCGCATCGCTCTGCGACAACCCGGCCCCGCCCCGCTTTCGCCGCCTTTGGAAAGCCGGCGAACAGCGACGACAAGCGACCTTGCCTCGACTGCCAACGCAAGTCCGCATCGACAACCACACTTCCGACCGCTTCACGATCTTTGATATTTTCGCTGCCGACCGCAGCGGCCTGTTATATACGATCGCGCGCTCGTTGTTTGACAAGAATCTCTCCGTCGCGCTGGCTAAGATCAGCACCCATCTCGACCAGGTGGTCGACGTCTTTTATGTCACCGACCAGCAAGGGCAAAAACTTTTCGATGAGCAGCGGTTGAATGACATTCGGCGGCAGTTGCTGGAAGAAATCGAGCGTTTCGCTACATTAGAAGGATGATGCAAAGGAAACTCTTCCCGCCTCTGTTGGCAGTGTGGCTACTGGCCGTCTGCTTGGCGCAGGGCGCCGCGGCCGACTTTGTCGAATTGGAGCATGCCTTGGCTGAGCCGGGCGCCGGGCTGGCCCAAACATTGGCGGGCGATGCCGTCGTGGTGGCGGTGCGAAATGGCGGCGAGCAGGTCGGGCCATGGAACATCGCACAGGCGGTGGGCCTGGAAATCGCCGCCGCCCTGGGCCGCCATCACGTCGATACCATCCGAGCGGCAGCCGATACCCGCTTCCAAAAGCTCGAAACGGTCGACCGTCCGTTTGCCGCCGTGCATCTGAAAGGACTGAATGGCACCGAACGGCAGGCCTTGGTCGGAATCGAGTGGCTGGCATCCAAGAAGCCCAGTGTAAAGATTGCAGCCTTCCGCATGGGCACGCGCAAGACGGCCTGGACGAAGATCGTGGCGTTGCCCGCCGCCGCGGTTTCGCTCGATCAAAACATTCCGCCGGCGAACCTCGCGGTGGTGGAGTTCGCCCGAAAATCGCTGGGCACCGCGGTTGGCGACGGCGATTGCACGCGCTTGGCGGAAGAGGCGTTGAAGGCGGCCGGCTTGGGCAAACGCGGCGTCTATCGTTGGGGACGCGAGCTCGGCCCGCAAGAACCCTGGCTGCCCGGCGACCTGCTGCAAATGGAACGCGTCAACATCACACTGCCTGGCGCCAGCCGGGTGTTCGTGCATCACACGGCGGTCATTGAAGAAGTACAGGACGACGCGGTGGTGGCCTTGCACCAGAACGCCTTTCCGGCCGGCAAGATAGTGCAGCGCGAGAGATGGCCGCTGGCCGGTATCAACGGCAATATCGCGGCGTACCGTCCCTGGGAGTGGCCGAAAGACAACCCGATGCCGCCGGCCTGCCCGGTGCGAGCGACGCCGGCCCTGGACGCACAGGCGAAGCGCGGCAAGCCGGCCGCGGAAGTCAACTTGCTGGAGTTGGTCAATCCGCGGCTCGATCACGTTCAAGGCATCTGGTTCTTCGAGAAGAGCGGGCCGTTGCGATCGCCCTGCGAGTTCGAGGCCCGTTTGCAAGTGGCCCTTGAACCGCCCCCGGCCTATTCGCTCGACATGACCATTGAGCGGCTGCAAGGCTCGCAATGTTTTGGTCTGGGCGTCGTCGTTGGCGGGCGTCAAACGATGCTGGAAATCGACGGCGACAACCTAACCGTGTCGGGCATTCATAATCTCGACGGCAAGGCGGCGAAGGACAACGAGTCGAGAAAGGAGGGAACTTTTTTGCCGCTGCGAAAGCGGGCCCACCTGGTATGCGGCGTGCGGCCCGACGAAATCGCCCTGGACATTGACGCCCGTCCGGTCATTCATTGGCGGGGCGATACGCGGCGGCTCTCCGTTTCACCCGATTGGCCGGTGCCGCACGGCAATTGGCTGTTTTTAGGGGCCTTTAATTCGGAGTTCGAAATCAGTTCGTTCAAGCTGGAAGTGGCG
>JAICLL010000296.1 GCA_025927475.1 Pirellulales bacterium
AGCTACGACGCTCCCGCTTTGGAGATCATCACGCCCGGTGGGCTTGCCGTTAGCATCCGGCCAAAGGCGCGGTTCGTGGTGGGGGGGATGGGTCGGGTTGACTTTGGCACCTCGTCGAAGTCCAGAATCCTCGTGCGGAAAGATCGGGCCACTTGGCAGTTCGCCTGCCTCGTACCTGCTGAGGGGCGTTGGTCGTTCGTCGATCTTGATGAAAACTCTTTCTGGCAAACGCTAAACGATTTGATGCTGTGACGGGCGCGCTGCGATGACCATCGCCACTCATTGGCCGCAGCCGACAGACATTCTGCGTTACTACGGGATGTCGCTGGATGCGATCGACTCGCTCAAGCGAGAGGCACTGGCGAGCCTGGGACTATCTTGTGCAGACCTGGCTCCGCCGGCATCGGCCCTGCGATTTGCCGGCGAGACTGACGTACTTGAGGCAGTTCAACGGCTTCGTGCTGAACTGGACCACGAGGTCGTGCTCACGCTCGTGGCCGCCTTTGAAGCACAGTTGCAAGTCGATTTCCAAGGACGGATTGCGCGCAAACAGCGGGATAATGTCTCGAGGCAATTTAGAAACCTCTGGTATGCGCGATCCCGGCGAGCATGCTGGCCGGAGAAATAGCTAAGGACGATCGGGTCGCACTATGTCGGCTATGTCGGGAGCTTGCTTGCTCGCCGATAGCACATGTGCTAGATACCCAACTGCAAGCCCAGTTAGGACGGCGAGTGCGTAGGCCGTGACGATTAGCTCGTTTGTCCAAGCGCCCATAGAGAGTGTTTTCAATGCGACATTCATCGGCAATGCTACGGCCAACGACAGAGAAATTGCCAAGGCAAGCGCGGGCAGAGCGCTCGAGGGCGAAGGCCGAAACCAGCTAAGGGCGGCAACACTCAGACCCAAGATGATGACGCCGGCGGACAAGCGGCCAAAGATGCGCCCCAGTCAAACTCGATGCGGTCGCCGACAGGAGGTTGCCACGGCCAGCGAACCGCCGCGTTCGCTAGATTGCGATAGCCCGTGGGTGGCCACCAGACCGGCGCGCGATCCGTGCGATGATCAAACTTTGGTCCTTGCAATCCAAACGTCCCATGGTTCATTCGCCCGATCCAAGTTGGATATGCTAGTACATATGACATCCATAGTGCGATTCCGCCAAAATAAATGATTCGCTTGAGCACAGTTCTCGATGTCTGGAAAAACGTCTGCGGTAAAAAGAAAGTGATTGGCGCCTTTAAGCAGCTTGTGATGTTTCGGCACTGGCTGGCACACGGCCGTTACTGGGTGCAGAAAAGCGGCTTGCAAGACGTCGATCCCTACGACGCCTGGGAACGGGGCCGAGCGTTATTTGATGCGTTGCCACGCTTTGGCCCCTTATCCTAAGTGTGAAGTAATGCGACAAGTGGCGCAGCGGCAGTTTGGCGCAACAACATCATTCGGGCGGAACTCGGAGGGGTTGAGGATCTCTATCGGCATCCTTGCAAAAAAGCGACGAGGTCGGCCAGCTCTTGCGCGGTCAATTGCTTGTCGAGCCCCTGCGGCATGATGGAGACAGTGCCGGGCAGCATTTCTTCAACGTTGTCGCGCGGGATGCGAACTTCTTCAGTCGGGCTCTTTACGAGCACCACTTCGTCGGCGGCATCCTTGCGCAACAGGCCGTTGTGCGTCAGGCCATCGGCGGTGACGACGGTCACCGGCTCATAGCTGCGCACAAAGCTGGCGCTGGGCAACACGATCGACTCGAGCAAATCGCGCTGCTGCCGTACCTGGCCGATGCGCGTCAGGTCGGGGCCCAAGCGTCCGCCCAGGTAGCCGATGGCATGACAGGTGGCGCAGGCCGCCTTGGTGCTGTTGAAAATGGCCTGACCGCGGCGCACGTCGCCCGACGGCAACGATTCGGCCAGTTCGTCGAGTTTTGCCCGTTGCCCGGCCAGCGCCGCGGAAAGTTGCTGATAGAGTTTTTCAGCTTCGGCCTGCACCGCGGCGGGATATTTTTGGAGCCGCGGCTTAAGCGTCTCGATGCGTAAAGCGGCCAGCACACCGGGCTCCGCAAGCGCGGCCAGAAGCTTCAGACCCACTTCGGTATCGGCCGCTTTCTCATACGCCGCCAGCAGACGATCGATGTCCAGCGGCCCGACCATAGACAACTTCGTCGTCAGTGCGGTGAGCTGCGCATGGCTCAACTTCGCCTTGGAAAGAACATCGACCGCCGCGGCACGATCGGTCGCTTGAGCATCGGGGCGAAGTTGCTGCAAGAGCAAATCGAACGTGGCGGTGGGCACATCCGGCAATCCGCCTGGCACCGCGGTGAGGGCCTGCAAGCGCCCGGCATCATCAAGCTCCGGACGAGCGGCCCAAGCGATTAGGGCCTGAGCGAGGACAGGCGCCGGCGTCTTTCCGAAAGAAAGCGATCGGGCGGCATCGATCGCCTCGACCACCAGCGAACGGTCGTCGTCGTTAATGACGTTGGCCAGCGTTTCACTCCAGACGACCGGCACTTCCTTGAGCGACGAACGGCTCATTGCTTGGAGCACGGTTTGACGCTCGATGGCTGCGGCGCTGTTGCTTGCGAGCCGCGAGGCCAGTAGTTCTTGAATCTTGGCCGATTGCGCGAAACCGCCAAGCTGACTTGCCAAGGCCGACCGCTCGTCGGCAGATAAGCGGTCGTCTTCCAGACGTCCGCCCAGATAATCAGCCAGTGCGTCGGCCCATTCGGGATGCCGGCCGACAATCCAGCCCGCGATGCGGCGCAATTCAGAGTCGCTGGCCGAAAGAAATGGTGTGACGGTTTGCGCGGTCAGTCCGCCGTTGGGCATTTGGTCGAGAGCCACGAGCGCGGCGCGTTGCACCACGGGGTTTTCGCTCGTCAGCCCGACGACCGTTGCCTTCGGATCGCCGATTTCAATCAATGCATAAATGAGTGAGTGCTCCATTACTCGGTCGCCCGATGACGCAGCCGCGGCGGGCAATTTGCGAATTGCGGCCAGAAGGTGATCGACCGAAGCCGAATCACCGAGACGACCGACGGCCTCGGCCGCCGCGCGACGGGTCTGTGCGGACCCGTCGCTTAACAAGGCGCAGATTGGCGGCACAGCGTCATGATCACGCAGTACGCTGAGCGAGTGGATGGCTGCTTGCCGGGTCGCGTCATCGCGGCTGTAAATCGCGCGCCGTAGCGCCTGTCTGGCTGATGCGGTACCAATCCGGCAGAGTGTCCAGGCGGCATTCAATTGCATCAGCTTCACATCCGCGACCATGCGAAACGCTTGGCGATTCATCACTTTATCTAGTTGCGGCACCGACTGATCGCCGTACGAGATAAGCGCATGCATCGCGTGGCGGCGCACCGCCGGTCGAGCGTCGCCCAGTAGCGGAGTCAACACAATTTTCGACCAAGCCAGTTTCAGCCCGCGCGGATCTTGTACGCGCTTCGCATCGTGTCGCCGCACACGATAGATCGCCCCTAATACATCGGGCTTCACAAGTTGCGAAGTCGGGCAACACAGCTTGTACCAGCCGCCGGTATCGACAATCAGCAAGCTGCCGTCGGCGTCTTCCAAGACGTCAGTCGGATGGAAATCGCGGTTATCGGAGAGGACAAAATCTTCGTTGCGCGAGGCGAACGTGGCGCCGTCTTCCGACAAAACGTGCCGCGTCACCTTC
>JAICLL010000173.1 GCA_025927475.1 Pirellulales bacterium
GAACAGATTATTCCGCTGGGCCTGTCAGGACAGGGAAGCAAAAAAATCAAGCAGATTCTCGACCAAGTACTCCAACTTGCGGCATAATGACGCTACGGCGTCGTTCATCTGCTAGCAAAAACTGCGAAACTTGAACTAAGCTCGCCATCAGGCAAGCGAATCATCGCTGACCGCGCAAGCTGCAAAGCCCGACTTAGGGCTTAAGCGCCTCGGCCAAGCCCGGCACCTGGTCGGCGCCGTGCGGCACGGTGATCGAGGCGCCCTGGAAGGCGTCGCCGATCGGCTCATAGCGCCCGCCCAAGTGCTCGGCCAAAAAAGCCTCGGCCACCGCGTTGAACGACAGCCGATTCTCGGGCCGGGCAAAACCATGCCCTTCATCAGGATAGAGCACATACGTCACCGGAATGTCTTTCTGTTTCATCAGGTTGACAATCTGGTCGGCCTCGGCCTGCTTGACGCGCGGATCGTTGGCGCCTTGCCCGATCAGCAGCGGGCGCTTGATGCGGCCCACGTGCGACAGCGGCGATCGCTCGCGCAGAAACTCTTTGCCCTCGCGGCTGCTGAAATCGCCCACCCGGTCTTTGAACATCTGAATCATCGGCTGCCAGTAAGGCGGAATGGTCGAAAGCAGCGTCAAGATGTTCGACGGCCCGACAATGTCGACGCCGCAGGCAAACACGTCGGGCGTGAACGTCAGCCCGACCAAGGTGGCATAGCCGCCGTAGCTGCCGCCCATGATCGCCACGCGATCTCGATCGGCGATTTTCTGGCCGATGGCCCACTCGATCGCGTCAATCAGGTCGTCGTGCATTTTGCCGGCCCACTCGCGATTGCCGGCGTTGCCAAAATCTTTGCCCAACCCGGTCGAACCGCGGAAGTTGACGCTCAGCACCGCGTAGCCGCGGTTGGCCAACCACTGGTGCAGCCCATTAAAGCCCCAGGCGTCGCGGGCCCACGGGCCGCCGTGCACGTTGAGCACCATCGGCACCGGTTGCGATGGGCGGCCGTCGCCGTCGTCGTCGGCGCCCGGCGGCAGCGTGAGATAGCAGACCAGGTCAAGCTTGTCGCGGGCCTGGATGACGGTGGGGTGCATCTTGACCAGCGGGCGGCCCTCCAGGTCGTCGCGGTTGTTGAACAGGAACGTGGCCTTGCGCTTTTGGCGATCGTAGCGGTAATACTTGGCCGGCCCGTTATCGAGCAGATAGGCCACAATCCACTGCTGGTTGTCGAGCGACTGGCTGGCGATGGTCACCTCGCCGTCGGCGACCGTCTGCAAGTATTCCAGATCGTCTTTCACACTGTCGTCCAGCGGCTGCCACTCTTTGCGCAGATAGGTGAACGAGACGGCGTCGATGGTGTTCTCGGTCGGGTGTGCTAGCACCTCGCCAAGATCGGCCTGATCGTTCTCGGCCAGCACGTCTTGTTTGCCGGTCTGCAGGTTCCAGGCGGTCAACGCGCCGGTGTTTCGCCCGCGGCTGTCAATGAAATAGAGCGTGCCGCCGCTCTTGTCAAAGCCGACGGGCTGCGTAGTCAGCGTGTCCTCCATCGGCACTTTGGTGAACGGCTGCCATTGGCCATCGTCGCCGTGCTCGAGCAGCTCGCTGCCGCCGTCGCGGGTCATCCGCGTGGCGAAGCGAACTTTCAGATCGTCGTCGACCAGATAGCCGACAAAGTTTTCGGTGTTTTTCTCGATCAGCTCGCGCTGGCCGCTGTCGAGCCGCACGCGATGGATGTCGTGTACTTGCGGGTCGCGGTCATTCAGCCCGATCAGAATCTCGTTGGGCAGCCGGTGGCTCATGCCGGTGATCTGGGCGTTGACCTTTTCCAGCGGCGTCAGGTCGGTCGTTTCGCGGGTGGCCAGATCGACCCGATAGAGGTGCCAGTCTTCGTCGCCGCCCACGTCTTGCAGAAAGACGATGTGCTCGTTGGTAAACGCCCAATGATAAATGCGGATGCCGCGGTTGCGGTCGCGCGTCACGGGCTGGGCCGCGGCCAGATCGTCAATCGGGGCCACCCACACGTTCATCACGCCCTCGTCAGGCGCCAGCCACGCCAGCCGCCGGCCGTCGGGGCTGATCCGCGCGCTTGCCTTGTCGGGATTGCCAAACAGCACTTCGCGCGGAATGAGCGGCACATCGGTCAGATACGAAAGCGCTTTCGGTGCGGGGCGCGGCTGGTTCGGTGTCACCTGATTCTCCTGGGCGGCATTCTTCTGGGTAGCGGTCTTGTTCGCCCGGCTAGACTTCTGCTTGCCCCCAGAAGCGTCGGCTTCCGCGGGGGCGGGAGCCGTTTCGGCGGGCGGGGCATCGCCGTCGAGTTGCTCGGCCGGCGGCGGAGGAACGTCTTCAGTGGCGGCCGGCGACCGCGAATTTTCTGAAACCGCGGCAACTTTTTCGTTCGGCTGCGAAGCGGGATTGCAGCCCGCCACGACACCGATGATCGCCACCACCGCCCACGGCCTCTGCAAGATCTTCATGGCTTTTCTCCGGCTCTTCACCTCAGTTCCACATCTGCCGCGATGATATCGAACGGCGGGGTCCGTCCACAAGTAAGCGATCTTCGGTTGCTCGGACGACGCCGCGGCGTTAGTCTGTGGCGGAGTTTAAATGCCATGCCACTGTTGATTCTCGGAGCGAGCGTCCGAGCGGCGGCACAGTCGGCCGCTCGTGCGGGCTTTACACCGGTCTGTGGCGACCTGTTCGCCGACGCCGATTTGCGGCAGGCCCACCCCTGCCATGTTGCTGGGCGCTATCCCGCCGGCTTGGTCGAAATTGCCCGGCAATTCCCGCCCATGCCGTGGATCTTTACCGGCGGGTTGGAAAACTGGCCGACGCTGGTCGACCAAATCAGCGGCCGGCATACGCTCTACGGCAACCCGCCGGAGATCTTGCGGCGGGTGCGCGACCCGTTTGCGGTGCGCGAGGCCCTGGCGACGCGCGGCATCGGGTCGCCCGAATGCCGCGCGCTGAGCGATCCGCCCCCGCGCGACGGGCGGTGGCTGCTCAAGCAGCGTCGCGCCAGCGGCGGCGGGCATGTGACGGTGTGGAACGACAGGGCGGCGGCGCCAAGCGGACGGCGGCCGGCCTGGTATTTTCAGCGGCGCGTCGCCGGCGTTTCTTGCGGGGCGGTGTTTGTCGCGGCAGGCGCACGCTCGCGGCTGCTGGGCGTCACCGAGCAGTTATTGAGCGGCGAAGCGAATTCGCCTTTTCGTTATGCCGGGTCGATCGGTCCTCGGCCGCTGACAGCCGGCCAGCAAGCGTGTCTCGCGCGGCTCGGCGAGGCGTTGGCTGCCGAATTCTCTGTGCGCGGCTTGTTCGGCGTCGATGTCATGATCGACGGCGATTCGGTTCAGCCGCTCGAGATCAACCCGCGCTATACGGCTTCCGTCGAAGTGATCGAGCGCGCGACCGGCGTGCATGCGTTGGCGCTGCACGCGCAGGCGTGCCGAGAAGGGCTTTTGGCTGAGAGCCAAGCGGATGGCGCGCGCGCGTGGTGCGGCAAGCGCGTGGTGTATGCCAAGCGCGCTGTTCTGATTTCGGCCCAGCAATCGGCCGCTTGGCTCAAAGAAAACGCCGGGCGCGATTGGCCGGTTCTGGCAGATATTCCCGTCGCCGGCGCGCGGGTGCAACCCGGCCAGCCGTTGCTCACCGTGTTGGGCGAAGCCGAGAATCGCGAGTCGCTGCTCGCTGAGCTCGCCCGGCGGAGCCGCGCGGTCGAACCAGCCGCATCCGGCAGATAGGGGCCTCGATCCGTTTTGACTATCAAGGTCGGTAATTGCCGGTGCTATTTTGCGATACCGTACAGGTGGTGGGTGGGGGAGAGGCTTGCCGATGCCCCGGAAGCCGATCAGCCGGGGCATCGCTTAGGCTCTGCCCCAGCCACCGGGGGCATTTGCCGAACTCGAAGTCAGAACCGTTCAGAGCGTACCGGCCTACCGGCGGGGTTGCTCGACCAGTCGAGCCTGGATGACGCGGGCGATGGCGTCGGCTACCGCCTGCTTCGTGCCCGAAAGCGTCTCGATCACGGCGCCCTGGCGATCGATGATCTCGACGCTCGTCTCCACCGCGTGCATGGCTTCGGGTCCGTTGAGCACCATCAGGTCGCAATGCTTTTTTTCGAGCTTGGCCAAGGCCCGCAGCCGCTGATCGTCGGTTTCCAAAGCAAAACCCACGAGCCACTGGCCCTGCTTGCTCGCGCCGAGCGTGGCGACTACGTCGGGCGTTTCGATCAAATGCAACTCCAACGGCTGCCCGGTTTTCTGAATCTTGCCCGTCGCCACGCGCACGGGTCGGTAGTCGCAAGGCGCCGCGACGCCAATCAGTCCCTGACAAGCGGGAAAAATCTGCTGGCAAGCTTCGAGCATCTCTTCAGTCGAAGTGACCGGCAGCACTTGGGCCGCGGCGGGATACTTGACATCGACCGGGCCGCTGACAATCACCACCTCGTGGCCCAGCCGCAGCATGGCGTCAGCCAGCGTCTGGCCCATGCGCCCGCTGGAGGCATTGGTCAGATAACGCACGGGGTCGAGATACTGACGCGTGGGACCCGAGGTGATCAGGATGCGTGCCATGACGCTGCGATTGACGAAAGTAGCCGGACGCGTAAGCGAGAGAAAACCGGTCCCCGACTGTTGTCAGCGCGTCGTGCTTCCACGCGCTGAAGAGCCATGGAGCTAGGAAACCTCGAGGCCATCGTTCTTCGGTTGGCCCAACGCTTCGGCGATGACCGCGCGAATGCGCTCGGGCGAAGCCATCCGGCCGGCCCCTTGCTGGCGGCAGCTCAGCCAACCCTCTTCCGGATCGATGACGATCGCGCCATCGGCGCGCAACTGCTCGACGTTGC
The DNA here is from genome assembly GCA_025927475.1 of Pirellulales bacterium. Classification (GTDB taxonomy): domain Bacteria; phylum Planctomycetota; class Planctomycetia; order Pirellulales; family JAICIG01; genus JAICLL01. Next base: position 4,843 of record JAICLL010000173.1, read on the forward strand.
GCTGCACGGCCCGTTTGGCCCACATCTGGCAGTTCATCGCCGGGGCCACCAGCAACTTGCCGCTGAACGACAGCACCAGGGTGGTCAGCAGGTCGTCGGCCAGGCCGCCGGCGGCTTTCGCCAAAAAATTGGCGGTGGCCGGGGCCACGCAGAGCAGCTCGGCTTGCTCGGCCAGATTGATGTGCGCACCCAGCGGGTGCCCCGTCTCGCGGAACACCCCGGTGAGCACGGGCCGGCCCGAAAGCGCCTCGAACGTCGCCGCCCCGACAAACTCCAGGGCCGACGCGGTCATCACCACCGACACGCCGGCGCCGGCCTGCACCAATTGACTGACCAGCGCGGCCGTCTTGTAGGCGGCAATGCCGCCCGTCACGCCGATGACCAGCTCGCGGCCTTTCATGGAACGCTCTTATTGCAAATCGGTCAGGTCCAGCTCGGGAGGACCGCCCGCCTCTTCGGGCTGGGCCACCGTGCGCACATTGCCCGACGTATCCAGGAAAATCTTGTCTTGCAAGATCTCTTGAATGACGATTTCCAGCTTGTCTTCCGTGGCGGCGGTCACCAAGGGGCGGCTGCCCGCGTTGAGCGCCACCAGCCGCTTTTGAATCAGCGTCGAAAGTTTGAAACGTCCGCCCACTTTGTTCACGATCGCTTCTTCACGAAGCTCGTCAATCATTCGCTCAACCTCCACAACAGGACAAGATTTTGCACAGTTCGTCGACCGCCCGGTCGACGTCGTCGTTGACCACTTGATAGCGGTAGCGATCGACCGAAGCCAACTCGCGGCGGGCCACGTCGAGCCGGCGCTGCAAGGCGGCCTCGCTCTCGGTGCCGCGCTGGCGCAGCCGCCGTTCCAATTCGTCGACCGAACCAGGCCGGATAAAGATCGTCACGGCAGCCGGATAGTGCTGGAGCACGGCCAGCGTCCCCTGCACGTCAATCTCTAAGACTACCCATTTGCCCGCCGCCAATCTAGGGGCCACTTCGCTGTGCAGCGTGCCATACCAGTCGCCCCGCTGATAAACCTCGCAGCATTCCAGAAAATCGCCCCGCAGACGCCGCCGCTCGAATTCTTCTTTCAAGAGAAAGTGATAATCGACGCCGTCGCGTTCGCCCGGCCGAGGGGGGCGGGTGGTGGCCGAAACGCTCACGATGAGCGGCGCCGGCGCGCAGGCGTACAGACGCTTGAGCAGCGTGGTCTTGCCGGCGCCCGAAGGCCCCGAAATCACCACCAGCTTGCCGGCTCGTTGCTCGGTTGCACTCTCGGCGTTCACGCGAGTCATTCCACGTTCTGAATCATTTCACGCACGCGCTCGATGGCCGCCTTGATTTCGATCACGTGCCGCGAAATCTGCACGTCGTTGGCCTTCGAGCCGATGGTGTTGGTCTCGCGAAACATCTCCTGCGTAAGAAATTCTAGCTTGCGGCCCGAGCTTTCGGCGAGTTCCATAATGGCGTCGAACTGCTCCAGATGGCTGCGCAGCCGCACGATTTCCTCGGAAATATCGCTCCGCTCGGCAAACAGGCCCACTTCGCGAATCAGGTCGCCCGGATCGAGCGTGACGGCGAAATCGGCCAGCGTGGCTTGCAGCCGGTCGGCCAGCCGCCCGCGATACGAGTCGATGACCAAGGGCGCCCGCTCGTCGATCGAAGCCAGCTCCGCGGAGATGCTCCGACAATTGGCCCGCAGGTCGGCGGCCATGGCCCGGCCCTCGTCGGCACGCATCTGGGCCAGGTTTTGCATGGCCTCGACCAGTGCGTCGCGCAGCAAGGGCCATTCTTCTTCGGCCTCGGCAGGGCTGGTGGGGTTCTCGATCACCACGCCGGGCAACAGCAACAGCGACGCCAGCGGCGCCGCGTCGCCCACCTCACCGCTGGACAGGCCCCACTGCTCAGCCAGCGTCTGCAGTTGGCGGCGGTAGTTGGACAGCACCGCCTGGTTGAGCTGATAGTCTTCGCTGCCGCGGACCCGATCGACCCGGAGATTCACTTGCACGGTGCCCCGCCGAATCTGCTGGCGGACGACGCTTTCGATTTCTGGCTCGAGCAGGCTATAGCCCTCGCCGCATTTGAGCGTGAGCTTGAAATAGCGGTTGTTGATGGTGCGCACCTCGACCGCCACCGCGATGCCCTCGGCCTGGCGATGCGCCTCTCCAAAACCGGTCATGCTCAGCAGCAAGGAAAATCACTCCGTGGAAGATCGAGACGCCGGTGGCTGGGCAGTTTTGTCGTCTTTCGCTTCGCGAAAGCAACGTGCTTTCGCCGAGCGGAAGGCAGCCACCTGTGTAACGCGAACAGGAGCAATGGCTATTTGTCTTTGTCTCCGTCGCCCGAACTTGCATCCGAGGGCTGCGCACGCTCCGCACTGGGCGACGACTTCAGCGGCGAATCGTCAGCGGGGCGGCTTTCGATCGTTTCCTCGGCGGGCGGCGCCGCGCCGCCGGCCTGCGGATCGAACAAGTCGGACTGCATATTGACGTATTTCAGGGCGCCCACACACAGCACGATCCAGATGATGGCCAAGCCGGAGGTGATCCGGGTAAACACGTCGCCCGCCTTACTGCCGAAGGCGCTTTGACCGCCCATGCCGCCCAAAGCACCCGTCAAACCGCCGCCGCGACCGCGCTGCAACAAGATCAGCACGATCAGCAGAAAAGCGATGACGGCCATGAAGACCATAAGGAAAGACATCATCTGCATCAGTCTCCGTAATTACTCGCGCTGGGCGTGACTAGTTGCGCTGCGCGCCCGCGGCGATCGCCAAAAATTCGTCGGCCTTCAGGCTGGCGCCGCCCACCAGCGCTCCGTCTACATCGGCCTGCGAGAGCAGCTCGGCGGCGTTCGCCGCTTTCACGCTGCCGCCATACAAAATGCGCACCGTCTGGGCCAAACCCTGATTGTATCGGGCGGAGATGAGTTTGCGAAGGTCGAGATGCACCTCTTGGGCTTGCTGAGGCGTAGCCACCTTGCCGGTGCCGATGGCCCACACCGGCTCATAGGCAATGACCACCCGCCGCATTTGCTCGTCGGGCAGCCCGGCCAGCGAACGGTCGAACTGGCGGCGGATGACCTCGCCTGTCTGGCCGGCCTCGCGTTCTTCGAGCAGTTCTCCGACGCAGGCGATGGGTGTGAGGCCGGCGGCCAGGGCGGCCAACACCTTGCGGTTGACCTGTTCGTCGGTTTCTCCCAGGATGTGCCGCCGCTCGCTGTGGCCCAAAATGACGTAGCGGCAGCCCAGATCGACCAGCATGGCGGCACTGATCTCGCCAGTAAATGCCCCGGCCGCCTCATGATACATATTCTGGGCGCCCAGTCCGACGGGGCCGCCAGACAGCGCGGCCCCCACCGTTTCCAGGTAAACGCTGGGCGGGCAAACCGCCAAATCGAGATGGGCCAATTCGCCAGCCCGGCGTGCAATGGACCCGGCCAGGGTCGCGGCCTCGCGCCGGTTGAGGTTCATTTTCCAATTTCCGGCGATGAACGGGCGTCGCATGAAGTTCCTTTCGTTCGAAGGCAGCGAAGTCGGGCAGTTTATGCGCGATTCTCCGCGGTTTGTCCAGCCATAGCAAGGCCGCGGAAGGGTGTGATCGCGGCAAAGTTCTCTGTCGGCGGCGTGCGGTCCTCGCTACGATGGGCGGCCCCTTTGGCCCCGGACGCAAGCCCATGAATCATTCCGCCCGCCGCCTGGTTTTTGCCGCACTCGTAGCCGCCGCCTGGTCGGCCTATGCCTGGGCCGTGGCGACGCCGCAGATTGGCCAGCCGGTGGGCGCCGGCGGCGCGACGCCCGGCCAGGCAAAACTGGGCTCGTTCGGGTTTATCGGCGACACGCAGTTGGGCGACGAAATCGTCGATGCCGCCTTTCGCCGTTTGCACGAGGCCCGTGTCGATTTTGTGCTGCACCTGGGCGACATCGTCGACAACGCGGCCAGCGACGATCAATGGCATGCGGTGCTCGACAAGGCGGGCGAATATCAGCTTCGCTTGCGGCCGGTGGTGGGCAATCACGACCGGCTGCCCGACGACCGGGGCGAGGCCCGCTTTCAAGAGTTCTTTCCGGAATTGCCCGGCACGTTTTACGACTTTCATTACCGCGGACTGCATTTTGTGATGCTCAATTCCGAGCGATCGCTGGCGCCCTGGAGCGAACAGGGCAAGTTTCTGGCCGAAAGGCTGGGGGCTTCCGGCGAGCCGGCGATTGTTTGCCTGCACCGGCCCGTGTTCACCTGCGGGCGCCGCGACTGGGGCAACCAGGCCCTGCGGCGCGTCTGGCTGCATGGGCGATTGAGCGAGACCGCGACGGCGCTGGTGTTGGCCGGGCATCATCACTATTACGACCGCACCAAGCCGCTTGACGGCATCACCTATGTGACCAGCGGCGGCGGCAGCCGGAAGCTCTATCCCGCCGAGACGCCCGACGCCACCACGGCGGTGTTTCGCTCTGGCGTCAATCATTATGGCATCGTCGATGTCTACGCCGACCGTCTGGAGGTGCGCGTTTTGGATCTGGAGGGCGAGACGCTCGACAGGTTTGACGTGAGGTTGCCTTATCTTACCGTCGCACAATCGCAGAGAACCATCCGATGATCAGAGCGGTCCGTGCGGACTGCGAACACCTGCGAGGCCGTGAGGTCCGTCGAAAGCCAAACCTGGTCGATTCGATGGAACGGCCAATTGTTGACAATCGTGTTTCCCCAGCCCCGGCCCGCTTCGGCAAACGCATCGTGCAAGGCCGGCCTGAGTACATCAAACACCGAGTCTCCCGCCGGGGCGTTAAAATCACCGCCGATGAGCAAGGGCAGCCCGTCCGACGGGCGCGCCGAACGCACGATCGCCGCCAACTGCAATCGCCGCCGGCGGTGATTGGCCATTTGCTGTCGCCAGCAATCCAGCGACCAAAGATCTAAGCGCACGATTGCCGGCGCAAGCCGAAGGCAAACCACCGTGAGCTGGGCGCCCGATGCCAAGCGCGCTCGAGCGCAAGTGGCGTTCGGCGCGACCGCCTTGGGCAATTCGATCGGCACTAATTGGCCGCGCGCGATGATCGAGGCGTCGCGTCCCCAGATCACCGCGCCATCGTCGCCGTACCACTGCTGGGCGAGCTGCACGAGTTGTTCGCGGCCCGGCGACTCTTGCAGCAACACGATGTCGGGCTTGAACGACGCTACCTCATCGGCGGCCCGGACATCGCCCGTCGAGCAGTTCAGGGTCACGACGCGAGTAACGCGAGCGTCCGCGGGCCGTTCGCCGTTTTCGGTCCGGTCGTAAGCCGGCCTGCGCACCAGCGCGATGGGGTGGTCGGCGAGCAACAGAAGCATCGCCAGCCAGGCGGCAGACGCGGCAACCGATCGACGCCAGCCGACGCGGCGTGCGCAAAGAACAACCAGTGTTAGACCAATCGCCGCCCAGATCCACGGAGGAAACACCGTGATCGCGGCGCACCAGTCCGGTCGCAGAACGTAAATAACCGACAGGCCAAGACAAGAACCCATATGGACCGAAGCAAGCACGCTCGCGGCTGGGAGGGTCATCCTCATGTTGATGCAACGTTGGCAAGCTGGCAGGGGTCGTGGCTGCTCGCGGCATTTGTGTAGAACAATGAGGCGCCCGCCCCAGTTCATGCTAACTCACGGGCGATGGTCAGCCAATCTACGTTTGCGCCGCTTTTCGCACCGTCGCGCGCCGTTGTATAATGAAGACGCGATACCGTCTCACACAAGCAAGGATTTCGATAACGTGACAAACCGACTTTTCTTCGCCGCCGCGTGGTTGGTGCTCTTTTCAGCGCAATTTGCCATTGCCGCGGATGCCGCCGACTGGCCTTCGTGGCGCGGGCCATTGGCAACGGGCAGCGTCGAACAGGGAAGTTATCCTGTTGAGTTCGGCGCGGACAATTATCGGTGGCGCACCCCGCTGCCGGGCAAGGGCTGTTCGACGCCCATTGTGCTCAACGGGACAATCTATTTGACCTCCGCAGCCGATGGCCACGACGCGCTTGTCTCGTACGATCTGGCCGGCGCCGAGAAATGGCGGGCCGTCTTCGGCCAGGAGAATCCCGGCAAGCATCGAAACGGTTCTGGCAGCAACGCCTCGCCCGTGACGGATGGCAAGGCCGTCTTCGTCTTCTTCAAGAGCGGCACGTTCGCCGCCGTTGAAACCGACGGGAACGTGCGTTGGAAAACCGATCTGGTGGAGCGGTTCGGCAAAGATACGCTCTTCTGGGACCATGGCACATCGCCCGTCTTGACGGACAAGCACGTCGTCATGGCTCGCATGCACCACGGCGAGTCGTGGCTGGCCGCATTCGACAAACAGACCGGCGAACTGGCATGGAAGGTGGCTCGCAATTACTCGACGCCCACCGAATGCGATCACGGCTATACCACGCCGCTAGTCATTCAGCACCAAGGCAACGAGTCGATCTTGGTTTGGGGCGCCGAGCACCTGACGATCCACCATGCCGCCGATGGCCAGGTTTGCTGGTCGTGCGGCAACTTCAATCCCGACCGAAACGCCTTGTGGCCCGCCATCGCCACGCCCGTCATCGTGGATGACATGGCGGTGATTGCCTACGGCCGCAATGATCGAGGAACTCCGCGACTTCACGGGATTCGATTGACCGGCAGCGGCGACGTCACGTTAACCAATCATGTATGGAAGCGAGACGATGTTGGCACTTTTGTCCCGACTCCCGCGGTTTACCAGGGCCGCGTGATTCTCGTCCGCGACCGCGGCCAGGTTGCGAGCATCGACCCTGCCACCGGCAAAACGATTTGGGAGGGGGCCTTTCCCAAGCATCGCACGAACTTTTACGCCTCGCCGCTGATCGCCGCAGACAAGCTCTACGCGCCGCGCGAGGACGGCGCCGTCTTTGTGGCGAGCATCGCCAACGACCGATTTGAATTGCTGTCGGAGAATCGCATGGCCGAGTCGATCATTGCTTCGCCTGTTGCCGTCTCGAACGGCATCCTGTTGCGCGGCGAACAACATCTGTTCAGCGTTGCCTCCGCGATCAGGGAATGATCGTCTTTAGGCAGGTCAAATATGCGGCCACACGCTGGCAACGGTATGATGTTTGATCGAATGCGCCATGGTTGAAATCGCCGAAGCCGACTTGAATTTGCCCGAGCACCAGCGAGACGTGCTTGCTTTGACCGCCGCTTACGCGCTCGATGCGATGGGCAACCGTGGCCCGCTTCCGCCCGAGGTGCTCGATCGTCTCATTCCGGGCTTACAAAACCATCCGACGACGGTCATTTTTCTGGCCTATGAGCGGGACAAGGCCGTGGGCATCGCCACCTGCTTCCGCGGCTTCTCCACATTCTTCGCCCAGCCGCTGTTGAACCTTCACGACCTTGCCGTCTTGCCGGAGCAGCGAGGCCGCGGCGTCGGGCAAAAGCTGTTGGCCGCCGTCGAGCAAAAAGCCCGCCAGCTCGGCTGCTGCAAACTGACGCTCGAGGTGCATGAGAACAACGCACGGGCCCGGCACGTTTACCAGCGCGCCGGCTTTGCGCACGCCGTCTACGGCGATGCCCCCGGCGGATCGCTGTTCTATACCAAGCTGCTTTAGCGCACAAGAAGCGATGGATGCCTTTATATCGGTTCACTCACTTTTTGAATGCTTGCCAGCCAAATGCTCGCTCGAGAATCTGATCGGAGATCAGCAGAAAAAGAAAGCCGAATGCAAGCGTCGCCGGCGCCAAAATGAAATGGCGAAAGACGCTGCCGCGCAGAAACGGAAAAACTGAATACAGAAAATATCCCGCAATCAACGTGCAAATGATTGTTGCAAGTAGATGTGCGTAGCCATAGGCCGTCAGCTTAGCGCCGGCTGTCAGCTTGCCGGCTGAGAAATCGAGCCGCATGACGCGGCCAGGAACGCCGAACGACGACGCGGCGTAAGTCACCTTGATTTTTTCGTTCGCATCGAAGCCGATCGTCTCGCCGTCTTCGATCGCCGCGCCGTCGAGTACGTAAGCCGCGAAATGCAAGAACCGCTCGCGCAACGCTTCGGGGCTTTCCGGAGCGCCTTGTGTCTCGAACTCCATTTTGCCCAGCGACGACAATCCGCGAGTGAATCCCGCGGAATTTCCGTCTTTGTTCTTTGCGACGCGAAAACTCACCCAGATAGGCAGCGCCGGCTCTCCCGGCCCAAACTTCGAGGCGATCTGGCAAAAACCTTTCGGCGGAAAAACCAAGGCTGAATTGCACCAAAAGACGCCGATCACTCCATCCGATGACTCGACCAGAGCGCTGGTGGCCCGCGTGAGCGTTTCCGCGAGTGCTGCGCCATCGGCGTCGCCGGTCACGGTGACGATCACATGCCGCTGGTGCGTCCGCATGGTGGTCGCGGCATTCGGCCAGAACGGCGACGTTGCGCAGGGCCCTTCCAGATCGGTCCAGGGAATGGGCGCCGGCATCAGCCCATACAACACTTCATGCTCGCCGACGCGAAACGAAAGCACGCTCCCTTTCTTTCCCGCGCCGGTGGGTTGCGGCGCCTTCGGCCACCGCGCGCCCCAGGCCTTGCAGATTCCGCCCGCCGAAATCTTGGGTGCGTTACCAAGCGCCACCATCGAAATGGTAACCGCCATATGAATCCCCTCCGCCGGCAATTCGAAAGTCACGGACAATAAGCCCGCAAAGCAGATGCGCTAGTCCTTAAGCAAGCGTCCCCGGAAGGGCGTTTTTAATCGAGAGGCAAAAAAACTCGAAACCATCCGGCGTTTTGCGGGGTTTCATGGGTAACAACCATCCACGACCCGCCCAACACACGGAGGATTTCGAGTGAGCCC
>JAICLL010000291.1 GCA_025927475.1 Pirellulales bacterium
CGTATTGCCCTGTTCGTCGGGTCCCCCTGCCGGACCGGTTGGGGGTTGCATCCCCATGATCTGGGAGTTGGGTTGTGACCGGGTCAGGGGCCCCCGGCCGTTTTTGGGCCCCGCGGGCGCTGGGGTTTAATGGCCCCCCCCCCCCCCCCCAAAACTTTTTCGCACACCACCGAGGATGCACGCCGCTTGAGACCCTACCGCCCGCATGGTAATCTTGATGGATTTTACATCCGACTCGGGCTGAGAGGACGGGCCAAAGGTCCTCTTAGCCGCGAAGCGGCGTCATTCGATAGCCCAGGGCGCAGCCCTGGGTTGCGGACGGACGGAAATGTCGTAAGCCCCAACGGGGCGCGATTCCCTGAACAACCCTCGGCGCGATACGCCGGGAATCTCACCCCGTTTGGGGTGATTGGTGTTCGGCGGGCCACGGTTCCCAGGGCTGCGCCCTGGGCTATGGAATCGCGCACCTTTGGTGCTGTGAAATGGCCCAGCATCATCGTTGTGGTGCGGGCGTCCCGCCTGCCCGGCAAGCGGGACGCCTGCACCACAAACCGCGAAACCACCGTATCCAAAAAGAACCCAGGGACCGTCAGCGTGCCGCGTCGAGACGATCTTCACAAAATCCTGCTTATCGGCTCCGGGCCGATCATCATCGGGCAAGCCTGCGAGTTCGACTATTCGGGCACGCAAGCCTGCAAAGCCCTGCGCGAAGAAGGCTATGAAGTGGTGCTGGTCAATTCCAATCCGGCCACCATCATGACCGACCCCGGCACCGCCGACCGCACCTACATCGAGCCACTCACCTGGGAGATCGTGGCCAAGGTGATCGAGGCCGAACGGCCCGACGCGCTGCTGCCCACGCTGGGCGGGCAGACCGGGCTGAACCTGGCCATGGAACTCGATCGCAAAGGAGTGCTGCGGCAGTACGGCGTCGAAATGATCGGCGCCAAGCCCGACGTCATCGCCAAGGCCGAAGAACGCGAACTGTTCAAGCAGGCAATGGAACGCATCGGCCTGGAAGTCTGCCGCGGGCGCACGGTGCACACCATTCAAGAAGCCCGTGAAACCATGCAGGCCATCGGCCTGCCCTGCGTGGTGCGGCCGAGCTTTACCCTGGGCGGCAGCGGCTCGGGCGTGGCTTACAACCGCGAAGAGTTCGACCAGATGGTCCGCCGCGGCCTCGATTTCTCGCCCATCAGCGAAGTGTTGCTCGAAGAATCGATTCTCGGCTGGAAAGAGTACGAAATGGAGGTGATGCGCGACGTCGACGACAACGTGGTCATCATCTGCTCGATCGAAAACTTTGACCCGATGGGCATTCACACCGGCGACTCGATCACTGTGGCCCCCGCCCAGACGCTCACCGACAAAGAATATCAACGGATGCGCGACGCCTCGCTGGCCGTCATCCGCGAGATCGGCGTTGAGACGGGCGGATCGAACATTCAGTTCGCTATTCATCCGCAGACCGGGCGGATGATCGTCATCGAGATGAACCCGCGCGTCAGCCGTTCGAGCGCCCTGGCCTCGAAGGCCACCGGTTTTCCGATCGCCAAAATCGCCGCCAAGCTCGCCGTCGGCTATCGCCTGCACGAGTTGGCCAACGATATCACCCGCGAGACGAAAGCCTGCTTCGAGCCGACCATCGATTACGTGGTGACCAAGATCCCGCGGTTCGCCTTTGAAAAATTCCCGGAAGCCGACGCCAAGCTCACCACGCAAATGAAAAGCGTGGGCGAAACGATGGCCATCGGCCGCACATTCAAAGAATCGTTTCAAAAGGCATTGCGAGGGCTCGAGGTCGGCAGCTTTGGTTTTGGCTGCGACAACAAAGACTTGTGGGGCACGCCCGGGCAGCCCTCGCGCGAAGAAATCCGCGCCAAGCTGGCCATGCCCAACGCCGAGCGCGTCTGGCATCTGCGGTATGCATTCAAGGCCGGCATGTCGCTCGACGAAGTGCATGAGCTGACGGCCATCGACCGCTGGTTTCTCGACAACCTGCTGGAGATTGTCGAACTGGAAGAAGAACTGCGGCGGCAGCCGAGTTTCGAGAATCTCAGCCGCGAGCAGTTGAAGCAAGCCAAGCAGTTTGGTTTTTCCGATCGGCAGTTGGCCACCATTTTTGGCGCCACCGAGTTGGCGGTGCGCGCGCAGCGCAAGCGGCTGGGCGTGGTGGCCACTTTCAAATCGGTCGATACCTGCGCCGCCGAGTTCGAAGCGTACACGCCGTATTATTATTCCACCTACGAAGACGAGGACGAAACGCCGCCCAAGCCGCCCGGCGGCCGGCGGATCATGATCTTGGGCGGCGGACCGAACCGCATCGGCCAGGGCATCGAGTTCGACTATTGCTGCTGCCAGGCCAGCTTCGCCCTGCGCGAGCTGGGCATCGAGTCGATCATGGTCAACTCGAACCCCGAAACCGTCAGCACCGATTACGACACCAGCGACCTGCTGTTTTTCGAGCCGCTGACCACGGAAGACGTACTGAACATCTGCGACCGCGTCGAGCCGGACGGCGTGATTGTGCAATTTGGCGGGCAGACGCCGCTCAATCTCGCACGTGCCTTGGCCACCGCCGGCGTGCCGATCATCGGCACCAGCGTCGACCGGATTGAAGACGCCGAAGACCGCGAAAAATTTGCCGAGATTTTGCGGCGGTTGAATCTGCGGCAGCCGGCCAATGGCATTGCCCGCACCTTCGACCAGGCGCGGGCCGAAGCGGCCAAGATCGGTTTTCCGGCGCTCGTGCGGCCCAGCTTTGTGCTCGGCGGTCGGGCGATGGAAATCTGCTACGACCAGGTGCAACTGGAACGGTTCGTGGGCGAGGCGTTTATCGCCGCCCAAGGCAAGCCCGTGCTCATCGACCGTTTTTTGGAAGACGCCATCGAAGTCGATGTCGACGCCCTCAGCGACGGCCAGCGAACGATTGTGGCCGGCGTCATGGAGCACATCGAAGAAGCCGGCGTGCACTCGGGCGATTCAGCTTGCGCCATTCCGCCCTATAGTCTGGCCGGACCGGTCGTGGCCGAAATCCGCGAAGCCACCGAGCGGCTTGCGCGGCTGATGCAGGTCAAGGGGCTGATGAACATCCAGTTCGCCGTCAAATATGAAGACGGGCGGCAGAACGTCTATGTGCTCGAAGTGAACCCGCGGGCCAGCCGCACGGTGCCGTTTGTCTCAAAGGCCATCGGCATGCCGCTGGCCAAAATCGCCGCCAAGATCATGGCCGGCGTGTCGCTGGCCGAGCAGGGCTACGAATCGGCGCCCATCCCCACGCATGTGTCGGTCAAGGAAAGCGTCTTTCCCTTCGTCAAGTTCACCGGCGTCGATATCGTGCTGGGACCCGAAATGCGCTCGACCGGCGAAGTGATGGGCACCAGCGACCGCTTCTCGATTGCTTTTGCCAAGAGCCAATTGGCGGCGGGCGTGGTGTTGCCGAGTTCGGGCAAAATCTTCATCAGCCTGGCCGACCGCACCAAGCGGCACGCCATCGGCCTGGGCAGCAAGCTCACCGAGCTAGGCTATCAGCTCACGGCCACCGACGGCACCGCCCGGCTGCTCGAAGAGGCCGGCATCGCCGTGCAAACCGTCAAGAAACTGCAAGAGGGGCATCCGAACCTGTTAGACCTGCTCATCGACGGGCAGATTCATCTGATCATCAACACCCCCAGCGGCAAAGGCGCCCGGACCGACGAAGGGCGCATCCGCGCGGCGGCCGTGGCGCACGGTGTGCCCTGCATCACCACGATTCAGGCCGCCGACGCCGCCATTCGCGCCATGGAAGCCCTGCGTGGCGAAGAGATGACCGTGCAGGCTTTGCAAGACCGCCTGCCGCGGGAAAGTGCGGAATGCGGAATGCGCAGTGCGGAATAGGTTTTGTGCGCCCCGGTGGCTAGGGATGCCACGGCGGCTTTTAATGCTGAATTGAGCAAAAAAGATCGATGCACGAAAGTGCCCCTCAACTCATCGTCTTAGCTGGCCCGAACGGCGCCGGTAA
>JAICLL010000148.1 GCA_025927475.1 Pirellulales bacterium
AACCTCTCCCTGTTTTGTACCCGACGAGTGGCTTGGGTAGTTTTCAGCCTGTTTTTCGCCCCTTTTGCTGACCCCAGGCGCGGCGGCTCGCGCGCAGGGCCGGGGCCAGGACAGGCGGAGCGGCGACATCCCGAAAACCCGAACCTCTCCCTGTTTTGTACCCGACGAGTGGCTTGGGTAGTTTTCAGCCTGTTTTTCGCCCCTTTTGCTGACCCCAGGCGCGGCGGCTCGCGCGCAGGGCCGGGGCCAGGACAGGCGGAGCGGCGACATCCCGAGAATCCGGCCCTCTCCCTCTTTTGTACCAAACAAGTGGCTTGGGGTCGTTTTCAGTCTGTTTTTCGCCCCTTTTCGCCGACCCCAGGCGGCAGCTCGCAGGCGGGGGGGCGGCGCGAAAATGCTCTGAAGCAGGCTGATTAATCCGGCGGCCCTCACGCTCGACAGTGAACTGAGCGGCGCCGCCCAAATCTCTGAACCTGGATTCTCGTCCGGACGGTGCGGTTGAGGATTTTGCTTGGCGCATGGAGCGCTCGATTGGCGGCCGAACTGAGCAACTCGCCTCGTCCCACGCCTCAATTCAAGACGTGGTCGTTGCCGACATCGGTCACCGCGCGTATCGATCCGAGACCGCCAGAAGCTTTGCCAGCGGAAGCTCGAAGCCCGGCAAGAGGGGCGTGCGGTAGGTCTCGTCTTCGCGGACGACCCGTTTGGCCCACCGGGCGCCTCGCCGATGATAGACCGTCAACGTGCGGCGAAAGCGATCGACGATCCAATACTCGCGCACGCCGAGATCGCGATATTCGGTTCTCTTTTCCTCGTAATCCCGCTGCCGGTCGCTGGGACTTGCTGAGGGAAACTCGACCACGATCGTGGGCACATCGCGGCGGCCGACTTGCCCGCGACTGCGAGGCCGCCGCCCCAATCCGGCCCAAATCACCCGGTCGCAGCGGCGATTGTGGAGGGTAGTTCTCACATTCTGCTCCGGCAGCGTGAGGTCGAGACACTTGCCTTGCGGATGCGACTGTTGATAGTTCCGCAGCCAGTGGCCCAATTCTTCATTGGCGTCGCGCTCTTCTTCGAGGAGAGGCGGGGTCACGATCAAAACTCCATGGATCAGCTCGTAACGGCGTCCCGGCTCGAAGTCGGCCGCCTCGAAATCGTCCAGCGTCAGAATCGCGCCGGCGTCTCTGGGGCCGAAGGGCGCTACCTGCTTCGCGGTGATCGTCGGCATCGGTTCGCCTCCAAAATCGGTTATCACCGCGTGGCTGTTTCAGCACCGCGGCCGCGGTCGCTTGCCTGCGCCTGAAGGAAGGTCAGCAGATCGCGGAATTCCTCGAGCGTCAACGCGCCCGACAAGTTGTCGGGCATGATCGATTTGGAGTGCGGCTGGCGCTGGTCGATCTCGCCAGGGCCCAGCGTGAAGAGCCGGCCCTCGGCGTCGGCATAGGTTTGATCGCCGCCGGCGTTCTCGCCCAGCAGAAGTCCCGTAAGCGTCCGTCCGTCGGTGGTGGCAAGGGTGTAAGCCACAAACTGCGGAGCAATCTCCTGGCTGGGCTGCAAGATCGACTCGACCAGGCGGCGGCGGTCGAGCACGCGGGCGGTGGTGGTCAGGTCGGGGCCGATGCGTCCGCCGCGGCCATCCACCTGGTGACAGCGATAACAGCCGGCGGCCTTGGGATGGAAAAACACCCGCTCACCCGCCTCGGCATCGCCGCTTTCGGCAAGCAGGCGGAGCCAGGCCGACAAGTCTTCGGGCGGGGGCGAAGACTTGGGCGGCGCGCCCTGAAGCACGCGCTCAACCAGCGCGGCGGCCGCCGGATCGCGGTTGGCAAGACGCAGCAACTCCGCACGCTGTTCGTCGCTCAGCTCGGTGTTGCGCAGCGAGCGCAGGGCTTCATCGCGCAACGTGCGATCTTTGCCGCCGGCCAAGGCAAGCAGCAACTCGATGTCGGCCGGGCGTTGACCGCTGAGGCCCATCACGGCTTCGGCCCGCAGTCGACCGGGCAGGGCGGCATTGCCCGCCAGCTCGGCCACGAGTTGCTGGGCGTCCGGCGCGGAGCTTTCGCGCAGCGTGCGAATGGCTTCCATTCGCAGGGCTTCGTCAGACGCGGACAGCCACTGTTTGAGGCGGTCGAGCGAGAGCGCAGGGTGAGTCGGCCGCAGCATTCGCAGCGCGCGAGTGCGGATGATCGGCGGCGTGGCCTCGGCCATCAGCAGCCGGGCGACGTATTCTTCGCCGGCCATTTCCTTGTTCGGATCAAGCGGCGCCGCCGGATTCGCCGCGCGGTCGAGCCGTTCCAAGGCGGCCAGACACCCCTCGAACAGCGCGCGCGTGCCCGACTCGGCCAGCAGCGCCTCGATCCGCGGCCGATGTTCCGCCAGCGCCGCCTCGGCCACCCATTGCACGGCGGCGAAGCGAATGTCTGGGTCGGCATCTGCGAGGAGCTTGGGCAGCGCACGGGCCGCCTGCGCGTCGGTCGATTCGCGCAAGATCAAAAGACCGGCCAGCCGAACCGCGGCGTCATCACTGGCGGCGAGCGCCCGCAGCTTTGGGGTGTCGCTCACGCGGCGCAGTCCCTCTCGCGCGGCTTGGCGGATGAAAGGGTCGACATCGTGCAACGCCCGCAGCAGCGCCTCTTCGCCGGCCGCATGGTCGGCTTGCCGCAGGGCCGCGGCCCGCGCCATGGGCAAGCCGCCCTCATCTGGCGACTCAACTTCCGGTCGCTCAGCCGGGCGAGTTTGCGCGGGCGGCTGCTTGGCTCGGACGCGCCAAATGCGCCCCTTGCCGTGCAGGGTGTACGACTTGTCCACCCAATCGCTGATATACAGCGAACCATCGGGCGCCACGGCAATGCCCACGGGGCGAAAATTCTCGCCGCCGGTGACAAACGGCACGGCGCGCGACGTGAACGAAGCCCCGCGCCGCTCAAGCTGAAATCGATCGAGGCGATGATCGCCCCAAGACGTGACCAACAGTTGCCCGCGGTAATCGCTCGGCAGCCCGTCCGACTCATACGCCACAATGCCCGAGGGCGCTTCGCCGGTGCCTGCCACCATGGGCAGCGTGCCGGGCAGCTCGCCATTCCAAGCCGTGAACGGATGCAGCCCCTTGCGACCGTTGCGGAAGCGATAGCCATAGTCTCCGCCCGGCACCACGTGCAACAGCCGGCAGGGCGGGCGACTGTCGGGGTCGTTGTCGACGGCAAACAGGTGGCCGAAGGCGTCGAAGGCCAGATGAAACGGGTTCCAGAAGCCGGTGGCAAGGCGCCGCAAACCGCTGCCATCGGGCCGGCAGCGATAGATGTTGCCGCCCTCACCGCCGCCATGGAGCGTCGTGCCGTCGCTGCCGATCAGCCGATATTCGGCGCCCAAGTTTTCGCCGAGGCCGAAATAGACATCGCCCGAAGCGTCGAAGGCGAATCCCGACAGTCCGTTGTGCGGATAGTTGCCGGGCGTGTCGAGCCGGGCGATCGGCGTTCGCTGGTCGGCACGGCCGTCGCCATCGGAATCGCGCAGCCGAAACAATTCGTTGCGCGTGGCCACATACACCGAGCCGTCAGCATAGACGGCCAGGTTCATCGTCAACCGAGTGCCTTCAAAAAAGGTGCTGATGCGATCGGCCCGGCCATCACCATCGGTGTCTTCCAACATGCGAATGCGGTCGGCGGGTGGACCAGGGTAGTCGTCGGGGCGAAAGTGCGTGTGGCTTTCGATGACCAAGACGCGGCCGCGGTGATCGACGGCGATGCCCGTGGGAGTGACCAGGTCGGGTTCGGCGACAAACCGCTCGACCACCAGGCGAGAGTCGGTGGCTTGTGGCGCGTCGGCCGCGGCGCCAAGCAGCGAGAGAAATAGCGGGGCGATCCAGTTCATGGATATCGAGTGTACACCGATCCGCAACACGGGTGTAGGGTAGCACCCGTCCAAGAGAAGATCAGGGCGCCACGACATCGGTTGCCGCGATCGGTGCGGAGGGCGTTCCCCTGCAGACGCGGGCTGGTGTCCGGGGCGTCTTGAGGCTTGGTCGCCTATCGGCCATCGCGGAGCGGCACGGAGTCCGTTCCCTACAAAGCTGCTTAGATGCCATAAAAGGGCTGCGGCGTGAAACCCAGCACGGCGAACGAGAGGGTCAGCCAGCCGAGCACCGTTCGGCCCCGACCGAGCGGCACGGTGTCGTCGGCGGTGGGCGGGTGTTTTGGTCCCGTCAGGTATAATAGCAGCAACATGAGCGACCAGCCGCCATAGCCGAAGAGGGCCACCGCAACCGCCGCGGCTGTGAACAACACCACCGCCACTCCATGCGCTCGGCGCAAGAGTAGCGCATAGAGCACATGCCCGCCGTCAAGCTGCCCGATGGGAATCATGTTCAGCCCGGTGATAAAAATGCCCACCCAACCGGCGTAGGCCAGCGGATGCAAGGCGACATCGTGCGCCGCATCGAGCGATCCAAACGTAAGGTAAACCAACAGCTTGAAGAACAGCGGCTCACCCAACATCATGCCGTGGCGTCCCGGCACGACTAGAAACACCTCGGAGTGTTGCAGCCCAATCACCGAGCAAATCACGGCGGGCACCAGGCCGGCCAGCGGTCCCGTGATGCCAATATCGAACAATTCCTTGCGATCCGCCTCGTGAGCCTGCATGCCGATGACTGCTCCCATGGTGCCGATGGGGCTGAACGGCATCGGAATGAAATAGGGCAGGCTGGCGGGCACTCCATACCGCAGCGCCTGAAAAAAATGCCCGAGCTCGTGCATTGTCAGGATGAGCATCAGCGGAACGGCGAACGCCAGCCCCCCGACGTCGTAAGTGCTTACACAGGTGGCGACGAACAACAGCGCCGGCAACAACACGCGGCGCCGCGGAGTGACAAGGCGCCGCTCCGTGACAGCCTGGCCGACGTAGCCAGCGGCGAATGGCGAGCCGGCGGGCGGAGGGTGAACCGCGGTGGGTCGATCGCTTCGCTGAGGGTCCTCGTAAAAATCCATGAATGACTCGCCGGGCAGCTTGTGATCTGCACTATTGTACGTCATGGGGCAAGCGAAGCACTTATACTCGACGCGGGTTGCCATCATACGGGCGCCAGCGTGGGGCATGGAAACCCGACGCGGTAAGCGACGGAAAGCTGGTCCACGACCCTCACTTACGTGTCGGGCTTCCACGGCTGACGAATGCCGGGTTAGATCTCGAGCGGAAAATCGCTCAGACACTCGACGCCATCGGCCGTCACCAGATAGTCGTTTTCCAGGCGAATGCCGGCTCGTAGCTCCGGCGAGTAAAGACCCGGCTCGACCGTAAACACGTCGCCCAACTCAAACGTGTCGTCCCAGTGCGGATTCAGATGCGGCGCCTCGTGCGGAAACAGCCCGATGCCATGCCCCAGATGATGGTCGAAGCTGCCGGGCATGAATTCATCGAGCCGCTGCTTTACCAGGTGGTAAAACTCGCGGCAACTTACGCCCGGCTTGACCGTTTGCTCGACCAGCGGAAACACCGCGGCCAGTTGCTCCCAGGCGGCCAACTGAGCATCGGTCGCTCGGCCATTGACGGCGAAGGCGCGGCAGTTGTCGGCAAAATAGCCGCGAAAGGCCGGACCCAGATCGAGAATGTAAAGCTCGCCGGCCTCCGCTTGGCGGTCGCGGGGCGGGCCGCCTGGCTTGCCACAGGCGTAGTCGTTGCCCGTGCCGGTGAGCATTTCGCCAAACTCGCGCACCGCCACCGCTTGCAGCTCATTGAACACGTACAGCTCGTTGACGCCCGGCTCAATGATTTCTCGCGCCCGCTGGTACATCGCGCGGGTGCCGGCGATGGCTTTTTTGAGCCGGGCCAGCTCGTCGGGTTCCTTGCGCCGCCGCAGTCGATAAAGCACGGGTTCGAGATCGACCTG
The DNA here is from genome assembly GCA_025927475.1 of Pirellulales bacterium. Taxonomy (GTDB): domain Bacteria; phylum Planctomycetota; class Planctomycetia; order Pirellulales; family JAICIG01; genus JAICLL01. The sequence goes on from JAICLL010000148.1 coordinate 5,885, forward strand.
TTCCGCTGCGAGCTGCTGGGCCAGATACGGCGCGAAGCACGAGAACTCGACGCCCAGCCGTTTCGGCCGCGGCTTGCCGGCCAGATGTTTCGCGATCGCCTCCGAGCAAGCCTGCCGCTGATCGTTGCGCAGCGTACCGATGCGCCGGGCATCAAAGCGGACGACGTCATCGGCGGCGGCCAGCTCGACCGATTCGGGAGCGAACAGCGTGCAGTGGCCTTCGGCGGTGAGCAGCACCGCGGCTTCGACCAGCCAGGCGAAGCGCGGCCCGGCCAGCCATTGCACGTGCTCGGTCTTTTGAACGATGGTCCCATCGACGTTCAGCCGCTGCATCTCGGCCAGCAACCGCTGCTGGCGGCGGCGGCAACCTTCGACGTTGATTTCAAGCCCGTGCATTTTTGGAATCGATGTTGGACAGAGGGCGTTCCCTACAGAGCGGCGTAGGGTGGGCCGAGCGCAGCGAGTCCCACCATTTGCCGCATCATCGTTGCCGCGCCGCTTTCGCCGCCAGACGGTGGGACTCGCTGCGCTCGGCCCACCCTACAGCCTTCGCACACCGTAACCGATCTTCCAGCGGCACGCAGCCCGTTGCCTACAGACATCAGCCTGAACGCTGCCCGGCATTTCAATCCTTCGCCCCCGCAGCCGACAAATCAGCCGCCACCAGCTCTTCGTCGTTCCGCGCAAAAACGTGCCGATCGGCAAATGCCGGGTGCGCCCAGCAGACGCCGCCGCGCTCGTTCAATTGTTCGCGGGTGGGCGCAATCAGCTTGGCCCGGCTGATTTCTTCATATCCCTTGGGCGAAAGCCGGGTGATGACCAGTTCGCCGCGTTCGTTGAACATCCATATCTTGCCGTGGTTTTCGACCATGTGAATCGTGAACCAGCGGACCGGCTTCTTGCCCGGCAGTTGCTCCCACAGGCGGTCGCCAGTTTCCGCCTCCAGGCAGCGCAGCTCGCCGTTGCTGTCGACGCCGTATACGTAATCGCCTTTCAAATAGGGCGTGCTGATGAGCGATTGCAGGCTGTCGGTGTGGTTTTCATCGCGGCCCACGCGGCGCCATAGCTTTTCGACCGCCAATTTTTTGGGATCGAGCTTGAGCATGAGCGAGCCATCGTAAAAGCCGGTGACAAACAGCCGGTCGCGTTCGATCACCGGTGTGGCGATCGAAAGCACCATTTTCGAGGGTTTGAACGGATACTCCCAATAAACTTTGCCGGTCGCCGCGTCGAGCCCCGCCACGTGCTGCCCGGTCCAGCAGATCATCACCGGGCGTCCGGCCTGCTTGGTCATGATCGGCGCCGCGTAGGAGGCATCGTCTTTCATCGAGCGCCAGCGTTCTTCGCCGGTTTGCTTGTCGAAAGCGACAAGGCAGGCATCGCCTTCGCCGCTGACTTGCACGATCACCAGCCCCTGCTCGACCAACGGAGAGGCGGCCAGGCCCCAGATCGGCATGCGAATCTTGTATTCTTCGTCGAGATGGTGTTGCCAGAGAATTTCGCCGCTGGCGGCGTCAAAGCAAAAGAAATCGCCCATGGTTCCCAGGGCATAGGCCCGGCCTTCGTCGATGGTGACCGAGGCGCGCGGCCCGGCGGTATAGCTGACGTCGTGATACACGCAATCGTAGCTGTGCGACCAGACCGGCTCGCCGGTCTTGGCGTCGAAGCAATGAACCCGCTCGATTTGTTCCGGCTCGGCGACGCGATCGGTCACATACACGCGGCCGTCGGCGACGGTGGGTCCGCTGTAACCACTGGAGATGGGCACGCGCCAGCGAATCTTGATCTGCGGGCTGGCGAATTTGTCGACCACGCCCGTCTCGCGCCACACGCCGTCTCGCGTCGGCCCTCGCCACTGTGGCCAATCGTCGGCGGCCGCGGGACGCGAGCAAAGGCAGATTGGTCCGAGCAGCAACGCCAGAACAAGCACGATCGACGATCTCATGGGGGGATAACTCCTGGTGCGAAGATTCGCCGCCATTGTAAAAGCACGCTCATCAGGCCGCCAGTGGCGGGCTTGCCGGAGCTCAGCTTCTGATTGGTTTAGCATTTGAGACAGGGCTAAATAGCGGCAAAGCTGTAGGGTGGGCTGAGCGCAGCGGGTCCCGCCTTCTTGCGCCAGCGCGGAGCTATAAGGCAGAATGCGGCCAACGGTGGGACTCGCTGCGCTCGGCCCACCCTACACCGAATTACGCCGCACACCGAACTATGTCGCAGCAGCCCGCCAAACGAGTGCCGACTTGGAATGTCAAGAATTTTGTTGACACGCGGCTGGCAAGGTGTAGCATGAGGGGCGCGGCCGCGTAGATTTTCGGCACCGCCAATCGACAATCGATTTGTGCCAGCGCGCGGTGAGTCACTCGGCTGGGCGATCGATCGACCCGCTGTGGGTCGTTCGCTTTTCTCGGCGGTGATCCGTCGCGCACGACGCCAATCCCTCGTCATCGCGTTGCTTCTTCAGCGCGGCAGGGTCTTCGTTTCATTTCGTTGGCGTCGGGGAGTTCCGCATGAACTACAACGCGCGCGCGAAGAAGATTGCCAATTACGTGCAATCGCGGGGGCTGGAAACACATCGCGGCGTCATGCCGCTGGCAGAGCTGGGGGCGTTGGTTGTCTTTGGCAACGACGACTACTATGGCAATCCGCAAACTCGCGAGCTGGTGCGGCTGGTGTTCGAGGCCGCTCACGACGCCGGCATCGACGTGCTGGGCTTTGCCACCAACGACGCCAGCGAGTGGGCCGACGACGCGGGCTGCTCGTGGGCCGTGGTGCTCAAGACCGATCATCTCGACTGGGCCAAATCGCGGCTGCACGACGCTTTCTTTGAATCGCACGGTCTCTATGCCCCGCGCTCGCTGGCGCAAGCCGCCGCCAGCGGCGATGGCAACTGTCGCTATCCAAGTCACCTTTCGCAGGAGAAACCACGATGAGTGTGGGAACCATTGCGCCTCCGCGTTCGCTGCTCGATCTCAGGGTGCCCGTACCGGCTGATTTGCCGGTGGAGCAGAAGTACGAATATCCCGGCATTCCCACCACCTGCGACGGGGCGGAGGCCGTGGTACACGTCGAGATCAACATTTCGCAGGGTTCGGGGGCGTATCCGATCACCAGCTCGACCACCATGGGCGGCGGCTTTAACGCGGCGGTGACGAATGGCCGGCCCAACCTGTGGGGCGAGCAGCTCGTGTTCTTCGAGCCGGAGAGCGAACACTCGGCGGCCACCTTTTGCGAGGGGTTTGCCCTGGCGGGCGGGCGCGTGACCAATTTTACGTCGGGGCAGGGGTTGGTGTTGATGAAAGAGGTGCTTTACACCATCTCTGGCAAGCGATTGCCGGTGGTGATGAACATCGGCGCCCGCGCGTTGACCAGCCAAGCGTTGAACGTACACGCCGGTCACGACGACCTGATGAGCGTGGCCGACTGCGGTTGGGGCATGATCTTTGGCCGCAACGCCCAGGAGGCGGGCGACCTGTGCCTGATTGCCCGCCGCGCCGCCGAGGCCAGCTTCACGCCGTTCTTCAATGTGCAAGACGGTTTTCTTACGACTCACACCGTCGAAACCGTGCGGTTGCCCGAACTGGAGTTCATGCGCGAGTACATCGGCTCGCCCGCCGAGAAGCTGATGAACCTGATGGATCCCGACCATCCGCTGATGTCGGGCACGGTGCAGAACCAAGACTCGTATATGAAAGGCAAGATCGCGCAGCGGTGGTATTACGATCGCGTCGAGCCGGCGCTGGCCGACGCCTTTGCCGAGTTCCGTCGAAAGACCGGGCGAAGCTACGATTTCCTGCTGCCCTACCGCTGCGAAGACGCTGAGTACATTCTGGTGGGCATCGGCTCGTACATGGAAACGGCCCAGGCCACCATCGACTATCTGCGCGACAAAAAGGGCATCAAAGCCGGCTGCCTGACGGTGGTTTGTTTCCGTCCATTCCCCGCGCGGCGGATTGTCGAGGCCCTGAAACACTGCCGGGCGTTTTCGATCATCGAGCGGATGGACGATCCGCTTTCGACCACCGGCAACCATCTGACGCGCGAGATCAAGGCGGCCTTCTGCGACGCCGCGTCGGGCCAGCCGGGCCATGAGAAGATCAACCGCATTCCGCGCATCTATCACGGCGCCGCCGGACTGGGCAGCCGCGATGTGCGGCCCGGCGACATCATCGCCATCTTCGACAACATGCAGAACGACGGGCAAGAGTATTTCTGCGTCGGCATCGACCATGCGTTGGCGTTGAAGATGGCCGAAGACCCCGATCTGCGTCCGCACGGCGGCTTTTCGATGCGCGGGCATTCGGTGGGCGGGTTTGGTTCGGTGACCACCAACAAGGTGATTGCCACCATCGCCGGCGGCGTGTTCGGCAAAGACGTGCAGGCGTATCCCAAATACGGTTCGGAAAAGAAGGGCCTGCCGACCACGTATTATCTGACGATCGCCGATGAGCACATCCAGATGCACAGCGAGTTGGAGCACGTCGACCTGGCGGTAATCAACGATGTGAACGCGATGCAGAGCGGCAATCCGCTGTTGGGCATGGTGCCCGGCGGCTCGATCTTCATGCAATCGACGCAGAAAGACCCCGCCGAGGTCTGGAAGCGCATTCCGGCGTGGCACCGCAAGACCATCCGCGACAAGCGGCTGCGCGTGTATTACGCCGACATGGTGCAGATTGCCCGAGAAGTGGCCAGCGAAGCCGATCTGGAAATGCGCATGCAGGGCATTGTGCTGTTGGGGGCGTTTTTGAAGTTGACTCCGTATTCGACCGCCAGCGGCATGACCGACGAGCAGGTGTATGCGGGCGTCGAGAAGGCGTTGCGCAAGTATTTCGGCAAGCGCGGCGAGCAGGTGGTGCAAGACAATTTGACCTGCGTCAAGCGCGGTTACCAGGAAATGCGCGAGATCCCCCCGGAGGTGATGCAAGCGAGCGTATGACGCGCGGCGTTTGAAGGGAACGGACTCCGTGCCGTTCCGTGCATACCAAAAAGCGACCAAACCCAAAACCGCACCCGAACACCAACCGACGTCTGTAGGGAACGCCCTCTGTGGCGTTCCGTGAATGCGAGCAACCGTCCAAACCCAACCAACCCCCGAACACCAACCAACGTCTGTAGGGAACGCCCTCCGTGGCGCTCCTTGCGAAACCGAGACATCGATGCAGAACCAAACGCCCCGTCCAACGCGCAAACCGCATCGTCTGGCGCCCCAGGCGTACGCTACCACGGCGTATGAATATCACTTTACCGTTTGCGCCCGTCACCAAGGACAGCCGTTCCGGAACGATGGCCTCGCAAAAGAAGTAATTGATTCCTTGCTTTGGACGAAGGCCCATTACGGCTGGTTGCTGTTCTGTTACTGCCTGATGTCCGACCACTTGCACTTCGTTTGCCGGCTAACTGACCGCGACATTCAATACGTAAACGCAGGGCCGCGAGGCTGGATTGTCGAGGGTGTACTCGACCACCTCAGCCGGTTCAAGAGCTTTACGACAAACAAAAGCTGGCAGTTTGGCTTCCAGGGCAAGTTGTGGCAAAAGAGCAGTTACGATCGCGTGCTCGATCTCGACTGGCCGTTCGAGGAAGTCGCCCAATATGCGCTCGACAACCCGGTGAGAAAGGGCTTGGTGGACGACTGGCAGCAATGGCCATATTCGAGGATCGTCGATCCGTGGTGGGTATGACGATGCATCGATGCAGCACAACGTAGTTCACGGAACGCCACAGAGGGCGTTCCTACAGGGGCGAAAGGGCAGTTGATAGCACAGAGCAATTCGCGGAACGCCACAGAGGGCGTTCCCTACAGGGGCGGAAGGGCAGTTGATAGCACAGAGCAATTCGCGGAACGCCACAGAGGGCGTTCCCTACAGAGGCCGAAGGGCAGTTGATAGTACAGAGCAGTTCGCGGAACGGCACGGAGGGCGTTCCCTACTGTGGCGTGGGGCAGTGGATAGCACAGAGCAGTTCGCGGAACGGCACGGAGGGCGTTCCCTACAGAGGCGTGGGGCAGTGGAAAGCACAGAGCAGTTCGCGGAACGGCACGGAGTCCGTTCCCCACAGAGGCGTGGGGCAGTGGAAAGCACAGAGCAATTCTAAAGGCGAAATCAACCATAACCGATTCCATCCCCGAACGAACCACGCGAGACCCCTCATGGCCACCGACCTTGCCTCACGCTCGATGAACGACGCCTCGGCGCGCGATCCTTTCAACAACAACTCGTATGGCACGCTGGTCGACCGCGACTATCGCCAGGTGCGGCTGCCGATTCTCGATGTCAACGACTTCAACAATCGCATCATTCTGTCGTATGAGGATGGCTCGGCCGAAAAAGGGCTGTCCGCCGACCTGAGCATCGCGCGTTCGCTGGTGCCGGCGGGCACGGCCACGCTGCGCGATTTCAGCTACATCGCTCCGGATATCCCCGACTATATTGCCGGCAATTGCACCGGCTGCATGGAGTGCGTCACGCTCTGCCCCGACACGGCCATCCTGGGCAAGGTGCTCAGCGAGAGCCACCTGGAGCAGTTGCTGGCCGAGATTCCCGACGAGACCGACCGCGAAATGTATCGCCGCCAATGGTCGCGCACCCGCAAATATTACGAGGGTCCCAAGAAGAAGGGCGACGACGGCGGCATGTTTCAGATCATCATCGACCCCAGCAAGTGCAAGGGCTGCGCCGAGTGCGTCACCGTCTGCGACGACGACGCTCTGAAGATGATTCCCAAAGACGACGACGTGATGACCAGCATTCGCAAGAGCCATCGCTTCTTCAAAAACTTTGGGCCGTCGGACGAGCGGTATGTGAACGACAACCTGCTGGTCGACATGATGCTCAAAGAGCAGACGCACGTATACGTGGGCGGGGCGGGCAGTTGCGCTGGCTGCGGCGAAGGCACCGCGCTGCGCATGCTTTGCTCGGCCACCGGCGCCAAATACGGCGACCAGTGGGGCATCATCGCCGCCACCGGCTGCAACACCGTCTACACCTCGACGTATCCTTACAACCCCTACCTGGTGCCGTGGTCGAACTCGCTGTTCGAAAACGCCCCGGCCTTCGCCACGGGCGTGCGGATGCGCTGGGACCAGCTCGGCTGGCAAGACCGCCCGCTCTGGTGTCTGGGCGGCGACGGCGCGATGTTCGACATCGGCTTTCAGTCGCTCTCGCGCATCCTGGCCTCGGGCGCCAACGTCAAGTTCTTCGTGCTCGACACCCAGGTGTATTCCAACACCGGCGGGCAGGCCTCGACCTCCAGCTTCACCGGGCAAAACACCAAGATGAGCTTGCACGGCAAGACCATCGGCGGCAAGCAGGAGCGCCGCAAGGAGATTGCCCAGATCGCCATGATGCACCCCCGCTGTTTTGTGGCCCAGACGACCTGCGCCCACATGAACCATTTTTATCGGGCGGTGATCGACGCCTTGGAGTTCGACGGGCCGGCCATCATCTGCTGCTACACCACCTGCCAGCCCGAACACGGCGTGGCCGACAACATGGCCACCGACCAGGCCCGGCTGGCGGTCGACACGCGGGCGTTTCCGCTGTTGTGCTACGACCCGCGCAAGGGCGACACCATCAAGCAGCGTCTCTCGCTGCAAGGCAACCCGGCGGTCAACGACGACTGGTGGATCAACCCCAAGACGGGCGAGCAGGTCGACTTCATTGATTTTGCCCGCAGCGAAGGTCGGTTCTCCAAGCATTTTGACAAAGACGGCAATCCCAGCGAGACGCTGTTGGCCGCCAAGCAAGACCGGCTGGAAAACTGGCACGTGTTGCAAGAGCTGGCCGGCGTGCTCGACAAGAAGAAAGTAGCAGGCACACTCCGTGTGCCGCAGCCTTCCGAGAAGTCGGCCGGTAAAGCCGCACCCGACCCCGCGGCCGCAAAGCCCCCGGCCAGCAAGCCGACGGCGCCAAAAGCCGCCCCCGCGGGCGTCGCGGCCTCGCTGAGCTTCCGGGCCGGCCTGCGCGTGAAATATCACGACGGTTCGCGTTGGATTGGCGGTGTGGTGCAAGCGACCGCTCCCGCGGTGCTCGTTGACCTGGAAGACGACACCGAGATCCGCACCACGCCCCAGGTGCTGGCCGACGCAGTCCGCGACGGGCTGATCGCGGTGGAAGGGTGACGAGCGACGGATGAGCCGCCGCGACTAGCCTTTGCAAAAAATGCGGCTGTCGCCGCAAAACGTCCGCTTCGGCGAGGTGCAGTCGCTACTTCGCCATGAAGGGTTCGTTCTTTTCAATCGGCGGGACAGCCATTGCACGTATCACCGGCAGAACGGAAGATTACTGACGCTTGAAACCGCATAAAGTCATCGGTCGATCGCCGCTGAGTTCCGCAAGCTTCCGGCGAGAGGACATTCTCAAGGCGGCGGCCACTGCGAGAAAGACTACCGCGGCATCATCATGGTTAGCGAATCACCGCCAGGCTCACCGACCGCCGCGCACCGCGCGAAGCCGCGCCGGCGATTCTTGCAGTTCGGCCTGCGTTCGCTGTTGGTTTGCTGCGCAGCGTTCGCAGTGATTCTCAGTTGGATCGGCAATCGCGCGGCCGATTACCGCAGGCAAAGCCAAGCGAAAGTTCGAATTGTGGAAGCTGGCGGCGCCGTGGAAGCCAAGCTCGCATGGCCGCGTTGCGTCGCCTCCGTCGTTGGAGCGGACGCGTGGCAGGAAGTTACAACGGTCACACTCGAGCCAGCCAGCTTCGCCACGGTTGATGGCATGCACGGCTATCAACTGCCGCTCGTGAACGACCAAACGTTGCGGGCGCTGTCGGCATGCCGAAAGCTCGAACGATTGCGAATCGATTCGGCGGCCTTGTCCGGCGAGTCGATATCCCGCATCGCCGACCTTTCATCGCTCAAATCGCTCTTGCTGCAAAGGGTGAATGTGACCGACGCTGGCGCCAAGCAGATCTCCAAGCTTCAGCGGCTCAAATCGCTCGACTTGAGCGGCAATCCAATCGGCGACGCCGCCCTGAAGCATCTGGCCGCGCTGAAGTCACTGGACTCGCTCGAACTTCGCGGAACGAACGTAACCGCAGCGGGTGTTGAGCGATTACAACGGGCCCTTCCGGAATGCCCGGATTGAGTTCACCGTAGTCGATGACCCGCTCGGTCCTGCTCCCTGACCGGCTTGTTAGAACCTCCTCACGCGGCTCGTGAACCCCGCGCAACCGACGCACCAAGCGGCCCTCGACGCGGTGGCCGCTCTTCGCCTGTGCAATGAACCCTTGCTCATCGTGCCGCAGAACCTTTATGAATTCTGGGTGGTTGCCACCCGGCCGCCCGCTCAAAACGGGCTTGGGCTTACGCCCGCGCAGACGGACACGGAGGTCGCCCGGTTCACGTCGTGGTTTGCAGTCCTCCCCGATGATCCGCGCATTTTGCCGCTGTGGCGGCAGCTTGTCGTTCAGCACCAGGTTATCGGCAAAAGCGCCCACGACGCACGGCTGGTGGCGGCGGTGGTCGTTCACGGCGTCGATCGGCTGCTTACTTTCCATCAGCCTGATTTTGCTCGCTACCCGTCGATCATCGTCGTTTCGCCGCAGGACATCGTCGGCCCTCCGGCCACGCCTTAGAGCCGACCGCCAAGTGACGACTCTCCGCCGTGTATCCGGAGCGGCTTCGCATAGCGCCGGGGTGCCGATCAGTTCTCCTCAGAACCGCTTTGCCGCAAATATCGCTGACGGTTATACTCACACGCCATGCTGATCGACCGTAGCCAAAGGGTCTGGTGTTGGGTCACCTTGGCGTCGCTTGCCGTGGCGAGCGGCGCGTATGTGGCCTACGCGCGCGCTTCGCTCGACGGGCCACGCGGCGGAAGCGTGCCGGGGCTGATCTTCGGCATCGTGGGTTCGGTCTTGATGATCTACGCCGGGCTGATCTCGGCGCGGAAAAGAGCGCCCACCTGGCGCATCGGCAGCGCCCAGACGTGGCTGCGGGGACATCTCTGGCTGGGCTCGCTCAGCATTCCGCTCATTTTGTTCCATGCCGGATTCCGCTGGGGCGGGCCGGTCGAGCAGGCCCTGCTGGCCGTGCTGGCCGCGATCGTCGCCAGCGGCGTTTTCGGCCTGCTGTTGCAGCAGTTTCTGCCGCGACAAATGACCTCGCGCGTGCCGTTGGAAACGTTTTACGCCCAAGTGCCGCACGTTTGCCGCGTGCTCGAAGTCGAGGCCGATGTGGCCGTAGCGCTGCTTTGCGGCCCGCTGCCGCTGACGGTTTCGCAGGACGACCCGGTGGCGACCGTCGAGCGTCTCAATCAACTTGGCGTATCGGGCAGGAATCCGCTGAACAGCGTTTATGCGGCGCCGGGCGAAGCTTTTCCACCCGCAGCACCCGTGGCCACGCCGAAGCCAGCGGCGCAGCAGGTTCGCGAGGTTGGCGAACCGCCCACGCCTAAGCCCGCGGCGAAGGCCGCATCGGCTGCCGACAAGATCGCCATGATGCGGGCGGCCAAAGCGGTCAAAAAACCCGAGGACGGCGCTGCCGAGGTCGCCGCGGAGGCGCCGGCGATCGCCGAAGCGCCGGTGAAACCGAAGGCCGCGCTTTCTGCGGCGGATAAGATTGCCATGATGCGCGCCGCTAAGGCGACCAAGAAATCCGAGGACGGTACTGCTGCCGCCGCGGACGCGCCAGCACCCGCGGTCGCCGAAGCGCCGGTGAAACCGAAGGCCGCGCTTTCTGCGGCGGATAAGATTGCCATGATGCGCGCCGCTAAGGCGACCAAGAAATCCGAGGACGGTACTGCTGCCGCCGCGGACGCG
>JAICLL010000043.1 GCA_025927475.1 Pirellulales bacterium
GACTCCGTGCCGTTTCTAGGTTACCCAAGCTCCGCTCCTTGTTTTGGCGGGCCGGCATTTTGCCAGAAAAACCAAGGGCGAACCAGATCGCCGCTGGCGCGAGTAGATCTTGGCAACTACCAGCATCATCGGCCAGCCAGGCTCAAGCCGCAGAACCGTTAGGCCCGACAACATTAGGGCTCGATCCGTTGATTCCGCACCAGTGTTTCGCTATGTTGCCTCGCCGCACTAAATTGCCCAATGGCAAAGCCGTGATCGCGTGGGCGTTGGCGAGCTTTGCCTGCTATGAGCTGGCGTTTTTCGTCGTGGCGCCGTGGTGGCATCCCGACCGCGAATATGCGGCTCGCCTGGTGCAGCTTCAGGCCCGGCTGGCCGAGCAGCCCGATCGCCCGCTGATGCTGGTGATCGGCAGCTCGCGGTGTGTGCTGGGCTTCCAGCCGCAGTGGCTGCCGCCGGCGGACGGTGGGCGACCGGAACCGCTGGTTTTCAACTTCAGCCACACCGGCGCCGGCCCGCTGTTGAACCTGCTGGAAGTGCGGCGATTATTGCGGGCCGGCATCCGCCCCCAGACGATCGTGCTGGAGGTCATGCCGGCCTATTTGGCCAACGAATGGCGGGCGGTCTACGCCCCAGGAGTCGAGGCGGCCGACGCGGCGGCGGTGCATCGTTCGACCGGCAGTTGGTCGTTCCTGCAAGACACGCTCTGTTGGCGGCTGGCGCCCTGGTATTACTGCCGGCAGGCGCTGCTGGGCCGCTGGGCGCCGCGGTTCACTGTGCCGGAGTTCATCCCGGTCGGCCCCTGGGGCAGCTTCCCCGACCTGGAAGACCGTGTGGACGACGGCGAACGGCAGCGGCGCGTGCGGCATGAGCACGACGCCTATTATGAATCGCTGCAAAACTTCGCGGTGAGCGATAGCTCGCGCCAGGCGATGCACGAGCTGGCCGGCTTGTGCCGCCGCGAGCAGATTGAATTGGTCTTGTTGCTTACGCCCGAAGGGAGCGACTTTCGGCATTGGTACACGACCGACGCCCGCGGGCCGATCGATCGGTTTTGCGCCGAGCTGCGCGATTTGCATGACCTTGAGCTGATCGACGCTCGCGATTGGCTGAGCGACGACCAGTTCAGCGATTCGCACCACATGCTCGCGCGGGGAGCGCGGGAATTCACTCGCCGGCTGGCCGCCCGTGTGCTGCCGCAGGCGGTGGCTGACCGTCAGCCGCACAACTGGCGGTGAATGTCGCCTTTCGCTCCGCGAACGTAGCGCTACTTTCGCGGAGCGAAAGGCGGCAATACGGCGGTCCGCGTTTGGACGCTTTACAGGGGCTTGCCGCTGCTGCTTTTTCGGGCCTATGATGGCGGCTCATGCGTGCCGCTGAAGTGATTCTCTGCGAACGAACCTCTGCATGGGCCGTCGCCTGGCGGCGAACGTGGCGCCTGGCTGGCGCGGGTCCGCCGCGGCCGGCGCTGAGGCTGATCGAAACCCGCAGCGCCGACGAATGCCGCGAGGAACTGGCTGCCCGGCCCGACGCCTTTGTGGTCGTCGAGCTTACGCCCGAGCGGTGCGATGCCGCACTCGACTTGCTGCTGCATGTGGCTGAGCAATGCCCGCTGGCCCGGTCGGGTGTGGTGGCCTCGCGTGAACTGGCCGCCTATGCGCTGCTTGCCCGAGAGCTAGGCGCACTCGATTTCGTCACGTCGCCGCGGCGATTGGCGGGGCTATGTGAATTGGCGGCCCGGCACGCGGCATTGCGTCGCCCATCGGGCCTCAGTCTGCGCGAGCAGATTTGGGCCGACTTGCCCTGGGCGTCGCGGCAGAGACAATAGAAGAAAGTTTCAATCGACGGACACCAACCCGAAGCGCCAGCGAGGCCGCCTTTCCTTGATGATCGTTGCCTCGCTGGCGCTTCGGGTTGGTGTCTTCGCCGCGACCGCGGCGGTTCACTACTGCCCTAAGCAACAAAGCATACCATGTCCTCTTCCGAACCTAATCCCGCCGTCCTCGCCGCTCTCGCTGATTTCAAAGACCCGGAAACCGGTCGCGGAGTCGTCCAACAAGATCAGGTGTCCGAGATTCAAGCGTCCGGCAATAAGCTGGCGCTCACGCTGGCCCTTTCGACCCACTCGGCGCCGTTGTGGAAAGAAACGCAGGCCGAATGCGCCGACCGGCTGCGTAAGCAATTCCCTGATCTGAACGAGATCGAAGTCCGTCTGGCCGTGCATCCGCGTCCCCCGCAAAAACTGGGCGAGATCGGGTTGATGGTAAAGAGCGTCATCGCGGTGGGTTCGGGCAAGGGCGGCGTCGGCAAGAGCACCATTGCCGCCAGCCTGGCCTATGGTCTGAAGCGGGCCGGCTGCCAGGTCGGCCTGATGGATGCCGATGTTTACGGCCCCAGCATTCCGCATTTGATTGGCATCAATCGCCGCCCGGAGATTGTCGAGCAACGCATTCAGCCGATCGAAATGGACGGCTTGAAAGTGATGTCGATGGGCTTTTTGGTGCCGCCGGGCGAGGCCGTGGTCTGGCGCGGACCGATGTTGCACGGCGCCATCACACAGTTCCTGCGCGACACGGCCTGGGGCGAGCTCGATTACTTGATCATCGACATGCCGCCGGGCACGGGCGATATTGCCCTCACGTTGTCTCAATTGCTGCCGCTCACCGGCGCGGTGGTGGTCTGCACGCCGCAAGACGTGGCCTTGCTCGATGCCGTGAAAGCCATCGCCATGTTCCGCAAAGTGAACATTCCGGTGCTGGGCATGGTGGAAAACATGAGCTACTTTCTTTGCCCCGACAACGGCAAACGCTACGACATTTTCGGCAGCGGCGGCGCGAAGCGTCGGGCCGCGGAACTCGACGTGCCGTTTTTGGGGGAAGTGCCCATCAACATTCAGATTCGCGTCAACGGCGACGAAGGCAAGATTGCCGGCAATTTTTCGCCCGAAGCCGGTGCGGCTTATTTCGAAGCCATTTGTCACACGGTGGTCAAGAATCTGGCCGCCAGCCACAAGCAAGCTCCGCCGCTGCCCAAGCTGTCGGTATTGGCTTAAACATACTCAGGGAGCTGTATGGTTCGGGAGCGGAAAAGCCGCTTTCTGCTGGTCCTAGGCTGCCCGTGCGCCGCTGTTCTGCAGGGCACTCTCAGAGGAGATGTACGAGCGCGGATGCCTTCCTTGACACAAATATTCTGGCCTATACGATCGACGAAGATCCGGTCTCCGCGTCAAAACGTCGACGCGCACAGCAACTGCTCCTGCCGGAGCGGTGCGGCCGCGTGTTTTGGTTGCCACGAGGACTTCGGATTGACATAAACATTCGTTAGATACGGCAAGTAAAGAGCCCACATGCGTGCTGGTCCCCAATTTTCGCTGCGCACGTTGCTCTTCGTGACGGCTGTTGTCTGTTTGGCGGCCGCGGCGTCCGCGCGGATTGAGCTGCCGTCGACGCCCGACGGGGGCGGCTGGGACGACCTGGGCCTCGCCATTCGCATTCAGACGCTCGTGCGACTGGCAGCCTGTATTGCCTTTCCAACCATGACCGCCGCCGGTGCTTTCTCGCGAAATCGGGCGATTCGAGCCTTTTGTATTGGCGCAACCCTTCCTGCCGCATTGCCACTCATGCTCGTTTGCGTCACCGACGCTGACTCGCTGAGGTATCCCGGACCCGGTGGAATTCGTGATGCGATGACGGAGTTTCAAAAATCCGCTTTGGGTCTCAGGAACCGTATCGTGAGCCTTTGGGCATGCGCGTTGTGCATTGGCTTCATTAGCGTGATCTTTCGTTGGTTTTTGAACCTCGGCGATAATAATTCTTCGCGAGTTCGTCGGGGCATCGCGGCGGGTTCGTTCGCTCTGGCGGCGATGCTGGCTATATCGGTGCCCAGCATTTTGAGGCTGGAGCCGGAGCTGCGCGCGGTCTCCTATGCACAGATCACGATCAGCGAGGCGCTGTGCGTTCTCTTTCCGGCGCTGCTGGGCTTGGTGATCGCTGAGGGCAACGGCGGCTTCCGCGCGTTTTCGGCGGGCGCGATTCTGCCCGCTCTGATACCAGTCGTAATCCTGTGGGACCGCAGCATTCACATTGACCAGTGGCGTTATTCCGTCGTGGCGATTTGGGCCATGATGCCCGTCTCCGGCCTGACCTGCCTTTTTTTCTACTGGCTGTTCGAGCGCGGTGTGTCAAAGGGCCAAGTCGTTGCGGATCGGTGATTAGTCCGCCTCTCTCACTAACTCCGGCTTCGCACCCGCATCCGATAGCTCAAAAACGTGGCCAGGGCCGCGTCGAGCGGTTGGCTGGTGCGCAACAGCGAATAATCAATCATCTGCTTCCGGCAGCCGCGGCGGATTTCTTCGAGAAACGCCGCCAGCGATTGCAAGTAGCCCTCGCGCAGCGCCCGCGGATTGCACGTCAAGTGCTCGGGCAGCTCCAGCCCCTCGAACCGTGTCGGCCCGTTGAAGGGAAAATCGAGCTCGTCGTCGTCCATGACGTGAAACACCATCACGTCGTGGCCGCGCTGCCGCAGCAATTGCAGGCCGCGAAACAGGTTCGCCCGGTCGGTCAACAAGTCGGAGAACACCAAAATCATGCCGCGGCGCGGATAACCCTCGGCCACCGAACGCATCACGCGGTGGACGTCGGTCTTTTGCTTCGGTTGATGGACGTCCAGCGCCGCGATCAGCGTTTGCAGATGGTTGCGCTTCGTCCGCAGCGGCACGATGCCGCGGGCCGCTTCGTCGAACGCCACGCAACCCACGGCGTCTTGCTGCCGCAGCAGCAGATAGGCCAGCGACACGGCCAGCGTGCAAGCGTACTCATATTTATTGAGCGCTCCGGAGCCATAACGCATGCTGCCCGACACATCGACCAGCAACGTGCAGCGCAGGTTGGTGTCTTCTTCGTAGCGCTTCACATAATAGCGGTCTTGCTTGGCCCAGACCTTCCAGTCGATGTGGCGCAAGTCGTCGCCGCGCGAATATTCGCGGTGCTCGCGAAACTCGACCGACTGCCCGAAATAGGGACTGCGGTGCGCGCCCGATAAAAACCCTTCGACGATGTAGCGTGCCCGCAGGTCGAGCCGGGCAATCCGCTTGATCGCCTCAGGATGCAAAAATCGTTTGGAATCGGGCATCGCGGGTCAGTTCGTCTTCTTTGGTGGGAGTGGTTTCGAGCAGGCGGTCGATGACGCGGTCGGCGGTCACTCCCTCGCTTTCGGCGGCGAAATTAATGACCAGCCGATGCCGCAGCACCGGCTTGGCCAGGGCCTGGATGTCGTCGGTCGAGACGTGCGTCCGCCCGTGCAACAGCGCCCGCGCTTTGCCGCCCAGAATCAGGTTTTGCATGGCCCGCGGCCCGGCGCCCCACTGCAGTTGCTCGGTGATGAACTCGGGCACGCCCGGCTCGCCCACCCGCGTCTGCCGGACCAGCGACAGCACATAGCGGATCACATGATCGGAAATCGGCACCTCGCGCACGAGTTGCTGCAAATGAACGATCTCTTCGGCCGTGAGCACCGGCACAATATGGTCGGAAACCACCGTGGTGGTCCGCCGGGCAATCTCGAACTCTTCGTCAAAGTTCGGATAGCGCACGAACACCTTGAACATGAAGCGGTCTTGCTGAGCTTCGGGCAGCGGATAGGTGCCTTCCTGCTCGATCGGGTTCTGCGTGGCCAGCACAAAAAACGGATCGGCCAGCGGGTGCCGCACGCGGCCCACGGTGATCTGCCGCTCTTGCATGGCTTCGAGCAGGGCGGCCTGCGTCTTGGGCGGCGTGCGGTTGATCTCGTCGGCCAACACGACGTTGGCAAACAGCGGTCCTTCGAGAAAGCGGAACTCGCGCTGGCCGGTCTCGCGGTTCTCGGCCAGGATCTCGGTGCCGGTGATGTCGGCGGGCATCAGGTCGGGCGTAAACTGCACGCGACTGAACGACAGATTGAGCGTGCGGGCCAGCGTGCTGATCATCAGCGTCTTAGCCAGCCCCGGCACACCTTCGAGCAAGCAATGCCCGCGGCTAAAGAGCGAAATCAGCAACTCTTCGACCACGTGGGCCTGCCCCACGATGACTTGGGCCAGTTGGGTCTGGATTTTCTCGCGGGCTTCGTTGAGTTTGCCGATCGTGGCCGAGTCGGGAGGCATGAGCGTGTTGGGATTGGGGTTGGTGATTGGAGTTGGGGCGGGGTCTGTAGGGAACGGACTCCGTTCCCTACAGACGCCGAACGTGATGGCCACCGGTTTGGAGCCGTAACTGGTCAGCGGCCCGTTCAGGCCCTTCTCTTAGTGTAGGCCGCCCGGCACGGGCCACAAGCCGTCGAAGAAGCCGCCGCAAGGAGGTTCCCGCGCGAACATGCGTTGATAGAAAAATCTATTTTTTCTGTTGACGAATAATATGTTCATGTGTACACTACACGAATCGCCCGTCGAGCGGCGGCGGGCCTCGCTAGTTGACCCGTAGTTGAGGAGCATGAACGATGCGTCACGAAGTTTCTTCCGCACAGCACACGAACGTCGAAACCGCGCAAACCCTTGACCAAATTGCCGAGCGCGCCAACCAGGCCCACGCGCGAGCCATGGGGGCGGCCCGCAATGCCCTGGAGCATGCCTTGGCGGCCGGCCGGGCGCTGCTGACGGCCAAAGAGATCTGCCCCGCGGGCAGTTGGGGAAAATGGCTGGCCGAGAATTTCCAAGGCTCGGAGCGAACTGCCCGTGCCTACCTGCGGCTTGCCATGCATTGGCACCACTTGGGGGGTGATCGGCTGCGCGCAGCCGATGCCAGCCGGCGCCAAGTCGAGCGCATGATGGCGGGCTTGTCGGCAAGCGACGGGCGCGCCAACCGGTCTAAACGGCTTGCCGCCCCCAACATCGCCGCCGAACCGAACTCCGCCAGAGAAAATCCAAAGGCCACCGCCGAATCGACGAGCCGTCCGGCGGCCCAGGTCCTGCCGGCGCCAGCCACGGAAACGGGCCTCGCGCAGGTGGCGCGCTTGCTCGCGCAGGCGGTCGGCGAGTTGGAGCGGCTCGCCGCAGCCGATCGCTCGGACGACGCAGACTACGCCGACCATCTCTTGGCGCGGCTGCGCCTGTTGCACGACGGGCTATCGTCGATGCGGTGGTTCCACGACTGGCAGGTCGGGCCAGGTTGGCGCTAAAATGACCTTGCACCACCGTGCAAGGTCATTTAGGCGGATTCTCGCTTCGCCGGATGGCCAGCGCGATGTCTTGCTGATAGTCCGGTGATTGTAGCGATACGGGCGTGCCGAACGACTGCACCTCGGCCTTGGCCTCGATTTGCCCGCTGCGAGGGTTGAGCCACTGGGCGTTATAGCTGCCTTCAGGCAGGTTCAGCCGCAGTTCCGCCGAGGCGCCGCCGCGAAGGTAGAGGGCATAGGCCGCGCCCGGCTCGGCCAGCACCTGCACCGTCGCTCGCTCGGGCAAGCCGCCGGCCACGAGCGAGCGGTCGGGCTTCATGCGGACGAAAGCAAAACCATCGAGAAACCGCTTCAAGATGCCCAACTGCCGGCGCAGCTCGGGGCCACCGCCGCCCGGTGCTTCGGGCCGCGCCGTGCCGTCCTCATGCTCGGTGGTAAACGAATAGTCGAGATTGTCGTACACCGCTCCGCCGGCAAGTAAAAAGTCCCAACCTTCGCCGCGATACGTTGCGTCTTCGCTGCCGCGAAAGCCCGTCTCGTCGTCGCCGATGGCTTTGTTCAGATCGTAATTCAGGCCCACGCTTTCGGGCGGCGTGGAATAGTGGAAGTTAAAGATCGATACGGCGGGGTTGGGCCGCTCAATCTTTTGCGAGCCATTGGAAATGTTCTGTGCGATCAGGTGTTTGGCTGGTCGATCGCGCTGGGCCTCTTGCAGGGTCGCGGCGATGTGGGCCTGCCAGTCGAGCGTCACGCCGCCGAAGTATGGTTCGTTGCAGATCTCGAAGTAGAAATTGTCGAATTCGTTCAACTCGCTCACCAGCTTGCGGGCCAGCGCGTCCTGCACGGCGGTCAGCCTTTCGTCTTTGAGCGCGTAGACATCGGTGCGGGCGACGTTGCCGGTGCTGTTGATGTTGTTCGCGACGTTCAGCGGGCTGAGCCGCCACATGGGCTCTTCGTAGAACGGGCAGAACAACACCAACTCGACCACAATCTCGCGGCGGCCTGCCTCGCGCAGGAACTCCTTCAAGCGGTCGAAGTACGCATGGTCCCAGCGATCGAGGTCAAACTTGTTGCCGCCGCCGGCGTAGCCCGGCTGGTCGCTGCGCGCCCAAGGGCAAATCAGCTTTCCTTCGGCCGGGGCGAGCGTGTTGTGTTTGATCTGAAAGTTTCCGCTGGCTTCGCAATACTCGCCCGTGAACGTCCGAGTGAGATTCAGCCCGTGCTTTTTCAACTCGTCGAGATAAGGCACGAAGTCGAAGTCGCGGTTCAGCACGGCTCCATAGTGCTCGGTGGAACCAACCAGCACCGTGGGCCGACCGCGGAACAAAAAGTAGTGCGGATTGTCGGGGTGCAGGCGAATCGGCTCGGCGGCCGAAGTGATCGAGGCGCTAAGTAAGACGACGAAGACGGAAGCGGCAGTGATTCTCATGTAAAGTCTTGCTATCAGAGTTGCGACTTGCCAAAATCGAAGTTTTCCCCGCAGTAGAGCCGCCCGATGAGTTATCCTAACCCCTACCAGGCCGCCTCCGAGGGCTTTTCCTCCGGCGGCCCGGAGACGCTGAAGCATTCGGGCCTGGGCATCGCCTCGTTTCTGGTAGGGCTGGTCGCCGGCCTGCTGGAAGTCACATGTCTCGTGATCATCGGTATCCTTCAGGCCACGAATCCACGTCTGATCGACGATTCCACATCGCTTCTGCTTTTGATCGGCTTCGCCATCCTCTCAGGTGTTCCGCTTGGCCTGCTTGGTATTGGCTTGGGCTTTGCCGGGCTTTGTCAGCGGCGGAAGAAGTTGTTCGCGGTGATGGGAGTCGTTATCAGTTCACTGGTGGTTGCTGGCGTTGCCGCCATGCTCGTGCTAGGCATGACGGCGGGCAATTAGCCCGTCAACGCGCGGACAAACGACCACTCGCGCAGCGCCACGGAAAGCGGATCGGCGTCGGCCGGGCAAAAGCCCAGGTGTAGATGTCGCCGCCAGCCCTCGGCGTATTCATAGCGGCCCGACATCTGGCCCACCTCGCGCGACAGGTCGTGCATGGTGTGCAAATAGGAATCAAGCCCTTGGCTTTCGTCGAGCCATCGCTTCTGGCTCTGATGACAGGCCAACATGGCCGTCTTTTCGTTCAAACAATCGGTGACGTCGACAAAGATTTGCGGCGTCACCACCTCGCCCAGCGGTGTGCGGTTGCCGTGCGGTTGAGCGTGATAGACCGTCACCGCCTGGTGGGTGGCGGGCCTGGCCGGCTCGGTCGCAAAATTTGGCATACAACGTGCAAATGCTGCCGTCACCGCCAGCCGGCAGGCATTCACATGATCTTCCATATAATCGACGGGCGCATGCGTCAGCACGATTTCGGGGGATACCTCGCGCATCACGGCCGCCAAACGCCCCAGCGTCGGGCGATCGTAAAAAATCTCCAGGTCGTTCACCAGGCTCTCGTGATACACCGCGCCGATCGAGCGAGAGGCCTCGATCGCTTCTTCACGGCGCAACCGGGCGATGGTCGGGCCATCGTGCTCGGTCGAGCCGCAGCAGCCATTGGCCAGATTGAGGTAATGAATCTCGTAGCCCGCGTCGCGCAGCCGAATGAGCGTGCCCGCCATCACAAACTCGATGTCGTCGGGATGTGCAGCGACGGCGAAGGCACGCATGGCGCGGCTCTCCTTCGGGGAGAGACCAGGGAGGTTTAGGGAGAGACCAACGAAAGGCCGACAAAGCTGCCGGCGGGATGTTGCGACAGTCGTTTATATCCGACCGGGAAGGAAATCGTCCACCCAGCGCCATGCTTGAAATCATCAACGAATTGCCAAGTGATACAGCCACCGACATGGGCCACCTCGCGCGCCGGCTGCCTGTCGGGGCCGAGCTGCTTCCCTCGGGCGGTGTATACTCTCGCGTCTGGTGTCCGGAACGCCAGCAGGTCGAAGTGGTGTTTGAAACCCCGGGCCGCGAGCTTTCTCCGGTCAAACTGAGCCGTGAAATCGGCGGATATTTCAGCGGCATCGCCGCCGAGGCGCGAGCCGACGACCTCTACCGGTTCAGGCTCGACGGCCAGCCGCACCTTACCTTTGCCGACCCCGTTTCGCGGTTTCAGCCCGAAGGCCCCTTTGGCCCCTCGCAGGTGGTCGATCCGTCTGTTTTTGCCTGGACCGATGATGAGTGGGGCGGTGTCGAGCTGGCCGGGCAAGTGATTTACGAAATGCACATCGGCACGTTCACGCCTGAAGGCACCTGGCAGGCCGCCCGCCAGCAACTGCCCGAGCTGGCCCGCGCGGGCATAACGCTGATCGAGATGATGCCGGTAGCCGATTTTCCCGGGCAGTTTGGCTGGGGCTACGACGGCGTGAACCACTTCGCACCCACGCGGCTGTATGGCACGCCCGACGAGTTGCGGGCCTTTATTGATGCGGCGCACGGCGCGGGGCTGGGGGTGATTCTCGACGTGGTTTACAACCATCTGGGCAGCGTCGGCAATTTGCTGCCGCAGTTCGCGCGTTATTACTCCAGCGACCGGCACAAAAGCGAATGGGGCGACGCGGTCAATTTCGATGGTCCCAACGCCGCGCCCGTGCGCGAGTTTGTGCTGGCCAATGTGCGGTATTGGATTGAAGAGTTTCACTTCGACGGCCTGCGGCTGGATGCCACGCAAGCGTTCTACGACGATTCGCCGGAACACATTTTGGGCGAGATCGGCCGCACCGCGCGCGCCGCCGCCGGCCGGCGCGGCGTCATCATGCTCGGCGAGAACGAGCCGCAGCAGGTGCGGATGGTGCGCAAGGCGGGCGATGGCGGGCACGGACTCGACGCGCTTTGGAACGACGACTTTCACCACTCGGCGGTGGTCCGACTCACCGGGCGGCGCGAGGCCTATTACAGCGACTACTTTGGCACGCCCGAAGAGTTCGTCGCCTTAGCCAAGTGGGGGTTTTTATATCAAGGGCAGAACTATCCGTGGCAGCGCGGCAAACGCGGCACGCCCACCTATGGGCTGACCGCGGCCACGTTTGTCAACTTCATTGAGAATCACGATCAACTGGCCAATTCGGCCCGCGGCGAACGCATCTGGCGGCAGACCAGCCCCGGACGGTTCCGCGCGGCGACGGCCTATTTGCTGCTGGGGCCGGGCACGCCGATGCTCTTTCAGGGGCAGGAATTCTCGGCGAGCAGCCCGTTTCTTTACTTCGCCGATTGCGGGCCCGAACTGGCCGACGACATTGCGGCAGGACGCGCCAGATTTCTGGCGCAGTTTCGCGCGCTGGCCACGCCCGAGATGCAGGCGCAGCTCGTCCATCCCTGCGATCCGCAAGCATTCGAGCGCTCGAAGCTCGATTTTGCCGAGCGCCAGCGGCACGCCGACAGTTACGCGCTGCACCGCGATCTGTTGCGGCTGCGCCGCGAAGATCCGGTCTTTCGCCAGCAAGCCGCCGACCGACTCGAGGGCGCCCGGTTGAGCGACGATGCCTTCCTGCTGCGCTTCTTCGGAGGCGCCGAAGGCAATCGCCTGCTGGTGGTGAATTTTGGCTGCGAGCTGCGCATCAACTCGGCGCCGCAGCCGCTGTTGGCGCCGGTCGAAGGCTGCGAATGGCGCATCCTGTGGTCCAGCGAGGCGCCGCAATACGGCGGCAAAGGCGCCGCGCCGCTCGACACCGACGCCGGCTGGTGGATTCCCGGCGAAGCCGTCGTGGTGTTGACGTCGAGCTAAATGATCGGTCGCAATCGTCGCCTTTCGCTCCGCGAAAGTAGCGCTACTTTCGGGAAGCGAGAGCCGACTTTAGCTGGTGGCTGGGGCAGAGGCTTGCCGATGCCCCGGAAGCGGATCAGCCGGGGCATCGCTTAGGCTCTGCCCCAGCCACCGGGGTCCTTGGGCGGAAGCTCTAGGGCCTTATCCCGGCTTGACGGTCGCCAACAAAAACGTTGGCGGCAACGCGTCGAACCGCACTCGCTCAAGCTGATGCATGCCGCGGGCGACGTTGATCATCCAGACCTTCACGTCGCCGGTGCGGCGGTGCAACACGGCATGCACCTCGGCCAGATTTTCGATGCTGCCGACGTTGGCCACCAGCCGCCCGCCGGCTCGCAGCCGGCCATACGCCTGATCGACGAGCTGGCTGATCTCGCGCCCGCTGCCGCCGACAAAAATGCTGTCAGGGTCGGGCAGGCCGTTCCAAGCTTCGGGCGCGCGTCCCAGCACCGGCACCAGGTTGGCGACTCCGAAACGCTGCGCGTTGGCGGTGATGAGGTTGTAGTCGTCGGCGTCCATCTCGATGGCGTAGGTGGTGCCCGCCGACGCGAGTTGAGCCGCCTCGATGGCCACCGAGCCGCTGCCCGCGCCAATGTCCCACACGGTGCTGGTCGGTCCCAGGTCCATTTGGGCCAGCGCGATCGAACGCACTTCCGCCGGCGTCAACAAGCCTTTCTTGGGCTTGGTTTGCAAAAACGCTTCGTCGGGATTGCCCAACAGCCGGCGGCCGACGCGCTCGCTGGGCCGATCGGGGGCGCCGGGCTTGCGCACCAGCACCATCACGTTCAGCGGCGAAAACTCCTGCTCGGCGAGTTCTTCGAGCGAGCCCTGCGTGACCCGCTCGTCGGGCGAGCCAAGATTCTCGCACACATAGGACGAAAAATAATCGATCCGCCGGGCCATCAGCGCCCGCGCCACCGACGCCGGCGGCGCCGCCTCGGTGGTGAACAACCCGACTTTCTCCGCCGTGCGAATCTTCTCGACCACCTGCTCCAGCGGGTGATTGGCCAGGTTGGTCAGATAGGCGTCTTCCCAACTTTCTTTCACACGAGCAAACGCCAACTGCATGCTGCTGACGTGCGGCAAGACCTCGAACCGCTCTTTGCCGAGCTTGTCGCAGAGAAAGCGGGCCATGCCATAAAACAGCGGGTCGCCCGAAACCAGCACCGCGGTGCGTTTCTCCGGCGTGCGGGCCAGCCGCTCGACCACCTGATCGAGATTGCCGCCCACCACCAACCGCTCGGCCTTACTGGGCGGCACGCGGGCCAACGTATAATCGGCGCCAACCAGTAACTCGGCCTGTTCGATCAGTTGGCGTGCCGCGCTGGTCAGGCCTTCCAGCCCGTCGTCGCCGATGCCGATGATTTGGATTTTGGCCGGCATGAGGGTTCAGGGTTCAGGGTTCAAGGTGCAGGAAAACGCGTGTAAGCCAGCCTCCTTGATGGAAGGCGATTCTAAACCCGACGTCGGAACGTGGCAATCGGCCCCTGCATTTTGCGTATTAGTGCTATGGACAATCGCACCATCTTCACCCTGCTCGGCCTCTGCATGAGGCAAATCGGCCGGTTGCAAATCGGCATCGGTATTGTCATCTTGATAGCCATCTTCGCAAATTGGTTGCTCTCGTAGCGCCGCTCACAACCCCAATCCCCAACTCCTAAACCCTCACCAGATGCCCCGCGTTCTCGTCAGTCCCGCCGTCATTAGAAACCAGCCCGGACCCTATCGCGATGCGCTCGAACAGGCCGGCTTGGAATTCGCCTATCCCAAGGCGAATCTTTCGGAGTCGATTGCCAATGCAGAAGTGCTGATTGGCGAGCTTGCCGGCGTCTCGGCGGTGCTGGCCGGCAGCGAGTTGTATACCCGCGAAGTGTTGGAAAAAGCCCGGCTTCGGGTAATTGCACGCATGGGTGTGGGTTACGACGCCATCGACGTGGCCGCCGCCAGCGAGCTGGACACGCTGGTCACCATTGTGCCAGGTACGAACCATCACTCCGTGGCCGAGCAGACGTTGGCCTTGCTGCTGGGAGTATTTCGCGGTTTCCCCGGCCGCGATCGGGAAGTGCGCAGCGGCGTCTGGAAGCGCAAAGCGCTGCCGCGATTGGCGGGTCGCACGCTGGGGCTCGCCGGACTGGGTCGCATCGGCCAAGCGGTGGTGCCGCGGGCGGTCGGCCTGGGCTTGACCGTGATCGCCTACGACCCCTGGCCCAACGAGGCATTCGCTCGCATGCACGACGTGCGATTGGTCTCGCTCGACGAGTTGCTGCAAACCGCCGACATCGTCAGCTTGCACATGCCTTGCACGCCCGAGACTACCAAGCTGATCAATGCCCAATCACTGGCCAGCATGAAGCGAGGCGCCGTGCTCATCAACACGGCCCGCGGCGGGCTGGTCGATGAACATGCCCTGGCCGATGCCTTGGCGAGCGGACACTTGATGGCCGCCGGACTCGATGTTTTTCAGACCGAGCCGTTGCCGCTCGATAGCCCGCTGTTGAAGCTCGACAACGTGCTGCTATGTCCACACATGGGCGGACTCGACGAGCAAAGCCTGCGCGACATGGCGGCGATGGCGGCTCAATGCATCGTCGATCTCTATCAGGGCCGCTGGCCCGAGGGCTGCGTGGTCAACGAGCAGTTGCGCGACGGCTGGAAATGGTAGCTCGATCGGTCTTGAACTTTCTGCCATTTTTCATTGAGGCCAATGCCGCTTGTGCCGCATGATAGCGGATCGGACCGGCCAAGGCCCAGTCGAGCTTAAAGACCGCTGGCCCGTGGCGGAAACGTCGCAGACGCGCGACGTAGGCTGGCGGGCGTCACGTGCGCCGCTTGTCACTCGACGGACTGGCGTGGACTGCTCCCTACCTGCACGACGGCGGCGTGGCCGTTGGGCCGGATGCCGACTCGCAGCTTGGCATGGCCGGCACGTTGGTGTCAGGCGTCTTGCCCGACCCGGCCAACAGCCTGCGAGCGCTGGTTGATCGGCGGCTGCGGAAGCGCGTGGTCGAGGCAAACCGCGCCTCGGCAGATCTATCGGCGGTTCATGTGCAAGGCATCGGCCACGAGCTTTGGGCTGATGAGTCGAATGGATTTACGCCCGAAGACCAACAAGCACTGATTGACTATTTGCTTTCAGTCGGCGAGTGAGCAGGCAAGTCTGGTTGCCGCACGTCATCTTTGGCTTGATCGAAATCGGAACGGCGACGCGGATGACGCATTCCTCACCTTCACTCGAGCGGCGCCGGACACATAGCTAGCGGCGCATCGCAATTCGACGCAAGAGGGAATTGCGCGCCATCTGAGGACGGCCCGCATTGCTTAGGCACGGGAATGAGAGTCGCACCCTTGGCCGAGCTTCCACCACCAATCTTTTTTTCCGAAAGGCCACCCATGCCTGCACGAACCTTATTTTCTCTGTCGTTAATCGCGTTGCTTTCGACGGGCTGCAGCGACACGACCGCCAAGCCCGGCAATGCTGCGAACAATTCGACCTCGGCATCCGGCAGAGCTGCCGATGACTCCTCGGCGATTTCGCCCGCCCCGCGGCTCGCCGGCAATGCAGATCTCGCCGATGACCGAAGCGATGCGGGCCAGAACGATGCCACCAATACGCGGCGAAACCGGCGCGATCGAGACCAAGACGCCGTGACTGCCGATAATCAGTCGGAATCAGGCGAGGACGTGCAGACCGCGGCGGCGATTCGCCGCGCGATCACCAAGGATGATTCGCTCTCGACCAATGCCCACAATGTCAAAATCATTGCGCGCGACGGCACCGTCACGCTACGAGGGCCGGTCGATAGCGAAGACGAGAAAATCACCATTGTCAACGACGCCAAGCGCATCGCCCGCGGCAGCCGGATCGTCGATGAACTGGAAGTCGGCCGAACGCAGTTGAAGTGAAAGCAAGCAGCGCCATCACCACACCTTTTTCAAGGGAGAATCGTTATGTCACGTACGGTTTTTTGTATCGCCAACAGCGAGCCGCAAGCCATCAAGATCGTCGAGCAGTTGAAGTCGGCGGGGTTCAGCGATCGGATCTCGGTTCTGCTGCCCGATAAATCGGGCACGAAAGATTTCGCCCACGAGCATCACACCAAAGCGCCCGAAGGCGCCACGACGGGCGGCGTCACCGGCGGCGTGCTGGGCGGGGCGCTGGGATGGATGGCGGGCATCGGCGCGCTGGCCATTCCGGGGCTCGGCCCGTTCATCGCGGCCGGGCCAATCATGGCCACGCTGGGCGGCGCCGCGGTCGGGGCCACGGTGGGCGGCGTCACCGGCGCGCTCATTGGGATGGGTCTGCCCGAGTTCGAAGCCAAGCAATATGAAGGCAAGATCAAGGGCGGCAACATCCTGATCGCCGTCGATGCCCGAGACGGTGATGACGCCAAGCGCGTCGAGCACATTCTCGAGGACGCGGAAGCGGAGGACATCTCCAGCGCCGCCGAAGTGGCCGCCAGGAGCTGAGCGGTAGCCGTAACGCCCCTAGCCCGGATCTATTCATCAGAATCCGGGCTAGGGTCTGTAGGAGTCCGTTCCCTACAGATAGCCCGGTTTACTTGGCAAGCGCCGCCAGCTCGCGGTTGATCTGCGGCTTCAGCTTGCTGGAAGCCTGCCGCAGGGCCATTTTGTAATAGATCTTGGCGACGCCGGGTTTGCCTTGGGCGACGGCGTGGCGTGCATGCTCCAGGTCAGCCAGCACTTCCGATTCGTCGGCGGCGGCGCTGGCGGCGTGCAACCGCCGCGCTTCGGCCACGCTACGCAAGGGCACACGGTCGGCCCTCAAAGTCGCCTGCCGCTCTGCGAAAGTACGCGGCCCGGCACCAGGCCGCCGAACGCTGCTCGAACCAGGACGGCTCGAACGAGGATGCGGGTCCCGCGAGCCAGCCCGATCTAGCGTCGCCCGATCCAGCGCCTCGAAATCATGGATCGACGCCCGTACCGAGACGCTGCTGGAGCTGAGGCTGCGGCCAAAGGCTCGGTTCGGTGGCCCCAGCCCGGGTCCAAAGGCCGTCGACCCGGTGCTCGATCGTCCGACACCGCCCAGGCTGGCCGTGCCGCGGTCGGGCACCGAAACGGTCGTATCGACCGTATAGAACGAGAACGAAGGCAGTTGCACCACCGAAGGCGCCTGAGCCACGGCCCGATCGGCGGCAAAAATACCGATGACGAGCGTCAGCACGCCTCTGCGAATTCGCATGAATGTTGTCCTCCCGACAACCCCGTTAGCGAATTCTATCGCGCCGGCGGCCTTCTCGGCAAGAAGGCCGCTGCTGGCAGATATTCCATGCTGGCGATGAAATTGGCGGATTTGGCGATTTTGCGCGAAACCTTTTGCGCATTCGAGGGTACTATCATGCCGGAGTGCCGACGTGCCTGGGCAGGTGCGCCGTCGGTTCGCGTTTCTCATCTGTTCACTGTTCCAGGAGTTTAGTCCGATGTCCACCGTTCGCCCGACCAGAATTGCGTTGTTGATGACTCTTGCCACGTTCGCGCTCGGCTCGCAGGCCCTGGCCCAAGGCCGCGGCGGAGCGTTTGGCGGCTCGACCGACGGCATGCGGGTCAATCTGTTGGCCGTTTCCGAGGTGCGAGATGCCTTGAAGCTCAGCGACGAGCAGAAGACCGAGCTTACCAGGCTGACCGAAGATTATCGCAGCCAAATGCAAGATCTGCGTGGCGGCCTGGGCAATGCCAGCGAGGACGAGCGGCAAAAGAAGTTTGCGGAGATGGGCGAAAAGTCCAAGACCGCCGCCGACGAAGCCGCCAAGATTCTCAACAAAGAACAGTCCGATCGGCTCGGACAAATTGTATTGCAAGCCCAAGGCCCTCGCGCGCTGAACGACGAAAAGGTGGCCGCCGAGCTGAAGCTGACCGACGAGCAGAAGCAGCGGCTCAACAGCATCGGCGAAGAATCGCGCAACAAGATTCGTGAGAGCTTCTCGTCCCAAGGCGGTCGGGAAAAAATGCAGGAGATTATGAAAGAGTCGAACGAGAAGTCGTTGGCTGTCTTGACCGCCGAGCAGCGCGAGCAGTTTGCCAAGATGCAAGGCGAAAAGATCGACCTGCCGCCGGGCGCCGCGTTTGGTTTCGGTCGCCGCCGCCAATAGAATGCTCAACAGCTCAGGCTGAGCATCGCTGTGATTTCGTCGCTTACGTCGGCGTCGGTCTCGATTGCCCGGCGCGCGAGCAATGCCTCGCGCGCCGGCTGCTGGCCATATTGGCCCAACGCCCATGCGCAGGCCGCGCGAACCAGCGGCTCTGAGTCGTTCAGGCCGCGCACCAAGGCCGGCAGCGCGGCGGCGTGGCGCTGATTGCCCAGCACCACAGCGGCGTTGCGCAGCAGTCCGCGGCGCTTGGCCCGCCACAACGGCGTGTGCCGAAAGCGAGCGCGGAATCCGGCATCATCAAGTTCAAACAACGGCGCCAATTCGAGCGGGTTGCTGCCGGCGGCCGGTTCAAACGACGACTCGCCGGTTGCCGGCGCTTTGCGATTCCACGGGCATACATCCTGGCAAACGTCGCAACCAAATACCCAATCGCCGAGGCCGCCGCGCAGCTCCGGCGGAATTGCCGCGCGCAGCTCGATGGTTAAATAGCTGATGCACCGGCGGCTGTCGAGCACGTAAGGTGCCACGAAGGCATCGGTCGGGCAAGCATCGAGACACGCGCGGCACGTGCCACAATGATCGGCGGCATGCGGATCGTCGTAAGCCAGCTCGACGTCGGTCAGCAGCGCGGCCAGAAAAAACCAGCTTCCCAACCGCCGGTTGAGCAGCAGGGTGTTTTTGCCGATCCAGCCGAGTCCGGCGAGCTGGGCGACCTCGCGTTCGAGCAACGGCGCAGTATCGACCACGCCGCGGGCCTTGCCCTGGGGCGCGAGCGCGTGAAAAAAACCAACCAGTTGCTTCAACCGCTCGTGGATGACGTCGTGGTAATCGTTGCCCCAGGCATAGCGCGAGATTCGTCCGCGACCGGCGCCGGCCTCGGGTGGTTGCCGCGTGCGGTAATTGGTCGCCAGCATCAACAGGCTGCGGGCGCCGTCGAGAACCTGGCGGGGATGCTCGTAGGCCTCAGCCCGGCCCGCCAGATAAGTCATTTCGCCGGCATAGCCCGCCGCCAGCCAGGCATGAAAGCGATCAAGCCCTGCGGGCGAGACCGCCGGGCACGCCCCCGCCAGATCGAAACCCAGCCGGCGCG
Organism: Pirellulales bacterium; assembly: GCA_025927475.1. Classification (GTDB taxonomy): domain Bacteria; phylum Planctomycetota; class Planctomycetia; order Pirellulales; family JAICIG01; genus JAICLL01. The sequence continues at coordinate 19,080 of JAICLL010000043.1, forward strand.
CCTCCTCTTTCAGCGCGGCGGTCAATTCGACTGCATCCATCGTCTCGTTGTTCAATGGCATCTGTCGCAATCGCGCCAGCTTGCCGCTTCTTCGCCGTCGAGGCGCAAGGTGAGGCACTTGGCGCTGCCGCCGGCTTTCACGAACTCGTCGAGCGGCGTCTCGCGCGGCTCGAAACCGCCGGCTCGCAGTTGCGCGTGCAACTCGGGGCAGCCGGCGTTGGTCACCACCGTGCGGCCCACCACCACCGCATTGCACGCAAAACGCCGTGCTTCGTCGTCGCACACCGGGATCAATTCTTCGACCGACTCGCGCAGCGCACGCAGGCCATAATCGTCGAAGGCGGGCGGATAGTAGATCGCGCGACCCGGCGCTAGCGGACAAAAGCAAGTATCAAGGTGATAATAATACGGATCGACCAGTTCCAGCGGAATCACGCGGCAAGCGAGCCGCTCGCCGATCTGTTGATGTCCGCGTGCGTCGCTGCGAATGCGATAGCCGGCAAACAACGTGTCGCCGCAGAACAGCGCGTCGCCCGCCCCCTCGAAATAAACGTCGCTGGGCACGCGCTCGACCTCAAAGCCCTGAGCCGTCAGCCAGGCTTCGTCGAACGGCTCTTCGCCCTGCCGCTGCGGATGACGGAAATGGGCGAGAATCGCCCGTCGCTGATGGATCAAGGCGGCGTTGGCCGTGAAGACCAGGTCGGGCAGGCCCTTGACCGGTTCGAGTGTCGAAATGTGCGCACCCGAGGCTTCGAGCAGCGTGCGCAGCGCGCTCCATTGCCGCACGGCCAAGGCATGATCGCTTTGCCGCTGGCGATTCATCCAGGGGTTGATCTCGTACTCGATCCCGTAATAGTCGGGCGGGCACATCAAAATATGCGGCTCGGTCATACGCTCGCCGTGTGCTCCAGTTCCAAGACCAACGACCGCAAAAACGGCTCGACATCGGTCACCAGCCCCACCGTTTGAAACGAGCCTCGGTCGTTCAGCTTAATCACGGTCGACGGATTGATATCGACGCACACCACCTTCACCCAGGCGGGCAGCAGGTTGCCCACGGCGATCGAGTGCAGCGTCGTGGCGATCATCAGGCAAAACGTGACGCCATGCAACTGCCGCCGCATCTCGCGCTGGGCCACCAGCACGTCGGTGATGACTTCGGGCAGGGGACCGTCGTCGCGGATGCTGCCGGCCAGCACAAAATCGACGTTGTTCCGCACGCATTCGTACATCACGCCCGAAGTGAGCGCGCCGGTCTCGACCGCCCGGCGGATGCCGCCCAGGCGGCGGATGCGGTTGATCGCCCGCAGGTGATGCTCGTGGCCTTCTTCGGTGGGAATGCCGCGTTCCATGTGAATGCCCAGGCTGGTGCCGAAGAGCGCTTGCTCGATGTCGTGCGTGGCCAGGGCGTTGCCGGCAAACAACACCTGAATATAGCCCCCGCGAATTAAGTGGCAGAGATGCTCGGTGCTGCCGGTGTGTACGATGGCCGGGCCGCCGACCAACAACACCCGGCCTTGCGAACCTCGCGTGCGTTGCAGTTCACGGGCGATTTCGCGCACGGCCAGCCCCTTGGGTTTTTCGGTCGAGACGGCGCTGCCCATAAACTCAAACATCTGCCGTTCGGTGGCCCGCTGCTCGGGAAACACGCGCACGCCGGTGTGCCCCACCACCAGTTGATCGCCGGTGCGCACTTCGCACATCGGCACGCACCGTGCCCGCCGCTCCGCCGGCTCGACTAGCACGCCGCAGTCCATCTCTTGATCGTCCACGGCGAGCCACTGCCCATCGAGCCGGATTTCGGAGCGCTGGTTCGTCGTACTATAAAATCCTTCGGGGAAGGCGCCGTCCATGTCGGCGGCGACCAACCGGCAGTCGTGCGTGGCGGTAGGCACGGCACCGTGGTCGGCGATCTGCTCGAGAATGTCGCGCAATTGCTCTTCGCTGGCGGCGGAGACTTCGATCAGGGCATGGCTGGGATCGCTGCGGGCCTGCCCGATGGCGATGTTTTGGATGCGAAACGCTCCGCCGCGGCTGGTGATCACATCGAGCACCTTGGGCAGAATGAGGCTGTCGATGATATGCCCGCGGATTTCGACCGTCTGCACGTGATCTTTGCTATCGCGGTTAGCTGCCATGCGTTTCCTTCCTGCGCCGTCCGGGGTGATTCGTCTATCGCTATTCTATGCCGGCGCGGGGAGGTCGGCCAAGTTCGACCTAACGACGAATCACCCAAATCATCTGGCCATCGCGTCGTCGATGTGATCGAACGGTTGACTCGCAAACAAATGCAGCCGAGAATTTGCGTATGAGCGTTGAAGTGATGAACGGCGATTCGTGAATTCTGAGATCGATGAACTTTGAATCTGACGACGTACATTCTCATTGCCAGGAGCCGCGCGGTGAGTTGACCGCCGACTCTCAGTCGCGAATTGAACGGATGGGTTCAACGATCGATTGGGACGAAGCCCGAAGGACTTTGTTTCCACCGCAGGCATGGTTTGAGGGCGACGAGCCGAAGCCTTTCTGAATCAAGCGAGCGTTGGCGATGTGCTGCCTACCTAGCGTTCCGCGGGTGCGACGGACGATATGCGCATAGAGAGTATTGCATAAAACGGAACTGTGACATATAGTCATCAAGGAAAGCCTATTGGGTGAACAGAGGCGCAAGGATGAATTGACCATGGAAATGCAGCCACCGAAGGCGCGACGCGCGCGTGATCGCCAAGCACGCCTGTTCGATGCGTCGATTGAACCAACGAACAACGGCAAACGCGTTGCTGGGGGCGAGGCGACCACCGATTTGGTATTCTCAGCCCATATTGGCAACAATGCCGAGGTTTTCGCTCAGATCCTTGCCCTGCATGTCCCACTCGGCGCCACGATTGCCGACGTGACCTACGGTCAGGGCGCATTCTGGCGCGACATAGATCCAGGCGACTACACGCTTTTTGCATCGGACATCGCGGCGAAGACTGAGGGCATCCCGTCCCACATGGCCGGTAAGATCCGGTCCGAGGTGGATTGCCGCGACCTGCCTTACGAGAGCTGTTCGCTCGATTGCGTGGTTCTCGACCCTCCTTATATGGAAGGGCTGTTCCGCAGGAGCGAAGACCATCTGGCCGGGTCAGGAACCCACGCAAGTTTTCGTAGAGCATACTCGCATGGCAAGGCGACGGATGAACTTGAAGCCGCGGACGCGCCGAAGTGGCATGATGCCGTGGTTGATCTCTATGCGCGTGCGGGGCGCGAAGCGTATCGCGTGTTGAAGCCGAACGGGATGTTCATCGTGAAGTGCCAGGACGAAGTGAGCGCCAACAAGCAGCGTCTGACGCACATCGAAATCATCACGGGATCCGAGTCACTCGGCTTTTACACCAAGGACTTGTTCGTGGTCGTGAGGAGCAACAGGGCGGGTATCAGTCGGCTCAAGAAACAAGAGCACGCCCGAAAGAACCATTCGTATTTCATCGTTTTTCAGAAGCGGAAGGTCAAGATTTCTTCTTCCGCCTCGTTTTCTTCTTTACGACCTTGAGGTTCTCTTCTTCAACGACCTCGGCGTGTTTCGCTGGCTTTTCCACGACTACCTCAACTTGTGGCTCGACAGCTTTGCCCTCTTGTCGCGCCTGCTCATTCGCCACGAGTTGATCGAGCAATTGGTAGACGTCGCTGACAAACGGCGGCTGAAGCGGCCATGTGATCGGGATCAGGCTGGCGATCAGTTGCTGGCGCTGGTAGCTTGAATATCGCGGATTCTTGGAGACCGGCAAATTGCGGTTCAGGGCAAATCCGAAATCCCACTTTTCCCGAAAGGCGAAAACGCTCGCCGCGAGGATATCGAACTCTCCAAACAAAAGGCTTGTGGTCTCGAGTTTGCTGCCGTCGGGAAGCGTTACCAATCGCCGGTCACTTGCGTCGCACTGGAACTGGCCGCGGTATTCTGCATGATCTCGAAGACGTTCCCACAGCGGGATGTAAGCCGCGTTGCCCTGGCCCCTTCCTTTCTGCTTGATGATCTTCCGGACCCATTCGCCGTTGTCCGTAAGCATTTCTACCGTGTTGGTTTGCAGCGACTTGACCTCAATCTTGAACTCGAAACCTTCGTAGGTGACGACTAGGTCGCCCTTGCGTTTTCGGTCGTGGTCGTCGTCTTTGCGGAACGCGGTGGCGCGCCCGTGCCCCATGAGCGTTTCTCGAAGCTTCGCTTCCGCGATATAGCCAAGAACCATTCCGCGCAGGCTTGGATTGTCCATTACGACGTGCGTGAGGAACTCCAACGAAACGTCGAAAATGTCGAGAACCGAACGTGGCATGGAACCCGAGGCGTTAAAGTCCTTGCGTCAGTTCCGAAACGGTGACGCCAAGAGCTTTCGCGATCGTCTCGATGTTCAGCAACGAGACATTGCGTTTACCGCGTTCGATGCCGCTGATATAAGTCCTATCCAAGCCGCATGAATCGGCGAACGCCTCTTGGGACAGCCCGAGATTCGTTCGCTTCTCCCGGAGTCGGGCGCCAAAGCGAACAAGAATACTGACATTCCGGGCCATGAACGGAAGGTAAACGCGAGCAGACGATGAACCAACGGACTATAAGTCACGTTCATCATGCCTCGTGAATCATGTAGACCATCTTTTACCCTCCATCTTTTTGCCTGCCGCAGTCTACTTGACGACAAAGTTAATCATTCGCCCGGCGATGATGATCTTTTTGACGATGGTTTTGCCGGCGAGCTGAGCGGAGACTTTGTCATCGGTCAGGGCGGCGGCTTCGTGGTCGGCCTCATCGGCGCCCGCCGCCACGCACACGCGGCCGCGTACTTTGCCGTTGATCTGCACCGGCACTTCGATGGTGTCTTCCTGGATGAGCGTTTCGTCATAGCCGGGCCACGCTTCGTAAGCCAAAGTCTTTTCGTGCCCGAGCAATTGCCACAGCTCTTCGCACAAGTGCGGGGCAAAGGGCGAGAGCAGCAGCACCAAGGTCTCCATCGCCTGGCGGGGGCGCGGGTCGGCTTTGAAGAAGAAATTAGTGAACTCCATCATTTTGGCGATGGCTGTGTTGAAGCTCAGCCGCTCGATGTCTTGGGTTACCTCGCGGATGGTGCGGTGCAGCACGCGGCTTTGCTCGGCGGTCGGCTCGACCGATTGCACAGCGACGTTCAGTTCGACGGCTTCGCTGCGTTCGTTGACGATCATCCGCCACACGCGGTCCAGAAAGCCGCGCACACCGTTCACGCCTTCCATGCTCCAGGGTTTGGTGGCTTCGAGCGGTCCCATGAACATCTCGAACAGCCGCAACGAATCGGCCCCGTACTCTTTAACCACGTCGTCGGGGTTGATCACGTTGCCGCGGCTTTTCGACATCTTGTAGGCGCGGCCGGTGTCTTCGACCTCGCCCAGAATCATGCCCTGATTGACCAGCCGCTGAAACGGTTCGGGCGTGCTCACCAGGCCGCGGTCGTAGAGCACTTTGTGCCAAAACCGCGAATAGAGCAGGTGCAGCACCGCATGCTCCGCCCCGCCAATATAAATATCGACCGGCATCCAGGCGCGCTCGACCTCGCGATCGACAAAGGCCCGATCGTTGCGCGGATCGAGGAACCGCAAATAGTACCAGCAACTTCCGGCCCACTGCGGCATGGTGTTCGTCTCACGCTTGTAGCGCCGGCCGTCGATGACCGGGTAAAGCCACTCGGCGGGCGCTTCTTCCAGCGGCGGCTCGGGGCGGCCGTGCGGCTTAAAGTGCGACATGTCGGGCAGATTGACCGGCAAGTCATCGGGCGAAATGGCCCGCAGCAAGCCGGTGGGTTTCCCCTCGCCGTCCAGCTCGTGCAAAATCGGAAACGGCTCGCCCCAGAAATGCTGCCGGCTGAAGAGCCAATCGCGCAGCTTGTAGTTGACCGCTTCGCGCCCCAGCCCCGCGCGGGTCAGGTCGGCGGTGATTCTCTGTTTGAATTCAGCGGTTGTCAGGCCGTCGTAGGCGCCCGAGTTGATCGCGCGGCCTTCTTCGGTAAACGCCGCCCGGCCGGCGAGCACTTCCTCACGTGAAACGTCGGGCGCACCGGCGGGCGGATCGACCACGGCCACGATCGGCAGGTTGTAGGCCACGGCAAACTCATGGTCGCGCGTGTCGTGGGCCGGCACCGCCATGATCGCGCCGGTCCCATAACCCATCAGCACATAATCGGCCACCCAGATCGGCACGAGCTGGCCGTTGACCGGATTGATCGCGTGCGAGCCGGTGAACACGCCGGTCTTTTGTTTGGCCAGATCGGTGCGGTCGAGATCGCTTTTGCGGGCCGCTTGTTCGCAATAGGCCCGCACCTCGGCCCGGCGATCGGGCGTAGTCAGCCCTTCGACCAGCGGATGCTCGGGAGCAATCACCATGTAGGTGGCGCCGAACAGCGTATCGGGCCGCGTGGTGTAGATGCGCAGCACGTCGTTGGCTGGTTTGCGCGGGTAACCCTCGCGGGCGCGGCCGCGCTTCCATACGTCGAACGTTTGCAATGCGGATTGGGAGAGGGGGAGACGCGGAGACGCGGAGATGGGGAGAGTCTCGCTGGGCCGCAGCGCGCCTTCATCTGTTTCTATCCCCGTGTTTCCGCCTCCCCCCCTCTCCGTGTCTTCGTGTCCCGCGTCCGCATCTGCCAGAAAAAAATCAACCTCCGCCCCCGTGCTGCGGCCAATCCAGTTGCGTTGCAGGGCCTTGATGCTCTCCGACCAGTCGAGCGAGGCCAGGTCGCTCTCCAGCCGATCGGCGTAGGCGGTGATGCGCAGCATCCACTGCCGCAGCGGAATGCGCACCACCGGATGCCCGCCGCGCTCGCTCAGCCCATCTTTTACTTCTTCGTTGGCCAGCACGGTGCCCAGCGCCGGGCACCAGTTGACCGGGGCTTCGAGTTGATAGGCCAGCCGGTGCTCGTCTTGAAAGCGACGGACGGCATCCGGGCCGGCGGCTTGCACTTCGTTGGGTATCGGCAGCTCGGCGATCGGGCGTCCCCGTCCCGCCGCTTCGTCGTACCAAGTGTCGAAGATCAGCAAAAAAATCCACTGCGTCCAGCGCAGATATTCGACGTCGGTGGTGCTCAGCTCGCGGTCCCAGTCGTAGCTGAACCCGAGCATCTTTTCTTGCCGCCGAAAGGTGGCGATGTTTTTCTCGGTGGTCACACGCGGATGCGTGCCGGTGCGAATGGCGTGTTGTTCGGCGGGCAGGCCGAAGGCGTCCCAGCCCATGGGGTGTAGCACACATTTGCCCCGCATACGCTGATAGCGGCAGATGATGTCGGTGGCGGTTTGGCCTTCGGGGTGCCCGACGTGCAGCCCATCGCCACTGGGATAGGGGAACATGTCCAGCACGTAGAGTTTTTCAGCAGTCGGCAGCCGCGGCGTTTGAAACGTCTTGTGCTGTTGCCAATATTGCTGCCACTTGGGTTCGAGCGTGGCGGGGTTGTAGCGAGGCATGTCGGTGAGTTCCGCAAAGAAATGCGGGAATCCAGTTTGGTGGTCTGTGGCTGGTGGCTGGTGGCTGGTGGCAGAGCCTTGGCGATGCCCCGGCGAATTACTTTACGGCAATTTTTCGGTGGAGGCGATAGTGGGCGATTAAGCGGTCAACGAAGCGGGTGCCAAGGCATCCCCCGAGATCGGCACTGCATTCCCCATGGCCGAGTTTGGCAATTGCCAGGCTCGATACCAATTTAGAGTTCGGCAAAGAATTGCAAGTTCGCGCCCGGTTTCGCCCGGTCGCTACGTTTATCATGGAAACCACATCTGCACACCGCGTGGAGCCGGGGACACTCAGAAGTTCTCTGGCCGGACGCCCATTGCAGCGAACCGTTTCGATCCCCCGGGCCGGCGCACCCCCGTCCTTAGCTGCCGCTCCGGGTCGATGCGGCGTTCACTGGGGCTGGGTGTCTCCGGTTCCGCGCGGCGCCTCTTTCCCATTCCCTCAACCGCCCCGACTGGCTACACTAGCAAGATGCTACGGCGGTTTCGCCCCCCGTGAGGTGGTCGGCGAGACGGCGTGTGCTTGCCCGGTTCTCAACCCTCCACGCCCTCATGGATGTCGCGCACCCTGCGGCCGTCGCCAGGCCGTAAGTCGCATCGCAGCAATATGAAGCGTTCTTTTTACGACCGCCACAGCCTGACGATCTTGATGATCTCGGCGGTGCTGTTCGTGCCGGTCATGGCGGGGGCGTTTCGGGCCTTAAAAAGCAACAAAAACGACGTTGCCCAGTGGCTGCCCGCCCAATATGAAGAAACCACCACCTTTAAGTGGTTTCGCAGCCATTTTGCCAACGAACAGTTCATTCTGGTGAGCTGGGACGGCTGCACCTTGGACGACCAGCGGCTGCGGCTGATGGTCTCGAAGCTCGATCCCCAGCGCGAGCAGGTGGATGGCGAGCCGCTGCCAGCCGCCGCCGCAGAGGCCCGCGAAGAGAAAACCCGCTATTTCACGGGGGCGGTTACTGGCGCCGACCTGATCGACCGGCTCACCACCGAGCCCATCAATCTCTCGGAAGACGAGGCGCTGGGCCGGCTGCGCGGCACCCTCATCGGTCCCGATGCCGAAACCACCTGCCTGGTGCTCACACTCTCGCAGGACGGCAAGGATCACTTGCGCAACTGCGTTAACGCCGTGCGCACCGCCGCCGACGAATCGGGCATTACGCTCGATCAACTGCACATGGGCGGGCCGCCGGTGGACAACGTGGCCATCGACGAAGCGGGCGAAAAGAGCCTCTACCGGCTGGCGGGGCTGGCCGCCGGCATCGGACTGATCATCTCGTGGTGGTGCTTGCGCAACATCAAACTCATCATGATCGTGTTTTTCGCCGGCATTTATGGCGCCGCCGCCAGCCTGGCCATCGTTTGGTATTCGCCGCTCCTGCTGGGTCAGCCGCTCGGATGGATCTCGGTCAATGCCATTCTGCTCACCATGCCGTCGCTGGTGTATGTGGCGACTATTTCCGGTGCCATTCACCTCTCGAATTATTACCGCGATCAGCTTCTGGAAGGCGCCGACATCAACGAGGCGCCCGGCAAGGCCATTCGCCACGCCTGGCTGCCGCTAAGCTTGGCCACCGCCACCACCGCCGTCGGCCTGTGGACCCTCTGCTACAGCGAGTTGGTGCCGATTCAGCTTTTCGGGCTGTACTCGGGCGTGGGAGTGGTGGTCAGCGCGCTGCTGCTGTTTTTTCATGTGCCGGCGGCACTGCAGGTTTGGCCGCTGCACGGGTTGGTTCCTGAACAGCCGCATGCCGCCGAGTCGCAGACGGAAGAAACCGCCTTCGACGTTTTTTGGCGGCGCATCGGCGAAACGATCATCCGCCGCAATGGCTTGGTTACCGTCGGCTGCCTGGTGCTGCTGGGCGCGTGCACCTGGGGAATGACGCGCATCAAGACGTCGGTTCATCTGATGCGGCTATTTCCGCCCGACGCCAAGATTCTGGCCGACTATACCTGGCTGGAAAAGCACCTGGGCGACCTGGTGCCGATGGAGGTGATTCTCAAGATTGACACGCGGCAGTGCTCGCTCGACTTTTTGGAGCGCATGGAACTGGTCGAGCGCGTGCAGGAGCGGCTGGACGCCACCGACGAGGTGGGCGGCGTGCTTTCGGCAGTCACATTTGCACCGCACTTGCCTCACCCCGAAGATTTTAAAGCCAAAAAATCTCGCGGCCCCAGTGTCTTCAGTCCGTTGCGCCGCATCGTGACCCGCGGCCGCGAGTACGAGATGCAGCGCAAGATCACCAGCAAGCACCTGGAAGAGCACCGCGACGAGATGGTCGACGGCGATTACCTGGCGATCGACGAAGACGGCCAAGAGCTGTGGCGAATCAGTGCCCGCGTGGGCGCTTTGAAGGATGTCGACTACGGCGACGTGCTGAAAGATATTCCTCGGCATGTCACGCCGGTGCTGAATGAAGAAGTCCGCAAAGGCGTCGAGGGCATCCAGCCCATCTACACCGGGCTGGTGCCGCTGGTCTACAAAGCCCAGCGGTCGTTGTTGCAGGGCCTAATTTGGGGATTCGTCAGCGACTTTTTGCTGATCACGCTGGTGATGATGCTCGCCGTGCGCGATTGGTCGTCGGGCTTGATCCTGGCGCTGCCGAGCATCTTCCCTGCTTTGATGGTGTTTGGCCTGATGGGCTGGCTGGGCGTGGTGGTCGACATCGGCACGGTGATGGCGCCCAGCGTGGCGTTGGGCGTGACGGTGGACGACGTAGTTCACTTTATGATCATGTACCGCGGCGGACTGAAAGCCGGGTTGAGCCGGCCCGCGGCGGTGATGCTGGCGTACAAGGGTTGCGCGCGGGCCATGTATCAAAGCTGGGGCGTGATCGGCCTGGGTCTGTCGGTGTTTGCCTTAAGTCCGTTCACGCCCACGCAGCGCTTCGGCTACATGATGGTCACGCTGCTCACGTCGGCCCTGATTGGCAACTTGCTGTTGCTGCCGGCGCTGCTGGCGGGGCCACTGGGCTCGCTGTTTGGCCGCCGCTACACGCGCGGACGCGACACGAGCGAGCCGAAGAAGCCGGCCACGGAATCGAACCGAGCGGCCGCGGCGGTGCGGGTGCATGCTCCCGAAGCAATCGGCGCCGCCGACCATCTTCGCCGCAGCCACCAACCCTGGGCCTCGCTGCTGCTGATTCTGGCCCGCTGGTTCGGGTAACGCGCAATCTCGGCTCCGCATGCCTCTGATCGGTTTTGACGAACAAGGCCGGTCGTTCTTACGTTTGACATCTGTAGGGAACGGACTCCGTGCCGTTCCGTGAACTGGCGATTCGGCCTTGCGTCGCCCCCCGCGGAACGGCACGGAGTCCGTTTCCCTACAGACCGTCTCGCGGGGCGCGGTATAATCGCAACTCCGCCGTGAGTCGCCCATTGATGCTCGAACCCGCCGTGTCTTCTCCTCCTCATCCTGCGCCGCGTCATCGCGGCAAACATGGTCAATCGCCCGACGATGAGGCGTTCACCGTGCGTGTGAGCGGGCTGAATCACAGCTTCGGGCAGGGCGAGCTGCGCAAGCAGGTGCTGTTCGATAATGGCCTGGAACTGGGCCGCGGCGAGATTGTCATCATGACCGGCCCCTCGGGGTCGGGCAAAACCACGCTGCTCACGCTCATCGGCGCGCTGCGCAGCATCCAGGACGGCAGCATCCGTGTGCTGGGCCGCGAGCTGAAGGGCCTCAGCAGTCGCCAGTTGGTCGAGGTTCGCCGCGACGTGGGTTTCATTTTTCAGGCCCACAACCTGTTTGAATCGTTGACGGCGTTTCAAAACGTCTCGATGGCCATGGAACTGAAAACCTCTGATCGCGGCGCCATCCAGGAGCGTGTCGAGGGGCTGCTGGGTACGCTGGGCCTTGGGCACCGCGTGCATTACAAGCCCGAGGCGCTCTCCGGCGGACAAAAGCAGCGGGTGGCCATCGCCCGAGCGTTGGCCAACGAGCCGCGGCTGATTCTGGCCGACGAGCCGACGGCGGCGCTCGACCGCGAATCGGGCCGCGATGTGGTTGTGCTGCTGCGCAAGTTCGCCAAGGAGCAGGGGGCGACCATTCTGATTGTGACCCACGACAACCGAATTCTGGACGTGGCCGACCGCATCGTGAACATGGTGGATGGCCGCGTGATTTCCGACGTGTCAGTCGCCGAATCGGCGAACATCGCCGAGTTTCTGCGCAAGAGTCCGCTATTCGCCAGTTTGTCGGCCAACACGCTGGCCGACGTGGCCGACAAGATGGCGCTCGAAGAATATCCGGCTGGGGCCGAGATTATCCGTCAGGGCGAGGCGGGCGACAAGCTATATGTGATTCGTTCCGGCTCGGCCCTGGTCGAAGTGAGCGAGAACGGACAAACGCGCCAGGTGGCAAAACTGTCCGTAGGCGATTTTTTCGGCGAGGCGGCCCTGCTCAGCGGCGAGCCGCGCAACGCCACCGTCCGGGCCGCCGAAGACGCCGAAATGTATAGCCTGGGCAAGGAAGATTTTAAGCGCGTGATCGACTCCAGCCCGCCTTTCCGCGACGAGCTGCGGCGGGTGCTTTTCAGCCGGCAATAGGCGGCCGGCTTCCTTCGCGCCGCCGCCAGCAGATGTTCTATACTTGATTCTGATGCGACGTACCAATCCAAGCGATTGCACCGACGAGCGGCGGGCCGCCAGCCGTTTCTTCAAACACGCCGAGAGCGATTTCGCGCTGGTTTGGCGCATCGGCGGCTGGCTGCGGCGCGTCGAAGTTCATAGCGAATCGCTCGGCGGCATCAGCTTGCTGGTGGCCGACGCGGGGGGCCTGCCGGTTGGCCTCGAGGTGCGCGTCGAACACGCCGGCGAGATGCTGCGGGCGGTAGTCCGCCATGTTCAACGCCAGGACGACGGCCGCTATATTGTGGGGCTGCAATGCCGCCGGCTCACCTGGATCCCGCGTTGCGAATTCCGAAAATAGCGCGCTCACCAGACCTGCCCGATGACGCTTCGAACCTGGCTGTCGTTAACGTTGATGATCTGCGCGCTCGGCTGCAGGCCGGCGGAGCCGACTCGTGAAACTGAGTTGGAAGAACTGCCGCTGGCCGAGCAAGTCGAACAGGTGCGGCGCGGCGCGATGGATCAGATTCAAATCGAGACGCGGCACGTCACCGATGAACAGCTTGCGCAACTGGCCGGGCTGACCCGGCTGAAAGAATTAGTGCTCACCGATACCGACGTCAGCAACGCTGGTGTCCGGCATTTAGCGGGGCTGACCTCGCTCAGGCGATTGGTGCTGGGCGAAACTTCGCTGACCGACGAAGGAATCGAGCCGCTCACGAAACTTGCGAACCTCGAGTCGCTCAACCTCGCAAGCTGCGAGATCACCTCGGCGGGATTCGAACGGCTCACCCGGCTCAAAAAACTTTGGGCGTTGCGGTTGGGCCGCAGCCGCATCGACGACTCGGCCTTGGCGTGCATCACTCAACTTCCGAATCTGACTCAGCTTATTCTGCAAAACGCGCCGCTCACCGACGCCGGCCTGGTGCAGCTCGAGGATTGCAACGATCTGACCACATTGTACCTCGAAGGCACCGAGGTGACCGACGAAGGAGTCGGGCGGCTGAAAGAATCGCTGCCGCACGCGCACGTCCACTGGGGAGCCGGACATGGCCACCACGAATGAGGCGCAGCCGAAGAAGAATCGCAAAAAGCCTACGGGCATTCATCGCGCGGCGCCGATCCGACCGGAAATATGGTGAAATAAGTCGTCGCCGAGGCATCAGACTTAGGAGTGTCAGGGCCATAGTCGCACCGGCAGCGACATGAGGCCGCGGATACCGAGCAATTCGCAAATCACCGCCAGCGGAAAGGGCCGCGCCAGGCCGGAGACCAGGTCGACTGGCCGTCTGGTTTGCCGCTGTCGGGCGGCGAGCGTGTCGATCATTTGCGTGACCATCGCTTCAAACCGGGGGCGAAGCTGCTGAATGCTGCTGCGCAAAAACGCTTGTTCGACCAGGCCCCGCAGCCGACGATGATCGGGCTCGTCGCGGGTAAGCATCGTTTCGGCCATCACCCGCATCGAGCGCGGAACCCACCAGGGCAGGTTCGCTCCTTTCTTGAGGCCAGCGGTGCGCGGATCGCGCACAAACGTCTGGTGGTCGCGCAGCAATTCGTTGACGGCTTCGTAGCTGGTGGCCGTCCACAGGCGGCCGATGATCGGATATTTGACGTTGACCACCGGCCCCGCCGCGAGCAGCCCGGCCAGCGTGGGGTAGGGATTGCGCTTGTAATCCTGCGAACGAAGGTCGAACATGCTTGGTGTCATCTCATCGTGGCAAGCGGCAGCCTTGCTGAACGGCCCTCTGCGCGCCACAATGAATGAAGCTGGTCTCAAGAAGTCGTTGAATGTTTCAGGCACAATTATCCATCTTGTGATTCTCTGATGAAACCGATTGTTGATCAATTGCCCGCTGAGATCGCCAACCAGATACACCCGGATCGCCGGAAGAACGAACTGGAATATTGGGCGGTTCGCGATCGGCTAATCAGCCAATATCGCGGCCAATGGATCGGGTTCGCGGATGGCGCGGTGATCGCATCGGGCACTAGCCCGGTAGCGGTCTTCCATGCAGCGGAATCGTCCGGACGCCATCCATTCCTGATATGTGTCGGTAATGAAGAGGCGCCTTGCCGGATCCGCCGCGTGGCATTCAATTACGATCCCGCATATCAAGGCGAGCCGCTGCCATTATTCGGGCCGAGTTCCGCCAAACACGCGGCTTTCCAGGAACCACGCTCGATCGGGTTATTCCGGATACCGGCGCAGACGCAAGCGTCCTCCCGTGGGCAGACTGCCAGGCGATTCAGTTGACGGCAGCAGTGGGTGTCCAGAGCTTAATTCAAGGAGTCGCGGGCGGCCCTACGGCGACGCTTGCCTTCAAAATTTGGGCGTTCGTAATATCCGTGCCGCGTGCAAGCGGATTTTGTGGGTACAGAGCGCATTCTAGGCCGTGATGTTCTTAATGGCTTAGAAATACTGTTCCGTGGTTCGAACCGTGAGGTGGTCATCAACCCGTAATTATGCACGGCGTGTATGATGAGATCAAACGCCTCATGCAGTTGACAGAATTGTCTGCTGACCAATCCGAATCATCTCGGGCGAATAGACCGCTTACTTCGGTTGCAACCAACGGCCGCGCTGGGTTACCCGCCGTTCCCGTCGACGTTTTCATTAACTAAAGGCCAACCGGCTCAATCCCCCGCGGCTCGGGCGTTTTGTCGGTGATGATCTGCCAGCTTCCGCCCATCTCGCGCATCGCCCGATAATCGCGAGGCTTGTAGGCGAACTGCAACTGGGGCGTGTCAACCGGCGCTCCGCCGGCTTGCCGTGAGTCCATCGCCGCGTCGAGCGCGCCGGTGACCAGCAGCGTGCGCTCGACCGGATAGGGCGCGCGATGCTCGCGAAAATGCGTTTGAATTGCGTGCGACAGGGCCTTGAACAGGTTGCGATTGTTCCACGGCCCGGTATAAAGCTGCGTCGCTCGAACCTGCGGTTCCCCATGCAGCCGGCAGGCAAAGTTCCAGCGGTTGGCGCCGCCGGGAATTCCCAGCGCCAAACCATGCAGCCCATCGCGATAATGCACCAGGATGCCGTGCGATCGTTTCTCGACGCCGAGTTTCTTGGCCAGTTCGGCGATGGGCGGCTGCCCTGCTCCCAGCTCGGCCGCCATCGCGGCATCGGCCAGCGGCGGCCACCACTTCGCCTCGTTGGCGGTCCGCCACAGCGCATCGCCCTCGAAGTATTCCACGCGCGAGATGCCCGTCTCTCCGCCTGCGCGGGCCTCGACAAACGACTGCAAAACTTCCAAGGCGTGAAAACCATAGCCTTCGGGCGGGCCGCCGTGCACCGAAACCGCCGCGGCGATCTTCGCCCCCTCGGGCAGCTCCAGCGGCGGACGACGTTGGGCCAAAGGCACCGAGCTGCCGGCCATCAATGGAATGCGCAGCCGCTGCGCCGTGTCATACATCTGCCTGGCCCAATCC
The DNA here is from genome assembly GCA_025927475.1 of Pirellulales bacterium. Classification (GTDB taxonomy): domain Bacteria; phylum Planctomycetota; class Planctomycetia; order Pirellulales; family JAICIG01; genus JAICLL01. Next base: position 34,578 of record JAICLL010000043.1, read on the forward strand.
CACCGATACGAAAGATGCTTGTCGTTGAAGACGGGCGCCACTTGGTCGCTGCGTTCAAACACCGCCACGATTTCATCGAAGAAGCGCTTGCGCGGATATTCGGTTTGGCCTTTGGCATTGACTGGGTAATTGCCGTGCTCGCCAATCGAAAGCACCGCGTCGACGGCCAACTGCTCGCCTCCCAGGCAAAGCGCCTCGGCAATCGTGGGGTAAATCGTGATGCCGTATTTCTTGGCGACCGCCCGCGACATGTCGCCCTTGGGAAACTGGTCGCCGTAGAAGCTGACCACGTCCATGCCCGGCTCGGTTCGGCGGCCGTTGAACAGGTACGGCTCTAGAAAGTTTTCGAGAATCACGTGGGCGTGGCTCCGAAACGTGAACTCGGTGAAGACGGCGGCAACTTTCAGGCGTTGTCGAGGGGTTTCGTTGGCCCAACCGGTTGTCGCGCGGCCCAAAAGCGCGGCGGCCGCCGCGCTAGCCAGGAATTGACGGCGTGGGAAGCGCAAGATGTCAATCGGCTCGTTCATGAAAGGCTCTGACAGCGTTCACGGGGGAAAGCGCTTCCTTGGCTTGGACAAGGCGCCATCACATCGCAGGCCGCTACTTCATCGCATACATGCCCTGGCCGGCACGCTTCAGCTTGCCTTGTTTGACGAGCTCTTCCCAGATCTCGGTCGGATACTGATCGGGCGGAGTAATGCCGGCGATCGACGACCCATGCCCCGAGCTCATCGGACCGTGCCCGATGCGCGAGGAGTCGTCGAGCTGCGTCAGCTTCAGCCTGCGCTTGAATGCCTTGTAGGCGGCTTTCAGCACTTCAGCCGAGGGCCCCGCTGGCTGCGATGCGGCCGCGGGAGACGGAGGATTGCCCGCCGGCGAACCACCGGGCGGCAACTCGTTCGATGCTGCGGTCATATGAGGCGTTCTCCGCTACTTTTTCTTTTTCGCGCTTTTCTTTTTCGCGCTTTTCTTTTTCGGGACCTTGGCGCCCTTCTTCCGGGCTTTCGACAGGCCAATGGCGATGGCCTGCTTGCGGCTTTTGGCTTTGCTCTTTTTGCCGCTTCTTTGTGTGCCCTTCTTGGTTTTGTGAATCGCCTTCTTGACCTCGCGCTTCGCTTTCGCGCCGTATTTGGCCATGGTAGTCTCCCTGGGTACATGCGGAAGATTCGACCTCTACCGATTGTAGTACAGATTCTCGCCGCAAGGAGTGCAACGAATGTGCCGGCGTCGGCCACGCCAGCGCCTGCCGGAAGGCGCGATGGTGCCGATGGCGACCGCCGAAGCATGGTCCCGCCAACCGGCGCCACCCTCACAGCACGACGAAGCCGGGCATCTGTCAAGCGAATCACAACCGCTCGTCGAAACTGGCCTACATGCCGCAGCGCCGAGGCCGAAAGCATTGCCGATCGAGGGCCAGAACGTCGCTGGTCTGCGGCGCGTTGGCGTTCGTCGCCGCGCAGTTCGGCTTTTTCTGGTGTGCCACATGGTGGCATCCTGATGCGGAGTTCGCCGCGCATTTGACGGTGCTTCGCCAGCGACTCAAGGAACAACCCAACCGCCCGCTGGTGCTTGTGGTCGGTTGCTCGCGTTGCGATTTTGGCTTTCAGCCCGAAAAGCTCGCGCAGGCGTGGTCGGACGATCCCACGCATCCGCTCATTTTCAATTTCAGCCATCTGGGCGCCGGGCCGGTGCTGAATCTGCTGCAAGTGCGTCGGCTGTTGCAGGCCGGCGTTCGCCCTCGGCAGATTGTGCTGGAGATCATGCCCGCCTTTGCGGCCAACGAGTGGAAGTCGCTCTACGAATACCGTGCGCAGACCGATGAGTTGCTCTTGCTGCATCGTTGCCGGGGTGACTGGCGATTCCTGGCGTCGTTCTGCAAACGTCGGCTGTGGCCGTGGCATCAAAACCGCCGCGAGCTGCTCGACCGTCTGAATCCGCGTTGGACCTTGACCGGCGAGGGGGAACAGGTGCCGCTTGGTCCGCTGGGCAACCGCCTGGGCCTCTCGGAATCGGTTGCCGCCGACTATCGGGTGAAAATTCTGCGCGAGACACACGACTTGTATCATCCGTCGCTACGGCATTTTGTGGTGGCGGAGAGTTCTCGCCGCGCCATCTGCGAGACGGCCGAGCTCTGCCGGGCAGAGGGCATCGAGCTGACGCTGCTGTTGACGCCCGAAGGCAGCGATTTCCGCAGTTGGTATTCCGCCGAGTCGGTCGCGGCAGTCGAGCAGTTTTGCGGCGAATTGAACCGCGACTACGGCCTGCGCCTGATCGACGCGCGGCGCTGGCTGCCCGACGACGAGTTCGTCGATTCGCATCACATGTTAGCCGCCGGGGCCGACCGCTTCACGCGCCGTCTGGGCGAGCGTCTGGAGGCCATCCATCTGGCCCGCACCAGTGGCGGCGCAGTGCGGTAGTTCGAGCGTGCAACTCGTGTTATAATGTCGCCATGAAAGCTGCGGAAACTGACCCCACCCTCGAACAACTTGTAGCATCGCTCGGCGACTGTTTGACTTCAGAATCGGCGCGACGGCTGATCGCGCTGAAGGCCGATGCCAAGTTACAATCGCGAGTGGATGACTTCGCCGAGCGTCACAGCCGAGGATTGCTTACGGGCGAAGAGCAGGCAGAGTATGGCCGCTACGTTTCGTTCAGCACGTTCGTTGCCATCCTCAAATCGAAGGCTCGCCAGCTTCTGGCGAATTCATCAAGTGAATGATCGACGCCGCGCTCCGCTCCTTTGTCCGCGAACGGGCAGGCCCCCGCTGCGAATACTGTGCGGTGGCGTCATTACGCTGCGCCTACCGCCGCGGAACTTCACAGCATGACAGCCCACCGCCCGCTCATTGTCATCCCCGGCGACGAACCGGTTCAAATCGGCGGTTCGCCGCATCTCGCTCGGCTGGAGCGTTTCGGCGAAGTCGTCGTGTATGGCGACCGGCCCGCCGACCATGCCGAAAAGATCCGCCGGGCACGCGATGCGGTCTGCCTGATCAACTCGCGCGGCTCGGTCTCGTGGCCGGGCGAGGTGCTGCGGCAGTTGCCGCGGCTGCGCATGATCGCACTGTGCGGCATCGGCACCGATTCGATCGATCTGGAAGCCGCTCGCGAGTTGGGCATCGACGTTCGCAATCTGCCGGGCCGCACCGCGGCGATTGTCGCCGAACACGCCCTGGCATTGTTGTTGGCCGTCGCCAAGCACACTTCGTTTCAGACAAACGAACTGAAACAGGGCCGCTGGACACGGTGCGAGAATGTCTATCTGCGTGGCAAGACGCTGGGATTGCTCGGCGCGGGGCCAATCGCCCTCGAGACCGCACGGCTAGCCCAAGCCATTGGCATGAAGGTGCAAGCGTGGACATTTCATCCCACGCCCGAGCGAGCCCAAGAGCTGGGCCTTCGCTTCGTTGATTTTGATGAATTGCTCAGGACCTCCGACGCGGTCAGCCTGCACGTCAAGCTGACCAAGGACACGCGTGGGCTGATCGGCCGGCGCGAGCTGAAGTTACTGAAGCCGGGAGCCCTGCTGGTGAATACGGCCCGCGGCGCGGTCATCGACACGCTGGCTTTGGTCGAGGCCTTGCAGTCGGGGCGGCTGGCCGGGGCGGGCCTCGATGTTTTTGACCAAGAGCCGCTCGCCCCCGAAGATCCGCTATTAAGCTGCGCGCGCGTCGTGCTGACGCCGCACCACGCCGACCACACGCCCGAAGGCATCGAGTTGCTGAATGCGGGCGCGGTCGAGAATGTCATTGCCTTTTTCGAGGGCCGCGACACGAACCGGGTCGTGTGAGGCCAGTGTTCCAGCTCCATCCTGTTCGAGGGAGACCCGTTATGTTTCGCAGGTTGAATCCACTCGCCTGGTTATCGGTCGGTCTTGCGCTGTTACTCCCGCCACAAGCGTCGTTGGCTGATGAGGCGGCAAACGCCTCGGCGCCGGAACTGGTAACGTTTACCACCCAGCAAGACCATCAAGACATGATGCGGCAGTTGGGCATCACCGCGCTGCGGCCCGGCCCCAGCGGAAACCCCTCGGCGCCCAACCATGCCAACTATGATGAATCGCAAGCCAACCCCTATCCCGACCTGCCCGCTGCGCTGACCTTGAACGACGGCCAGCCGGTTACCACGCCCGAACTGTGGTGGAATCGCCGCCGAGGCGAGATTGTCGAAGATTTTGAGCGCGAGGTTTATGGTCGCGTTCCCAAGAATGTGCCCGGCCTCACGTGGAAGCTGGTCGAGACCCGCGAGACGGAAGTGGGCGGAGTGCCGGTGGTTGAAAAACAGCTCGAGGGCCACGTTGACAACTCGTCTTGTCCCTCGATCGAAGTCAACCTTGCCATGACCCTGGCGACCCCGAAGAACGCCGAGGGGCGCGTGCCGGTGCTGATGATGTTTGGCGGTTTCGGGTTTGGTGGCCGGGGCCGACCGGGGCAGGCGGGACAGCGGCCCGCCGGGGCCGGCAACGCTCCGCGCCCACCGGCGGGGCGCGGTTTTGGACCACCCGGCCCTTCGCGGACCGAGACGCTCATCAAGGCGGGTTGGGGATATGCCATGCTTTCGCCCCCCAGCATCCAGGCCGACAACGGGGCCGGGCTGACTCGCGGCATTATTGGATTGACCAACCTTGGGCAACCGCGCAAGCCCGACGACTGGGGCTCGCTACGCGCCTGGGCTTGGGGCGCCTCGCGCGGACTGGACTATCTGGAGACCGATCCGGCGGTCGATGCGCGATGCGTGGGCATCGAAGGTGTCTCGCGCTATGGCAAGGCTGCCCTGGTGGCGATGGCCTTCGAACCGCGGCTTGCCATGGTGCTGGTCGGTTCGTCGGGCGAAGGCGGAGCAAAACTGCACCGCCGCAACTTTGGCGAGGCGGTTGAGAATCTTACCGGCTCGGGCGAGTATCACTGGATGGCCGGCAATTTCTTGAAGTACGGAGCGTCTGAAGCCAGCTTCGGCGCAAAGACGGCCGCCGATCTGCCGGTCGATTCGCACGAATTGATTGCCCTTTGCGCTCCGCGTCTGACCTTCATTAGCTATGGCATTCCTGAGAAAGGCGACGCCAACTGGCTCGATCAGCGTGGCAGCTTCATGGCGGCGGTTGCCGCCGGGCCGGTGTTTCGGCTGCTGGGCGCGAAAGATCTTGGCACGCCCGACGACTATCTGAACGCAGCCATGCCCGCAGTGAACGAAGGCCTGTTAGACGGCCACCTTGCCTGGCGCCAGCACGACGGCGGGCATACCGATGCTCCCAACCTCGAAAGCTTCATCGCTTGGGCCAATCGGCATCGTCCGTAGGGAATGGACTCCGTGACGTTCCGCGGCGGCGCAACATCGACGCAAGTTTCAGCCGGGGAGCACGGTGGCGATGCGCCGAACGCAAGCGATGCCGCGGTCGGCGCGAACCGGGGCATCGGCAAGCCTCTGCCCCAGCCACCGGGTCTGGCCGCGCGGCATCGCACGGCGGGCGTAGGAACGGGTTTGCAATGGACGTCTGTAGGGAACGCCCTCTGTGGCGTTCCGTGTGCTGCGGATCGACGTCGCGCCGCCCCTCGCGGAACGCCACGGAGGCAATCCCGTTCGGCACGCCATTTTATCCGTGTCCTAGAACGTAGCGTAAGAGCGATATGGTAGCCTATTTTGGGAGTTCTGAGGGTTCGAGGCGC
>JAICLL010000016.1 GCA_025927475.1 Pirellulales bacterium
AATGCCGTGGTTCGTTCGTTGATGCCGAAAGGCGTTGAGCACAACACGATTACGCGCAGCCGTCCGGTGGCCACCCGTGGTTCGTTCGTTGATGCCGAAAGGCGTTGAGCACACGGGGCTGCCGCCGAACCTGCCGCCGGGGCCAGGTGGTTCGTTCGTTGATGCCGAAAGGCGTTGAGCACGTTGGTACGGGAGTCACCTCCGGCACGGGCAACAGTGGTTCGTTCGTTGATGCCGAAAGGCGTTGAGCACATATGCGCGTAGTGCTTGATGCTATTGATGACCTTGTGGTTCGTTCGTTGATGCCGAAAGGCGTTGAGCACACCAGGGCCGATGGGCGGCCGGCAGGCCGAGTGGGGTGGTTCGTTCGTTGATGCCGAAAGGCGTTGAGCACGACTCGAAAGAAACACTGGCCGGCTGCGATAGCGAAGTGGTTCCTTCGTTGATGCCGAAAGGCGTTGAGCACTCAAGCAATCCGACGTTCAGGAAATCGCAAATGCCGTGGTTCGTTCGTTGATGCCGAAAGGCGTTGAGCACTGGGCAGCCAAACAACTTCGCCGAAGGCGGAAAAAATTTGAAGAACGGTGCTGCCATTTTGGCAGAAGTGTCCGCCGGTGCAGCGCGCTCCGCGTGGTGAAACAAATCAGGCAGGCATCGACGGAGACCTCGTGCTCATTTCCGCCGCGTCACGACGTGGCGGCGGATTGATCGGGTCTGTAGCGGAGGGTCTCCGGCGCCGTTCCGCGGGGGGCACAAACCGCGTCCGATCGCTGGCGACACTGGCGTTTCGCGTATAATGCTTTATTAAGCATTGAACTCCCGACCGTGCTTGCGGAATTCCGCTAGGCCGTCCCATGAGCGATCCGTCAACAAGTCCGTTCGTGCCGATCGGCATGCCGCCGGCGATGACGCCCGGGCCGCGAACCGCAGAATCGCGTGACGACCATCCGCCGGTGCGAGCGAACGAGCTCGTGGCGGTGCTCGCCTGGGTGGTATTGTCGGATTTGACCATCTATCGCGGGCACGGCTTCGCCGGCTATGCAGCGCTGTTCCTTGCATCGCCGCTACTGCTGGTGCTCGGCGCCTACCGTTCAAGGCTCGGGCGGGTGGCGTGGTTGACCGGATGCTTCTTGATGTTGCTGGCCGCCAAATTGTTCTGGTGCGGCTCCCCGTTCTTAGTCCTGTCTTCCATGAGACACCTCCATGAAACCGTTCGTTAAGCGAATCGGCAGCATTGCGATCGCCGGGATCATTTTGAATGCCGTTATGAGCATGACCTACCATGACCTGTCCGCCGCCGAGTCGAAATCGCTCGAAGTCCGGCTAAAGCCACTGATCGACGCGCATCGCGGGCGAGTGGCGGTGGCGGTCAAACATCTGGCCAACGGCGAGGGTTTCGCGTGGCAGGAGCGCGAAGTGATGCCCACCGCCAGCCTGATCAAATTCCCGGTGCTGATCGAACTCTATCGCCAGGCCGAGGCCGGCGAGGTCGATTTGCAAAAACGGCTGACGTTCACCGAGAGCGACCAATCGCCCGGCTCGGGCGTTCTGACGCCTCATTTTTCGCCGGGAGCAACTCTGACGGTGCGCGACGCGGCGCGATTGATGATCGCCTTCTCCGACAACTCGGCCACGAACCTGGTGCTCGACCAGATTGGCCTCGCCGCCACTGCCAAGACGATGGCGGAGTTGGGCTGTCCGAACACCAGGCTTCATCACAAGGTGTTTCGGCGCGAGACCACGTCGATTGCGCCCGACCGCAGTCGGCAATTCGGGCTGGGCAGCACCACCGCCGAAGAAATGATTCGGTTGCTGGAACTACTTGAGGCGAAGAAGCTGGTCAGCCTGTCAGCCAGCCAGACCATGCTCGAACATCTGAAGGCGTGCGAAGACCGCGACAAGCTGACGCGGTTTTTGCCCGAGGGCACGGTGGCGGCGTTCAAGACGGGCAGTCTCGACGAAGTGCGCACGATGGCGGGCATCTTATATACGCCCGCTGGGCCGGTGGCGGTGTGCGTGCTCACGGCGGAGAACGAAGACCAGCGCTGGGTGCCCGACAACGCCGGCAACCGGCTGTGCGCCGAGGTGGGCCGCGAGGTGTTTGAGCATTTCCGCGCGGCGCGGTAGCTCCGGCCCTTGTGGCCGGCACGCACGGTAACCCCGGCCCTTGTGGCCGACACGCGGGTGACAATCGCTGAAACCGTGTCCATGACCCGGATGCGATGGTCCGCGGCGCACGCCCCGCCCGCCGCAAACGTCCGGAGTCGAGGTGATGTGCTGTTTGTCAACGTATTGCATCGCGGCTCTACTCGTCGAAACGGGACGCGAAAGCATCCCCTTTCTTATTGTACTATGACTACCCACTCCGCGCCGGTTGTTCGGCCTCAATCGGTTCCAAGGGCGTGTTGGCAGGGCCGTTGACGACTTGCCCGTGGGGATCGAACTGCGATCCGTGACACGGGCAGTCCCAGGTTTTGCTGGCGTCGGCCCAGTGGACAATGCAACCCAGATGCGTGCAGACCGCCGAACATTCGTGCAGGCTGCCCTGCTCGTCGCGATAGGCGGCAATCTTGCGCATCCCCCGACGAACCACCGCCCCGCGGCCCCGAGGAATCTCGTCGACCGACGAGACGTCGCCGCCCGTCAGCCAATCACGGGCGTATTGCTTGGCCACGTTGATGTTCTCAATCAAATACTCCTTCCAGGCCATGCCCCACACCGGTTTGCGGCTGGGATCATAAATGGCGCTCCACGGGTTCTCGCGGCCGATAATCAAATCGGTCAGCAAGATGCCGGCGATGGTGCCGTGCGTCATGCCCATGCCCGAGTCGCCGGTGGCGATGAAGACGTTTTCCTTGTCGAGCGGGTTGGGTCCGATGAAGGCCAGTCCGTCGGTGGTTTCCAGCACGATGCCCGACCAACGGTGCTCGACCGCGCCGAACATCGGGAAACGTTCGCGCGTCCACTGCTCGAGGTTTGCCCAGCGGCGGGCGCCGTCGTTGGCCTGGCCTTCTTTATGATCTTCACCGCCGACAATCAGCAGGTCGCTGCCGTCGTCGAGCGGTTGCAAGCGAACGAAGTGGTAATACTCCAGCGTGTCCCAATATAGTGCCCGCGTGACCGAGCCGCGGGGCACGCGGCCGGCGATGGCATAGCTGACGTAGGGCGCTTGCTTGGTGTGAATGGCCACCAGGTCGTTGATTGGCGCGTTGGTGGCTACAACCACGGCATCGGCGGTGACGCTGGGACCGTCTTTGATCTGGCCGTTTTTGATTTGAATGTGGGCTGTTTCGCCGCCATCGACGCGCGAGACGTGCGTATCGCAAAAAATCTGCCCGCCGTGCGACTGAATAGCGCGGGCCAGGCCGGTCAAATATTTGAGCGGATGAAACTGCCCCTGCCGCGGGAACCGCAAGGCGGGACCGGTGTCGAACGAATCGAGCGGCGCTCGGGCGACCAACTCAACATCCGTCAGCCCGGCCCGGCGCGCGGCCTCGTATTCCTGATCGAGAATGTCGGTCGATTCACCCGGCGGTGTGAAAAGATAACCGTCGACGCGCTGGAAGTCGCACTCGATGCCTTCGGCTTGGCAGATCGCTTCGATGCGGTCGATGGCCGCGGTGTGGCTTTCGGCCGCCAGCCGTGCGCCGTCTTGGCCGTGAATTTTTTCGATCTCGATATAACGGTCGTCAATGGCGTTGGACAGATGCGCGGTGGTCCGCTGCGTCTGACCGCTGGCAATCGGTCCATGGTCGAGCACGATGACCGACTTGCCTTGCCGGGCGAGCAGGTAGGCTGTCGAGAGACCGGCAATGCCCGCCCCGACGATGCACACATCGGCGTGCGCGTCTTTGCTCAAGGCTGCGAAGCGGGGCGGCGCGGCGGTGGCCGGCCACGGCGAGGACGGGAGATTTTGGTTTTGGTTCATGGCGTTTCCTGCAAGCAAGGGGGAGCTGGAGCAGTTGTCTCGATTTTGCAATCGGCGTGCCGTTTGGCCTGTAGGGGGGGCCGAGTGGAATGAGTCCCACCCCAAGGGCAACCGCATCCCCGTCACGGAGTGCCGCGGCTACTTTTTTCCGCCGCCGGCGTGCAATTTGGTTTTCCGGCGGTTACCATAGTGTCGCGGGCAGGAGTCACCTGGGAACGCCGCCATGAGCATTGCAAGCCAGCCGCGACGATCGTGGATTGCGCGCTTCGCGTGCGCGCTGGCGCTCGCTCTTTCAGCGCCGCACGTGGCGCACAGCGAACCGCCGCAGTTGGCCGCCGCTGGCGCCCTGGCCAAAACCATCGGCACACGGCCCAATCCGTTGGAAGGTCTGCCGCCCGCAAGCGCCCCGCTGGCAGCCGAATTCGCCGCGCAGTCGGGCGTCGTGTTCTCTGGCAACGCCGCCGAAGTCGCGCGCGTGGCCGCCCGAATGCAGCAGCTTCTGGCGCAACTGGGCTGGACCGCCGATCAGGTGCGTGTGCAAAAGTCGCCGCAAGGTTCTTGGGTTGGCTATTCGCTCAACTCCGCTCCGCACGAAACCGATACGTTCCAGCTTGCTCGACAGCCGCGGTTGGGCTTGGCGCCCGAGATGGTGGCCTACGTCGATCGCCACGGAGCGCCGCAAACCATGGCGTTGGTCTCGCAAAAAGAGATCCTGGCGGCCATGCTGCAAGCGGGCCGGCTGTTCGTGTTCCGCGGCGAGCACTGCTCGGTCGATAAGCTGCAAGAGCACCTGGCCATTCGGCAGAACATTGTCTACTGGGGCTCGCGCACCGACTGGGTGTTTCCGGAAGACAAAATCTATCGCTTTAACACGGCCGACTTCTGGCAACCGATGACGGGCGACGACTGGACACTCAAGCCCGGCGTGCGGGCCAGCCAGGCCATCGCCGACGCCTTCACCGGCAAGTTCGACTATCAGATCGGCTGCACCAGCGCCTGCCGCTTCATCGCGACGCACGGCGTGCTGGACTATTATCACCGCGTGCAAGCCAGCACGGCGATGATCGCGCGATTGGAACAGGCGCTCGATCCGCAACGGCCCTTTGTGGAAATCACGCCCACGGTCGATCGCGGCGGCACGTATCGCAAAGCGGGGCGGCTGTTCGATCGCCAGTTCAACGTGCCCTGGAATCACTGGGTGCCCGGCGACTGGGGCTGGATCAAAAACCTCGATCCAAAATCGAGCGAAGAGCTGGGCAGCGAAGGCTGCAACATCATCTATGCCGGCGGCGGCATGTTTGTGAACTATTATCCCGAGCGTCCTCCCAAGACGCTCGACGAGTCGCTCCGCCGCGTCTATGGGTGGCAGTTTGGCCTGGAGGAGGGCGAACTGGCGATCACGCCCGAGGTTGCCGCTCGTCTTCGGCAAGACCCCCGCGCCGGCGGCATGTTGCGCGACGTGCGCGACGTGCCGAAGCTCTTCGGCGCATCGGCGGCGTCGCAAAATGGAGCGTAGACCCGGCAGCCCGGGCAAAGCGTTTGTTGGCGCCGAGCCGCCGGCGCGGTCTTCTGTCTGGGCAGAAAACGGCCTCCGGCGACGAGGCGTCGCCAGAGACCTGTTGCCGCAACTATCTTTGGACATCGGAGACATGCCTCCCAAAATCCCGCCCGGCGGAGCCGGACGTAGCCACTTACAGTAAAACCCGGTAGAGCCGCTGTTTTGACGAACGCCTCCGATCGGCTTTGATTTATCCTGGAAAGAACGAGACACCCATGACGCTCTCCATCGAAACCGACCCTGTTTCGCTTCGCCTCGACGAGTTCGGTGTCGTGCGCGTGGGCAACTCGCAGGTACTACTCGACGTCGTCATTCAGCAGTTCAGCAATGGAGCGGAACCTGAAGCAATCGCCGCGGGGTTCCCAACGCTCGACTTGGCGGACGTCTACGCCGCAATCGCGTATTACCTTCGTCACCGCCAGGACGTGGACGATTACCTCAACGTTCGGCGGCAAGAAGCCGAGAAGTTGCGGCAGGAGATCGAAGCAGCGCAGCCCAGCCGAGCCGAATTGCGCGACAAACTGCTGGCGCGGAAAGCCCAGTTGGAACTAGCGGATGCTTCGCCTGGTGAGTGACGAAGACGTTCACGACGATATCATTCGCGGGCTGCGGCGGCGCGAGCGCGGCTTGGACATTGTTCGCGTCCTGGATGTTGGTCTCGACCAGACCCCCGACCCCGACATTCTGGAATGGGCAGCCAACCAGGAGCGGATCGTCGTTACGGGCGATTTGAATACGATGGTCGGCTTCGCATGGGCGAGGCGACGTGTCCGAAATGCAATGCAACCATTGAGCTTCGCGAGGCAATCGCCGCAGTCGCCATGTGGTCCTGACGGCCAATCGGTTTCCGGAACAGAAGAGGAAGCGTACTTTCGTCGTAAATCGCCGAGGTGTACAGAACGCCCTCCGTGGCGTTCCGCGAACTGGGATTCGACGTTGCGCCGCCCCCCGCGGAACGCCACGGAGGGCGTTCCCTATAGAGCAATCAGGCGAGCCGCCTTCTTAACTTGGTGCCTATGGGGACTCGCTGCGCTCGGCCCACCCTTCGGCCATTCGATTACGCACGCCCGCGGCAATTGATCGCCACATCATGAGTTGCCCCGCGGCGCGACTCGCGATGATGTTCTGCGAGCGATGCAAAGATACGCAATGCCGCAGGCAACGAAGGCGACAAGTGCGGCCAACGCGGCGATGACATAGGCTAGCCAGAATCGCAGGCCGATCGTCTCGCGCAGAACAATACCGAGCGGCAACGCACTAAGGCAGCAGAAGCCAACCAGCCGAAGCAGACCGTGGCGAGTTTTCCGCCGCTCAGCAAGGCGGATTTGCTCGGCGGTCAGCGTGTCATAGAGCGCTCGTTCGCGGCAATCCGGGCAGTCGGTGCTCACTTCGTTACGTCGAAGCGGCTGATAGCGGCGGCCGCAGGTCTGACATGTCCGGGCGTAACGGCGCGCTGCCCGCCAGCCGATAGCGACGATCCACAAAAGATAGCCGACGCCCAGGAACACAAAATTTGGCGGCGGCGGACCGGACCAGAGCACGTGCTTAACGTTCAGCGTCTGGCAGTCGCGCAGCTCGATGCCGCTGTGACCGGCCACGGCGAACAGCGGGCCGCGGCGGCCGGCGGCAATGCCTTGCACCATGCCATCGGCTTGATCGAAACCGACTGGTTGGTGAGACGACGCGTCGAAGAGCCGTAATTCGTTGTTTTGGACAACTGCTAAAAATCGCCCGCCCGGCAGATAGGCGGTTCCCTCGTACCACATGAAATCATCGCCGCGCGGCAGCGTTTGGGTCTTCGCCGAGCGCAGGTTGAGCATCCGCACGCGATGCGAGAAGGGCGTGGAACGCGGCCATTCAGACATCGCTAAACGCTGGCCGTCGGGCGAAAAGGCCAACGCGTGAGCCACCGAGCCGTCGTCACTGATCGATCGTTGCCGGCCAGCGCCAGTCGTCGAGTCGAACAGGCGGACGCCGGACTGGTCGGTTCCGACGGCCAGCGTCTGGCCGTCCGGTGAGAAAGCGATGGCCGTCGCGCGGGACGCGCCGAGTTGCACGCAAACGGGCGCGGCGTCTTCGTCGGTTGTCGAATGGATGAATACGGTGCTGCCACCCGCGAGAGCAAACCGATCTTCGGTAGGCGAAAACTCGATCAACCATTCGGGGGCGGCGGCAAACTCGCGCACGACTTTGCCCGTGGCGACGTCCCACAGCGCGACATTCGCTGCGACCCCAACATCGCTTTCCGCCGCAACCAAACGGCCGTCGCGCGCGAGCGCAATGCGGCTGCTCTGGAAGGGCACGGCGATGGTGTTCAGCAATCGTCCGCTTATAGCGTTCCACAGACGCAATTTCCCGTCGCCGAACCGCGCGGCGACCGTCGCGCCATCGGCCGACATGGTCAACGCCTCGACCCGGTTGGCGGGGTCGACATCGTGCTCGATGGCCCGCCACATCGGCACGGCGTAACCGAGCGCCAGCGCGACCGCCCAGACCGTCAGCATCAGCCCGGCAAGCGTGAAACGGCGAGCGGCCATGAGTGCTGTCTGATGGGGCTACCGAAATGCAAACGACGAATCAATCAGGCGGAGCCTAATTCTACCATTTTGGCGTCTTCGTCGTAGCAGAAGTCGATGGCGACGAACGATCGTTCATCGACCGCGAAAGGAACTCGCACGCTTGTGGGGAATTGCGGCGCGGGTTGCAGCAGGCGCGGAATGGCGACTTCAGCGATCGTCCGCCCGACATCGCGGCAGACGCTGCACTGCTCGACGATGTCCAAGACTGAAGAGTATGTTTCGACCAAGTCCATAAGACCATTGAGCATTTGCTCGCCAATCCAAAACATCCGGTTCTTCAAACTCACGAGTAAAGTCGCTCGAAAATCCCTACAAGAAAGGCGAAAAGGTCTTCGAGGCATGCGTTCAGCACCGCACGCCGGCCGCTTTCCGCGTGCTCTGGTGCCACGGGCCGCAGTAAAGATGACCTAATCATCATCGCCATCACGCCTCACCCATAACGTGTCGCCCAGCCGCCGCCTGCTTGCCGAACAATTGGCCGGGGTAGTTGATCGGCCGTTTGCGCCGCGAGGTCACACCTCGGTCCGTGGCAGGTCCCCGCAAGCCCATAGCTGCCGGATCGACAATCCGCTTCGAAAGTTCGGCACACGCCGTCTTCAGGATGACGCGCCCGCTTTCCGCGGTTAGAATACGGTACGTTGAAGTTACCCCACTTGTAGCCCTCGGCTGGCCCATCCCGAGCAAGCCGCCGACTTCGAAAAGGAAGTCATTGAGGAGAGCTAACGGACTCACACAGTGGGACGTTTGTGGTATAATTAACGGCGCGCCAATTTCAAGGAACGTAACTATGGCTTCGACACCGCTGAACCACGCGTCGGAAGCGACGCGCGCTGAAACCATCGAGCAGCGATTTCGTAGTTTGGAAGCCAAGTGGGTCGCTGAAACGGGACACCTGTCGTCGTACACGGCGATCGTCGGCCACCCCGCCTTCCGGGAAATCGTGAAGATGGGAGAGGCCGTCATCCCCTTGATGCTCCGCGACCTCGAAGAACGACCCGGCTTATGGGTCTGGGCGCTTCACGATATTACCGGCGAGAATCCCGTTCCACCGACCGATGCCGGCAAGATCGGGAGAATGAGCGAGGCGTGGCTCCGCTGGGGCCGTGACCACGACTACCGATGGTAGAGTGGCTTGAAGACCTGTTTCCACGGGTCCGCGGCGCGTCGTATCAAATCATCGGCCCGCGCGACCCAGCATACAATTGCCTCGCGTGGGCAGCCGGAGTAACCGATGCCTGGTGGTGGCCGAGTGGCGATCCGGCGCAGATTTATTGGCCCAGCGGGGTACCCCGAGAGGAGACGTTGGACGCGCTCAAAGCCGCGTTCTCCGCACTTGGCTATGCGGCCTGCGATCACGAAGCCGTAGAGCCGGGTTACGAAAAGGTTGCTTTCTTTGTCAACGCGGCGCGCGTTCCGACGCACGCCGCCCGGCAGTTGAGCAACGGCCGATGGACGAGCAAGCTGGGTCAGCTCGAACTTATTGAGCATGAACTTCGCGATCTCGAAGGCGAGGAGTATGGCACGGTTGCGCTGCTGATGAAACGGCCGCTCGCCGAAGCCATGGGTTGACGGACTGATCGGGGCCGTTGCGCTTGTAATCACACCTCGATCTCTGGCAAGCTCTTGCAACCCAAGAGATGCCGGATCGAAAATCCGCTGCGAAAACGACCGACCAACTTGACCGCCTCGGTTCGACAGGCGATCGGACATAAGCAGCCCTTCGCCAGTTCTCGGCCAGCCGCCACAAATCGTCGTGAAAACCGCCAACGGCAATTTGGGCCACGTAACCAACCTTATCGGGCAGCGGCGTCCAGCCACGCCGATGCAGGTGCAACACGGTTGAGGGGCCGCGTGGACGCCGTACGCCCGCCAGCAATAGTTTGCAACCTCGCGGCACTTCGATCGTGGTCTGCGGGGCGACGGCGTGTACGCTTATCAAGCCTACTGGCCGCGTTGACCAGCGAGGAAGGGCAGTTCGACCCGCGGAGCTGAAGACGGTCGCCCGGCGATCATTCGCGTGTTTCGGGAACGCTAATCCACGCTAATCTTCGCTAATGGGAAGGGAACGATACCGCTATTCCGATTAGCGTAGATCAGCGTCGATTAGGGTTTCTCTTCTGTTGGTCCTCCCGCGCCGGCGTCGCGGCAACCGGCCAGAAGCGCGGACGATTACGTGCCTACGGCGATCGCCAGCTCGGTTCGTTCCGAGCATGCCGGAACCACGCTCGCTTTTCAGCGATGGGCCGCAACCACGCCCCCGTTCGCGGCCACACTTCGTGAACCGGCCGCAAGGCCAAGTCGAGATGGACGCGGTTCCGCCGCAGCGCCGAGCACGGCCCGCCCCTAGGGCGGCGACTCGCGGCAAAAGCTGAACCGCCAATTCGTGGCACGACCTGCGTTTAATCGGCAGCAATTGCCGAGCGATTTTATTTGCATAGTCCTAGTCGCGCCCTTATGCTGCTATCGGACGGCGGAGAGGCACCCTTACTGGTATCGATCATTGCAAGGGAGGGTGTCAAATGGCGCGAGAGTTTTATTGCGAGGTCATGGGCCAAGTATTCGGCCCGCTCGAACCCGCAGACCTTCGGCGCATGGCAAAAGCTGGCGAGATAGCGCCGAGGGACAAGATTCGGCGAGGCGAGAATGGCCAATGGGTCGAGGCGGCAAAAGTTAAAGGTCTTTTCGACGAGCGAAGTAGTGCCCCACCTGACAATGTGGCCGCCGAGCCACCGATCTTGCCACCTCCGCCACCACCGAGACGCCCTCCGGCGCCACCGCCCGTGGTCGCATTTCAAACGGCGCCACCGCCGGCGGCTCAGGCGGTGACCAATGCCGTTCCTTTGCAAGCGGTGCCTTACACAACGCCAACCGCTGTGCAGGTCAACGTGAACACGTCTAAAGCCGCGCACAGTCTCGGCATCGGTTCGGTAATCCTTGGAACGCTTTCCATTCTTACAATCTGTGTTCCGTTCATCGGCTTGCCGCTAAGCGCAATTGGTCTCTGCCTTGGCATTGCCGGCCTCACAACAGCCGCAATTCGGAAGGGCTCGGGGATTGGATTTTCGATTGCAGGTACCGCCGTCTCGGGCCTGGTTCTTTTGCCTGGAGGGCTGTTTTGGTATTCGGTGGGCAGTGCCGTCTCGTCTGTATCGAAGGAGCTTTCCGATGCTTCGGCCTCTGCACGCGCGACGAACCAATTGCCTCTTGAGGCATCGGAGCAGCCGGCGGCAGCCGAAAGTCTGGCGCAGCGGCCGAGACAACCAAGCCCTCAAACGGCTAGGGGGACCGACAAAAGCGCGAACGAGCAAGCGACGGCGCAGCAATCCACTGACGCGACCGCGCCCACGGAGGCTTGGGCGGATGCCAGGAGTGGTGTAAGGCAAGGTGACATCGAGGTCCGCATCACGTCGGCACGTGTTGATTACGTCGCATTAACCGACATCGGTAGCGACAGAGGATCGTCGAAAGACAAACTGCTTTCAATCGCGCTGGCGATCAAAAACACCAGCGCGACAAAAAAGATTGAGTATGAGGGGTGGAGCGGAACCGACGACTTCCTGCCCCGGAACGCCGCGGTGCTACGCGACAACTTCGGCAACGCGTATAAGCGTGTCGGCTTCGGCTTCACCACGCGTGTTGTTGGGCAGATTTCAAATGAGTCGATCTATCCCGGCAAGGCGGTATCGGACGTATTGGTCTTCGAGCCACCGATCGGTGCCCTTGATTATCTGCATCTTGAACTGCCGGCAGGCGCATTCGACGGTACTGGTCGACTTCGCCTTGAGATCCCCAAGAATATGATTGAAGGCTCGGCCGATTAAGTCGGCCAGCCGCTTCGTCGCGGTAAAGGTAGCGACGCCTGTGCGCTGAATGTCGTGGCGCCCGCGCACGGATTGCCGGTTTCCGTACCTCGCCGGCTGGACCGGCTTGCCAGAACCGGCGAACCAGCGAGCTGCGCCTTCGCGCCGCTGAATTCTCGATTAGCTTCCTCACGCCGGAAGAAGCTTTACGGGCGAAACAAAAAACTTGTCTGGCAATGGCTCTACTTTCAGGATTTCGCCGTACTTCGGCATGCGATGAAAAAGCTATTTTTCGCACCCGCGCGGAAAGCTGACCGAAATATTTCCGAACGGAAAAAGCGAATATAAGAATTGACTGTGCGCGTATGAGACTTTTGCAAACGCGAAATTGCAATTAAAATTTCGCTAACACATGATATAGCAATTAGTTGCGCTAATACCGCCTGCCGCTCGCGGGAGGCTTAACGAGCCACTGGTTCTCATTGGACCAAGTGTCCAATCACGCTGCCGATGACGTTCCCGGCGCCGCGCCATCGCGCTGGCGACAGTTGCTTGGGAGCCGTTCCGCTGCGTCTTCTCTCCGTTCGGCGCAGCACATGTACTGCGTCGCGGATCACATAGAGCAGTGACGCGCGATTAGACGCGCGGTCATCAGCCCGCTCGTCCGTGGCGTTCCGACTTGACCTGCGTCCGTAGCATCTGTCGGCCTCGGTGAGAAGGACGTGGCATGCACGACCTTCCGAGGCGAATACCTCTTTGTAGGCGGAGAATATATGAACTCCAATTCCGGCGCTTGGTTTATTGACGGACGCTTGATTTATAAGGCGGCCAAGGAAGACGGGCAGTTTATACAATTCAAAAAATTACGGCATTTGGTCGAACACGAATTCAAACTACCGCTACGGCCGGCATTTTATTTTGACGGCGCGCCGATGACTGAAGCGGACAAAAAACGGCACAATTATCTCAATCGGGAAGTAGGACTTCGTGTTAAAAGTTATGTGCTAGGCAGAAAAATATCTGTTTGTCCGGAATGTCATGCAGAGATTGAATCGCGTCCACAAAAGTGCGTGGACATTGAGCTCGCCATCTCGATCATCGAGTTCGCGATGAAGAGCGATCCGGTGTCGTACAACCCAATCGTTCTCTCCACGGGGGACCGCGATTTCGTTCCTGTGCTCGAAAAGGTACGTGACGAGTACGACAAGGACATCATCCTCATTGCTCCACGAAAGGCGACAGCCGCTGAGCTCGTGCCTCTTACCACCAGGCAAATCTGGATCGAAGACCATTACTCGAGCATCGCGGATCGCTGGAAGACCAGGGTGGCGGCGGGAGACCAGCAAACCGCGCTTGGTGAAGCCAGGGAGGAGAGCCAGATTCCTGCGGAGGAAGCGCTGGTTGAAGCAAAAAGGTTGATTCTGCGCGTTTGGGACGACTTGCAGATGCATGAAAAGCCGTTCCCGAATGGAGGCAAGGGCCGGCCGTGGGGCTACATGCTGCTTAACTTTGGACGGCTTGCTGAACGGGAAGGGAAATGCGAAAAGTTGCATGCGTTTCTTGTGGAGCGAGATGACGGGCAACAAAAAGGCGCAAACGCATTGTGCCTCGAATTAGCGCGGCAGATGTGGCCTCGATCGGAGATTCAGACGAACGGTCATCCCCACCTGGTCCGGTACGACGCTTGAATGTCCATGCAACGCACACGAACGCCCCTGGCGGCGCACACGCCGCCAGGGGCGACGGTTCGCTCGGCTACAGCAGGTTCACAACCCGCTCGGCAAGTCTCTTCTTGCCGAGCATGACCTTCCGCGTGCTGCTTGCGGCGACCTCGTCGAGAATCTCGAGCTCTTGCAATCGCATTGGCTGGGCCACCTGTCGAACGCGGACATTGCATGGTGTCTCGCCGATTACGACGAAAGCACTGATCCGCCCACGCTGAAAATCGAGCGGGCAGCTTTCCAAACGCTCGAACGCGCGGTGGAAGGGCTGACGGGAGGATTCCCCGTCACACTTCCGGATTTCGAAGTGAAAGTGGCCGAGAAAATCGCCGAGAAGGAGAAACCCTAGAAGAACCGGAAATCATCGCGCCCAACTGAGATCGCGCCCGATGAGTAGCTCGCTCATCACGGCGTGGTGGGTGTTCTTCATCGCGATCTCCTGCGTATCGAAGCGGTGCTTTCGGGCCAGATCGACGACGGGCGCCGCATTGTCGTACGTCATCAGAAAGTCGCCTTGCAGCCTCGCGGCGACGGCGAACAGCTCCTCGTGGTCGATCTCGGAATGCCGTCTTTCATCAGCGCGGCGCCGGGGCGCCATGATGCCGCCGCGTTGCATCCGGTTGCGGACGATCGCCGCGAACGCCTGATCGAAAAGCGTCCGGTGACGACTCGACGGGCGTCTTGATGCTGGCTGAAGCCGCCAGCCGTACGCGGCAGGAGAGTCGAAACCAAGACGCCCCATGTTTCGAGCGCGCCGGCGGGTAAAGCCCACCGGATCAAGCTCACGCTTTCGCCCAGAGCCGGCGCAGCGCTTCCGGACCGTCCGCTTGCTTGACGCCGTGAAGGATCTTACGCAGCAGGTCGAGATCTTCAATCGGGCGAATTTCAGACAGCAGCGTTCGACCCGATGGGCCGAACCTAAGGTCGAGCAGTTCCCCGATTCCCCTCAGTAGATCTTCTCGCGCCTGTGCAAGCCCATTCGCCAATCCCTCGGCCCATCCTTCCTCGCGGAGGGCGATGTCCGACCCTGTGATGAACGGCATATTTCTTTCCCTTGTAAAGTCGTCGATCTCTTTCCAGGCCGATACCGCCAGCGGTCTCGGCAGGTCCATCATACCATCAATGAGGCGATACAATTGACGTATTTGCTCAGGGCGAAATCCTCGCTCGCAAAGCCTCTTGACCAGCCGAACCTCTGATACGCGCCGCGCTTCGTCGTCATGAGCCGTCTCCAGCGTTTTCAGGTGGGCCAAAACCACCACGGCGAACGGGTTCGGGTTGGATTCCAGGGCCGCTTCGTCGGCGGCATGGTCGAGCGGCTTTGCGGTGGCGAACTCAATGCTTACGTTCGTGCCCCAAAGCTCATAGCCGAACCGGTTCGGCCGCCAGCCAGGACGATTATCGCCCAAAATGGCGAAACTGGCCACTTTTCGATTATAGCGGTCGAACAGCCGGTAGTTATAGACAAACATGCGTCGGCCAAAGTCGCGTTCCTGCTGGCTTTGCACCTCGACGTGGACGAGCACCCATTCGTCTTGCCCATTCGTCCGCCAGACCTTGACCAACTTATCCGCCACGCGCCGTCCTTCCTCCGATTCGGGCGTGATCTGCTGAAGTTCTTTGTCGAGCATTTCGAAGCCGCGCGCCCAGTCAATTTCACGGTGGGCCTCGGCAAAAAAGAACGCCATGAACGGCTCGAAATAGACGTCGAGCGCCTCTTTCCACGCGCTGTCGAAATTTGGCATAAAGTCCACGATTGGCTGATCGTTTTAAACGATCGTAGCCGCCGCGCCGCGTTCAAGCAATTTGGGGGTCGTACACCGGTGATGAAGCCGGCGGCAGATCCGTACTTCTCTGATGGAAGTTGCATCGCTTCTCTACGCGCCATTCGCCGCGGCGACGGCGCGCACAATGATGGACAGGATGCCGCCGAGCAACAGATTGGCTCCCTCTTCACACTCAAGCCGGCAGCGAATGCCGCCTTCGGTCGGCTCTGCCGTGATCGTCACGCGATCTTTGCCGATTTTCTTCAACTCCGTGGCGATCTTGTTGGCCTGCGGCTTGGCGGTTTGCATGAAAAGAAGTTTCCACGCGGGCGCTAGCGCCAGCGATGCGGTCAGCGGCGTTTCGCTGGCGGGCGGCTTGGCGGAGTGGTCGATCAGGCGCTTGATCGCGTCGGCGCCATTTTCACCCGCCGCCGCATAGAACGTGTCTTCGCCAAACGCGAGTACGATTTTGATGGGATTGCCGAGCAGATTTCGCAACGCGCGCAGGGGCAATTCCGCGCGCATCGTTTGGGGCGCCGTCACCGATAAGGCGTGAAAACGCCAGCCTTTGTAGGTGTCGGCGTTTAATTTCGGCGGGTCGAGTTCGGCGGCTTCGGCGACCAGGCCGACCAGTTGCATCGCCACTCGCTCCCCTTCGGCGCCGTCCGCCGTTACGCCGCCCGCCACGACGGCAACCTGCCCGGCGCCGATGATGGTTTCATGAATGCGGCCCGGAAATGATTCTTCAATCGATTCATCGACGATATCGAGAAGCCCATCTCGCTCGGCGCCAAGCACCGCCAGACCGAAGTTGATCCGGCGGCGTTTCTCGATCGTCTGATCGAACAGGTCGAATAGCTTTCGCGTTAGATCGTTGGCCTTTGTCTTCCCATCCTCGTCGAGGCTTAGAGCATTGCCGATCAGTGGCGGCAGTCCTTCGCGAAACCGGTCCAGTCCGCCTCGGGCCAAGGCTTCATCTTCATTCGAGAAAGACCAGTCGAGCAGGACGGAGGCAATCGCGTCCGATGCCAAGACGCCGGCCAGCCGCGGGTCTGCCGCCTGTTTCAGGGCGGCGCAGCTCTTGGCGAGGCTGCTGTCCGGCAAGGCCGTGATTTCCATGTCCAAGCGAGTGCGATGGTTCGCGCGGTCGATGTCCAACCCTAGGGTGATGCGGTCGAGGTCGTTGATGATTTGGATGGTCTGCTCGGCCCCGCGGCGCGCGAGCGTGGCTCGCGCCGCGCCGCGCTCTGCATCGTCGGCCACGTTTTGCGGGGGCGCGGCCTCCCAATATTGCCTGACTCGGTCAGCCGCCATTTCGCGCAGTGACGGCGGAAGGTGATGCACGTCGAAGCTCAGCGCCAGGTCGTATTGTTTCTCGAGGCCGCGAGACTGCTGAAGCGGGTCGTCGGGCAGTTGCAGGACGTTCTTCCGCCGCGCAAGATAGGCGTAGCCTCCTTTTTCTGCGACAAACAACGGCCCCGATTCGCGTGGAATGTTGTAAATGCCGTCGTCTCCTTTGACGGCGGGCTGGCCAATCAGGGTGGCCAAGGCTTCGAGCAGCTTGCTTAGATCGGTGACGGGCAGAAAGACCCGGGGCACAAGCTGGACGGTGTCGTAGGCGTAGCTGATCGACACCCCCCACGGCCGCTCTTGAGCGATTCCCGCCAGCCCGTGATTTTCTGTGAGCCGCGACAGCAACTTTTCTAAGACACCGCCGATGTCGGCATTGCCCGACAAGGCGCCCAGGTATTCCAGATCGGCTTTCAGTTCGGAGTAGCCGGCGACGGAAACAACCGCCAAGGGCTGGGCATCCACTCGGTCGTCTTGGGCAAGGGCCCGCGGCGCGCCAAGGCCGAGCGGTGCAAATAGCAACCAAATCCAAATCGCTCGTTTCATGATGGTTCTCCTTGGTCGTGGCGGGAAACGGGACGCGCTACCGAAATGCAAACGACGATTCAATTAGGCGAAGCCCTGGTTCTACCATTTCGGCGTCTTCGTCGTAGCAGAACACCTCGTGCAAATATTCACTCGCCGCCGGTATCTTTTTCGCCGGCCCTGTGCTTTAGCGAGCTATAAGCGAGCCAGAAGAGGACCGGAGACAACAGCAGCATCACCGGACCAATGGCGCGCATTTGCCAAATGATTCCTTCCGCTTTGTCGAAGGTCGTTGTCGCCGTGAAGTACAGGCCGCCGAGAAGCAAGGCGGGGCCGCCGAGAAGCACCTTCAATTCCAGTCGATTCATTCTAAGACTCCGCAGAAGGGGATACGCCAGTGTAGGGCAGCGCGGAGCGTGATGCAAGCAAATTGCTTGTCGCGGAAGCCCGGTTTATCATAACGGTCTTGCGGAGAAGTCCGATGATTGGCACGATCACGGAGTGTCGCGAAGCAAAGCGATAAAGCCCGCTTGCTCAAAATGCTCGTCGGCGGTTAGTGCCTCGCGGATTCCGTGTTCCTCCATCACCACGAAGCTGATGCAATCGGTGAGCGACCATTCTTTGTCTGGTCGGCGGCGATAGAGGTCGACGCCGCGTTCAAACCATGCAGCATCGGCCGGCACAATCGCGGCGTTTGGATCGGCCCCAAGGAGGTTAAGCAATGCCAGAAACCGCGGGCGATTTCGCGGAGCACAAAAAGCGTCGCCCACCTCCATCAGTACCCAATGGGTCGTGACGACGTCGCCGTGAAATCGAGCGCTGGCCTCCTTCGCGCGACGATGGTCCGCGTCGTCCGGACTTAGGATTGCCAAATAGAATTGGGTGTCCGCGAATGCCTTTCTCATGGCTTCTTCGGCCTGCCGTGCAGATAGTGGTCGTGGTTCTTAGCCAAGTCTGTGGGCAGGTCGGATGGGAACGTCTCCGACCAGCTCGCGAGTTCCACCAGCTTCTCGCCGATTGACATCGATGGGCCGTATTTCGGCGGAGCAGGGCTAGCGGCTTGTGGCACCACCATCACCTGGGTGCCTTCCGGCAGCCTTACGCCCTCCGCAAGGACGACAACGCCGTTTTGAACTTCACCTGGGTACGTCATATTTATGTACTCGCCTTCAAATCGATGACTTTGATTTTAGCGTCGCGCGGCTTGGTAGGGCAATCGAGTCCACTCCGTCCAAAAAAGCGTCTGAGGGGGGTGGGACTCGCTTCGCTCGGCCCACCCTACCGGTCGCTCGTGACGCCACCGAAAAAGTTGCGGACGCACTTCTGCCAACTTATAATCCGCGGCACATTCGGCTATGGTCGCCTCAATTACCGATCTCGAAAAAGGTCTTCGCCGTGCCCAGCCCCCGCCGTGGCAGTCGTCGTACGGAATTCCGCAAACGATCTCGCGCTAGCGAAAGGCGCCGGCTCTTGCGCGAGCCGCTCGAAATGCGCGTGATGTTCGATGTGTCGGCCCCACCCACCTTGCAGTGGTTCGAAAGCAGCTACGACACCATCGAGCAACGCGCGCCCGATATCTTCGCGGCCGGCTATGGCGCGGTGCTCACGCCGCCGCCGGGCCGGGCCGATTCGGGCAATCAGTCGGTCGGATACGATGTCTATAATCGCTTCGATCTGGGCAGCCCCGGCGATCCCACGCTCTATGGCACCGCGGCCGGATTGAAGGCGATGGTCGACGCCATTCACCAGACCGGCGCCAGCTACTACAGCGACCTGGTGTGGAACCACGATGGTTTTGAGAACCTGGGCACGCCCGGCTTCGCGGCGTCGGGCGGATATCCCGGCTTCGCGCTCACGCTCAACCCCTCGAATAACCATGCCGGCTACAACGACATCGACGGCGATTTTCACAGCGCCTTCGACAACAGCGCCACCGGCATGCGGCTGAGCGGGCTGGACGACATCGCCCAGGAAAAGAACTATCAGTTCATTCGCAATCCGGTCGATCCGAACAACCCGCTGAACCTACCGGCGGGCACAACGCCGCTCAATGGCCGGTTGGCCAACGTGCCCGATGCGGACAACGCCCAGTTCTATCCCGATCAGAACCTGCCGCCGATCACGGTGAACGATCCCGCCATCGGGCAGTACGGTTTGAAGATTTATCCGTTCGACAACGCCGATCCGCTGGCCGGCACGCCAACGCCCGAAAACGCGCTGGGCTATTTGATGCGCTACACGCAGTGGATGGTGCAAACCATCGGCGTCGATGGCTTCCGGCTCGACGCGGCCAAGAACATGCCGCCCTGGGTGCTCAATTTTTACGATCGGGCCGTCTACGATTCGTCGTTCCGCACGCTCTTGAACGGCAGCCAGGAACCGATCTTCGGCTTCAGCGAAGTTTATGACGGCGACAAGGGGTTGCTGCAACAGTACGTGCGCAAAGACATCAACCCAGCCGACCCCGGCACTGTGGGCGGCAACCGCGACGTGCTCGATTTTCCGCTGTTCTTTGCCTTGCAGGGCAACCTGACCGGCAACGGCTACCAGAACAACTGGTACAACGTGGTCAACGCCAGCATCGACAGCCAGGACGATGGCCTGGCCAACAACGGCTCCGAGGGCGTCTCGTTCGTTTCGAGCGCCGACAACGGCCCGCCCTACCTGAGCAATGTGGCCTATGCCTACACGCTGACCCATCCGGGCAACACCATCGTCTACTTCAACGGCCACGAGTTCGGCGACGATCGCTCGTTCCCGCAAGATGGCCGCGGCGACGCCCTGGGCGGACTCTATGGCGATACGATCACCAACCTGGTGAACATCCGCGACACGCACCCCGACGGCAACTACGACCAGCGGTATATCGACAACAACGTGCTGGTTTACGAGCGCGACGACTCGATGCTCGTCGGTCTCAACAATCGCCTCGATAGCGGCTACGACAATCGCTGGGTTCAGACCGACTTCGCTCCCGGCACGTACCTGGTCGATCTGACCGGTTTCTCCGCGAATTCGGGCGCCAATGAAGACGGCAACATTCATCCGCTGCTGCAGGTCGGCGCGGGCGGCTGGGTCAATCTGAATGTGCCGCGCAACTCGGACGACGGCAACTCGATGGGCGACGGTTACGCGATCTACGCCCCCGCGTCGCCGCAGGGCACGCTGAGCATCAACGGCGTCGATCACATCATTCCCGGCGGCACGCCGACCGCCGCCACCAACGACACGACTGAGCTATCGCCCGTCGACGTGGTCACCGGCGATAGCTTCCAGATTCAGCTCAACACCAACAATGTGAACCTGCTGGGCAACCCGGCATTGCACGACCAGGATGCCGACGGCGACAACGCGCTGTATAAGATCGATGGCGGCGTGGACTCATTGGGCACGGGCTTTGTCGATACCACGCCCGGCGATGTGGCCTACGGTTTTCAGCCGTTCACGACGACTCACAACCCCGGCTATTTCAGCGCCGACGGCAACGGCGAGTACGTGCAGACGATTAACACCGCCAATCTCACCAACGGTTATCACTATATCGACGTCCGGGCTTTCCGGCACCGCAATCCCGGTGAGCCGCCGATTTTCACCGACTTCAAGGTGACGATCTATGTCGATCATTCGCCCACCACCACCGAGCTTGTCAGTTTCAACGACGTGACGCCGGGCGTGAACCAGGACAAGCTGCTCACGGTGCAAGCGACCGACTCGCGCGTGAACAACGTCCACGTGCTGTTCGACCTGCCCGCCGGCCTGACCGACGCGCAGATCTTGGCCATGGTCGGCGGCGACAATCAGGCCAACCAAATCGACCGCGATTTGTGGATTATCGAAGACGATGGCCTGACCAGCGGCAATCACGTGGCCACGGTGGTCTCTTACCAGATCGACGGCGCCGCCAGCATTCAGCGGTTCGACGCGCAGCAGTTTCCGGCCTTGTCGACCTCGACGATTTACGGCTCGGGTCTGGGCGATCTCGATTTCAACGGTCAGATCGACGCCAACGACGTTGCTTTGTTTGGCCAGGTGCTGGAAAGCGACAACCAGCAATTCAACCCCGTGGCCGACTTCAACGGCGACGGACAAATCGACAGCTCCGACCTGCTCGCGTTCTACTCCACGCTTCAGGCCGACCACGCCGGCGCCGCAACACTGGCCGCCTATCAGCAGTTGCTCGGCCCGCCGCCGGGCGGGTACGCAATCGACGAAGGAGCGAGCCTGACGCTGGCGGTGAGCCAGCCCTCCGGCACGACGCCGAGCCTGAGCTTTTCGTGGTCGCTGAACGACGACGGAAACTTCGCCGACGCCACGGGTTCCTCGCCCACTTTGCCTTGGGCACAACTTGCCGCCCTGGGCATCGAAAACGAGGGAACCTATCCGATCACACTCGAAGTGAGCGACGGCAAGAACACGATTCAGAGCCCCACGACGCTGGTCGTGCAATTGGTGCCGCCGACGCTTTCGATCACCGGGCCGGGCATCATTACCGAGGGCGATGCGTATACGCTGAGGCTCTCGGCCAGCGAGCCGGGCGGCGATGTGATTACAAGCTGGTCCGTCGATTGGGGCGACGGCGTCACACAGACCTTATCCGGCGACGCAACTTCGGCCACGCACATTTATTCGGCCCCGCCCAATGCCGTGACCATCTCAGCCACTGCCACCGACGAAGACGGCAACTACACTGCCAATGCGTTGCCCGTGGTGGTTGACGATGCCCCGCTTTCCGCCTCGGCGATCACGTTCAACAGCGTCGAAGGTGCGACGTTCAACGGCGCGGTCGCGTCGTTCACCGACGCCAATCCATTTCCGCAGATTGGCAGCTTCTCGGCGACGATCCATTGGGGCGACGGCACGAGCAGCACCTCGGGCATGGTGGCGGCCAACGGCGCCGGCGGCTTTGACGTGCGAGGCACGCACGTCTACGCCGAAGAAGGCGCCATGCCCGTGAGCGTGACGATCAGAGACACCGGCGGCAGCCAGGCCACGGCCGTCAGCATGGCCAACATTTCCGACCCCGCGGTGGTTGCCACCGCCAGCGCTTTTACCGCGGCGGTCGGTTCGCCGATTGGGCCGCTGGTTGTGGCCACGTTCACCGATCCCGGCGGACCCGAGTCGCTGAGCGATTATCAGGCGGTCATCGACTGGGGCGATGGAACAACCGACGACACGCAGACCAGCATCGTCTCGAACGGCGATACTTTCAGCGTATTGGGGACGCATATCTACTCCGCCGCCGGCCTGTATCCCGTCAAAGTCACCATCACGCACGACCGCGCACCGGCCACCACGGTCGCTGCCAACGCCACCGCCGAGCAGAACGTCGCGTTGGTGTTGCTCAACCCGAACAGCGCCAGCCTGAGCGCCAGCGGCAATGCCGCCCTACGCCTGACCGGGGGCGGCGCCGCCGAAATTTTATCGAGCGCCGCGGCGGCGGTCGTAGCATCGGGCAACGCCATCGTTTCCGCGAACGAAGCGGACCTTGAAGGCACGCCGGGCACCGCCACGCATGGCAACGCCAGCGTCGCGGGTCTTATTGTCGATGGCCTGACGCCCGCCAGCGATCCGTTATTGAGCGATCCGTTCGCATCGTTGGCCGCCCCGGCGCTGCCGACCCTTACATTTGCCGCGGCCAACATCGCCGGAAACACGGTCACCACGCTACAGCCCGGCGTTTACGTGGGCGGCATCAGCATCGCCGGCAATGCCTCGGTCATGCTTGCTTCGGGCATTTATTATTTGCAGGGCGGCGGTTTTTCGGTCAGCGGCAACGCCCAGGTCACCGGCCAAGACGTCTTGATCTACAATGCGCCGCAAAGCGACAGCGATTCCATTCGCATCGCGGGGCAAGCCGTCGTGCAGTTATCAGGCAAGAGCGACTTTGATGGCCTGGCGATTTTGCAAGACCGCGCCGCCACCGCGCCAATCACCGTCGGCGGCGGCGCGTCATTGATCATCACCGGCGGCATCTACGCGGCTAGCGAAGAGATGCAGATTTCGGGCGGTGCTCAAGTGCAGCTTGCCGGCAGCAGCGCCAGCGGCTTGAGCGCACGGCTTGTGGTCAGCGACCTGAACGTCTCGGGCAGCGGGTCGCTCGCAATCGACGCCGGTCAGAACGCCCCGCTCATCGTCAATCCAGCCTCGCCGCTCCTCGCCAACAGCGCCGCTTCCGGCCCCGCGTTCAGCCTTGTCAACCCAACGACTAATTCCGAAACGGCGAACGATGTGGCGATCGCCGCGGTTGCGGCGGAATTAGACACGAACAATTCTCCCGAAGGGTCGGCTGCGGTGGCCAACGCGCCAGTCGCTAGGATTGAACTGAACGCCACCGCGCCGCGAATGCGCTGAATGGGTGAACTGGCTAGTTGACGCTGCGAGAGAAGCTTGCGAGCGACGCCGCGATGGTTCGTGAGAGCGCCGATGGTTACCGCAAGAATTCAGCGGTGGCATGCACGCAGCCGCACCGAATCAACGCTTGGGAAAAAAGTTATCCGCGGCATAGCGCAAGCACTGCGCAATGTTCGCAGCTTCTTGTTCGAGCTGCTCGGCATGCGTCAGGTTGCTGATCGTTGGCAACTTGCCGGCGAACTTGTGCCGACGCACGCGGGCCAGCGCGGCGGCAAGCTGCGAGGCGCGAAGCTCGGGCATCGTCTGCCAGTAATCGTCGGTGAGACAGGGCACGCGGAGCGGATCGCGGGTGATCATTTCGAGATTCAATCGCACTTCCGGCCGGGAAGCGCGAATCAGCGACACGATTTTTCGCAGGTCCAAACAGCCCTGGCCGAAAGGCGCCTCGGAAAGCAAAAAGCCGTCTTCATATTCGGCCACGCCCATGTCCTTCAAATGGGTGGTCATTGCCCAAGGAGCATAAGCCTCGACGACCGAGTGCGGCTCTTCGACCAGCGCGATGCTGTTGCCCGTATCAAGACACACGCCGACGTACTCGCTGCTGAGCCGTTTCAACCAGTTCAGCATCTCCTCGACGCGCCAGTCTTTGTGGTTCTCGACCGCCAGCCGCATGCCGTGACGCGCGACGATCCGTTCGGCCAGCACCAGCGATTGCCACGATCGCCGGGCGAATTCGTCAAATTGGTCGCGCGAATGAAACACTTCGTAGCGGCGGCCCGAGAGGCAAACGGTTCTGAGCACTTCGGCCCCCGCCGCTTTCGCCGCCAGCACTTCGGCCTCGAAGCGGGGCAGATCGGCTTCGTCTTTAATCAGCCCGATCGTGTCCTCTAGGTACATGCCGCGCTCCGCCACAGCTTCTCGCAAGCGGTCGAGTGCCGCCGGCTCCCGCAGGCCGATGTGCGTCTGCACGCCGGCCGCGCCCAAGCCGGCCGCGTGCTCGACGAAGTCGAGCGGATCTGACAGCGGCGGAAACTCGGGCCTGAGCGGTTTGGAGCCGCGGATCGCGTAGCAATGAATCACCAGGCCCAGCGGCTGGCGGTTTTCCCGGACACAGGCATTTGCCGCCGCGGCCCACGGCAACGTCGCCAAGATCTTCAACGTGTCACGGCGTTTCATGCAAATCGACCTTGCTCATAGCCAGGCGAGGAGCCGCTCGGCGTCGCCAAAGTGTGTCTGCGACGCGCCCATCAGGTCCATTAGTGAAAGATAGAGGCTGCACGCGCGGCGGTTTTCGTCGCCAGCCTCGAGGTAGTCGAGCACACGTCCCGTCTTCAGACGCCCGCCGGCGCGGCCGGCCAGAATCATCGGCATCTGGTCCGCCTGATGTTTGTCGCCGTCCAACAAATTGGAGCAGCACAGCAGCACGGAATTGTCCAACAGCGTGCGCTCGCCTTCATCAATCGCTTTCAGGCGATTGACCAGATAGGCGAACTGGGCAACGTGGAACTGGTTGGTCTTCAGGTACATCGCTTCCAGCTCGGGATCGCGGCCGTTGTGCGTCAGGTCGAGATGCAGGCTGCCACGTACGCCTTCCAGAAAGCCGAAATTCATCTGCGAGAGGTCGTTGTTCAGCATGCAGGTGGCGATGCGCGTCTTGTCCATCTGAAACGCCAGCACGATCAGATCGAGCATGAGCCGGATATGGACCGGTATGTCCTGCGGCAACGGATCGTCGGGACGCGCCATGTTGGGCTTCGTCAACGTCGGCTGCCAGCCTTCCAGGCGGCCCTCTTCGCCGGCACGGGCGATGCGGGTCTCAATGCTGCGAACCGACTCCAGATATTCGTCGAGCTTGCGGCCATCGGAGCGGCTGACTCGGCGTTTTAGGTCGTTGGCGTCGGCCAACACCTCGTCCAGCACGCTGCGGTCCGATTCCCGCCCTTTGCCGTCGCCGACCAGTAAGTCAAAAACTCGGGCGGGGTAGATTTCCTTGGTCGCCGGCTTCGTGTCGGTCGCCCAGGAGATGTTCGATCCATAAAGCATGGAGAGCCCGTCTTCCAGCCGCAGCTCGGTCGGTTCGATGCCCAAAACCAGACTGGGCACGGCCGAACGTCGGCCGATGGTCTGAGCCAGCACCTGATCGAACGAGCGGCCGACGCGAATCTCGTTTTGATCGGTGCTCACCCAGGCGCCGGAAAGCAGGTTGGGCGATCGCCCGAGATGCGCGCTTTTGTGCGCCGCGGCCTGCGCGTTGTAAAGACCGCGCAGGAAAACCATGTCTTGGCAGTGGGGCTGCATCGGCTTGAGGCCCGGCCCGACCTGCATCGCGGCGCCTGCGCCTTTCGCCCACCAGTGGGCCGGCTCGACGCCGTTGGAGAAGAAGAGGCAAGCGAAGCGCGTCGGCGGTTGATCGGCCGATCTCGGCTGACATGCTGGGGGCTGGGATGCTGGTGTCTGGGATGCTGACGTCTGGGATCCAGGCATCTCAGCCGCCCGAGCCAGCGACTCCAGCCAAGGGAGGGCCAGCGTCGCTCCGCAGCCGCGCAAAAATCGCCGCCGCGATCCAGGGTTGCCGCTTTTCTCGCGGTGGCTCATGGTTGCTCTCTTGTTTCGGGCGATGCTGTTTTGGACGACCGATCGCTTGCGCGCCGGTAGCGGAATTGCCGGCTCGACACAATCCGCACGACCAGGTCGCAGAGGCTGCCGCCGCCGTCCGGCTCGCGGTCAAGCTCGCCGGCCAATTCGTCGAGCAGTGGCCGGTCGGACGCCAACTCCGGACGGCCCAAGGCATAGCCCAGCAGCCGCGTGACAAGCACCTGATGAAATTGTGATCGGTGCGCTTTCAGATAGTCAAGCAATCCGATGACGCCCGAAATCTCCGCGCCGTCGCCGAGTACGCCGCTGGTATCGATCGGCTGATCGTCGCGGTAGCGCTCGCGCCAGCGGCCGATAGAGTCGTATTGCTCCAGGGCGAAGCCGAGCGGATCCATGCGCGAATGGCAGTTCACGCAACTGGCCTCGCGGCGATGGGCTTCCAGGCGCTGGCGCAACGTCTGGCCGTCGGGCTGAACGTCGTCGGCCGTAATCGAACCGGCGTCGGCCGGGGGCGGCGGGACCGGAGTGCCCAACACGCGCCGCAACACCCAATCGCCCCGCTTGACAGGGCTTGTCCGCAGCGGCGCCGACGTAACTGTCAAAACGGCCCCCAATCGCAACAGACCGCCGCGATGGTATTGGCCGGCTCCTGCGAGCTTCACCGACTCGCGCGATTCGACCGCCGGCAGCCCGTAGTGCCGAGCGAGCTGCGCGTCAGCGAAGGTGTAATCGGCGAACAAGATTTCGTCCACCGGGCGGTTCTCGCGCACGATGTGGGTGAAGAACGAAATCGCTTCGTCATACATGGCCTGCTTGAGCGCGTCGTTGAACTCGGGGAAGCGGCCGGCGTCGACGCCCCGATGCTGGTCAAAGCGATAGAAGCCGAACCATTGGCCGAAGAATTCTGTGGCGAAGCGGCTGGCCTTTGAATCGTGCAACAAACGCCGGACCTCCGCGGCGAGCGTTTCGGGATCTCGCAGTCGTCCGGCCGCGGCCGCCCGGCGAAGCGGTTCATCAGGGATCGAGGACCAGAGAAAATAACTCAGCCGGCTGGCCAGTTCCCAGTCGGAGAGCGGCACAAGCGTCGGCGACGGCGGTGGAGCTTCTGTCCGGTATAGAAAGGCCGGCGCCACGAGTATCCGCGCCAGCATCAACTGCATGGCTTCAACATGTTCGACATGATTGTCCCGCAGGCGCGTATAGAAGCCGCGCAGTCGGTCCTGCTCCGCTGTGCTCAACGGGCGACGCCAGGCGCGCTCGGCCAGCTCCACAGCCTGCTCAACGTGATTCGGCTCCGCCATCGTCAACGCACGCTGGCCCGCGAGATAATCCGTGTACAAACGTTCCGAATACGCCCGCGGCTCATCGGGCAAACTGGCAATCCAGGCAGCGTCGATGTCGGCCATGCGGCGATTCTCGGGCAAAGCGAACTTCCGCGCGACCACGCGATAGAACTCATCGTGATAATCAAAGGAGGTGAGCAGGTCGGCCCAGGCTTGGTCCAGTTGTACTCGCGTTGCGTCGTCGAGCAGATAGGCGACCAGAAACCGGTCGTCGCGATGGTATTTGAGTTTGGCGTGAAAATGGTTGCGCTCGGCCGAATTGTAGGTGCGGTCGAACGGCGCGGGGATCGGATCTCGGTCGGAAGGGGCTGGCTCGCGGTGCGAGACCTCCGGCAGCGTGCGAGCAAACTCCTCGATGCCCGGCTTCAGCCAACGGTAGGTGGGGCCATCGGGATCGGCCAGCAGCACCGAGTACGTGCCGGTCGCCGCGACCGTCTCGCCGGGATTGACTCCATCGGAGACGGTGCAGCGGACCACGTCTTCGTCGCCATGCGTCGCGTCGAGCATCACATCGACGACAAACTGACCGCTCTTGGCGCCGGCCGGCACGGGAAAAGCGAGCACGAGCTTTTCGGTTGCCCCCAGCACGAAATCGTCGGCGTCGATTTCGGCGTCCGCCGGATGATGCCCGAACTGCAACTGGTCGGCACTCTCACCCGACAAAACCGCACGCAGAGGTTGATATGCCGTCCATTTACGGTCGCGCCGGAACCGCATCCGCGGATGGCGCCAGACCACCAGCGGTTTGGCTTGCGGTCTGGCCACGGGCAACACGGCCAGCTCCAGCGTGGCCCGGTCGGATCCCTCGGGCCAATCCAAACGAGCCTTGAACGAGCTCGCGTTCGACAGCTCCACCGCTCCGTCGCTCAGAACCGCGGCTTCTTCTTCGTCTGACGATTCGGAGGCCAACAAGTGCTGCCAATAGCGCAGCCGATCGTAAATCTCCTTGCACGCCTCGCGCACCGACACTGCGCCGGATTCGGGCACCGCGCCGGCTTCGGGTAAGTTCCGCCAGCGCTCGACAATATCGTTGGTTGGAAAGCGATGCGCAGGCGCGGTCAACAGCGAATGGATGTATTCCGCGAAGCGCGGCTCAAGCCCCTCCGCGCGAGCGAAATCGGCGAGCGTGGCCTCGGTCTGGCCCAATGGCTGACGATGTCGGAATCTCCAGGCGACATAAAACGCCTTTGAGTACAACTCCAGGCCGAACGGTTCGCCGCCTTCGCCGGCCGCGGTGCGGAAACCGTGTGAGCGATAAATCTGCTGGATGCGGCGGATGGCCGACAGTTCTCGCCCGGTTTTGCCGCGATCGACGTCGAACTGCAGCGGACCTGCTCCGATCACCGCGTGGGCAGCCACTTTCTTGGCCGATTCGAGATAGCGCTGGAGTGTCGCATCGTCGATAAACTGAACGTCGCCCGCATTGGTGAAGCCGGCGCCGCCGACGGCGTCGTGGACAAAATCATGCTCGTCGATCAGATCGAGACCGGTCAGATCCTCGATGGAATACGCATACTCGGCGCTGGTCAGTTGCCTGACGACGATGTTTCCGGGATCGCCCGCATATCGTTCGATGTACGCATTCAAGTCGCCGGCGATGGCCTCGATCAACTGCTTTCGATCCGCGGCGGTTGGCTGCGGAGCGTCGGCCGGCGGCATCCGCCCATCCTTCAATCGCTCGATCACCTTTTCCCAGGTGCGGAATTGGGTGGCGAACTCGGGCTGAGAAGTCAATTGCTCCAAGTTGAGGTGCGCCGCGGGGCTATCGGCGCCGTGACAGTCGACGCAGAACTGGCTGACCAGCGGTCTGGCCTCGCTGAGCTCGGCGGCAGGGGCTGTGGCGAACGACAGCAGCCAAACCGCGCACCAGACCAGAACGGCGCGAGTGCTTCGGCCGCGGGCCGGCGGCAAGCTGCCGCGAGCCCACCGTCTTGCGGTAGTGAGGCAGATTCTCCAGCGAAACGGCGATGCCATGAACGGATCTCGTGGTGTGTGCATGCCACTGCCGAGCGTTAATGTCGGGCGTTGGCGCTGAACCATCAACCGCTGTTGATCTTAATACATCTGCCGGATGAATGCAGCACCCCACCGATTTGCCCCGGACTTGCGCGGCCAACAACCTGTCTATCTGCACTTGCGCGACGATTGCCGTTGCCCCGGGCTTCAGTTGCCCGCGATGAATTGAGGTTCTCCGCGTCTCTCGCCAGCGACGTGACGGCGAGCAGAATCATCAAGTCGATGATGGCAATCGGAAGCTGGGGCTGATCTTCGGCCTGGATGGCGTCTCTGGGCGTTGACGCCCGGCGTCGGTGGCGTAAGTTATGATAAAGGGCCACGATTCGGAGGGTAAGCGAATGGCTAGCGGCCACACTGGAAATGTGGTGCCGGGAAACCGGTTGCGGGTTCGACTCCCGTGCCCTCCGCTAAACTGAAAACAAAGGCCCCGTAAAGACTTACGGGGCTTTTTCATGCGCTCGATTGTCGGTTGTTGGTTGACAGCCAAAGCCGGTTTGACAGCCAAATGACAGCCTAACCGGCTGCCGCTGCCTTTTTCTCGGCTGCCTTGAGCTTGTCGGCGTTCGATTTGAACATCGTATTGAGCTTGCTTGCGGCTTCTTTTTGCATCCCTTCTAAAACGTGAGAGTACGTGTCGAGCGTCACACTGATTTGCGAATGGCCCAATCGCTCTTGAACCACCTTGGGATGGACGCCCTGCTCAAGTAGCAGCGTGGCCGCGGTGTGCCGCAAGTCGTGAAACCGAATCGCGGGTAGCCCGGCGCGCTTCAACAGGGGCTTGTACTGCTGCGCGTGGAAGTGGCTTCGCCGCAGAAAGCCACCGGCGCGGTTGCAGAACACGGAACCAACAAGGTTCCCCTCGGCGAGCATTCGCTTACGATGGTCGCAAAGAGCGTCAACCGCCATGGCAGGCAATTCGACCCGGCGCCGGCTTTTCTTGGTCTTCGGTTCGGCCAGCGTGAGCTTGCCGTGAATTTCAGAGAGCGTGCGGCGCACTGTGACCGTGCCGACGTCGAGGTCAATGTCCGCCCATTGCAGCCCGAACAACTCGCCAAGGCGAAGCCCGGAAGCGATGGCCACCACGTAGAGCGCTTCGAGCCGATCCCCGATGGCTGCCTTGAACAGCCTGGCTACTTGGTCCCCGTTGAGCGGCTGAATATCTTGTTTCTCGATTCGCGGGGCTTCAACGGCGTCGGCCACGTTGCGGGGCACCATGCCCCACTTCATCGCCAACTTGAGCGACCGATGCAGAACAGCATGCGCCAGTCGGCGAACGTGAGCAGAGGCGCCGTCACGCTCCATGCTGCCATAAAGCCCTTGCACGTGCGCGGGAGTCAGCCGGTCGAGGCGAATGCCGCCGATCTTGGGGGACACGTGGTTATCAATGGCGCTCTTGTAGTTCGCATAGGTTCCGGCACGAATCGTCGGGCGGGCGGAATCTTCCAGCCATTGCCCAAGGAAATCCGCCAGCGTGAGCTTGCCAGAATCGGCCAGCATCCCGTTGAGCTTGGCCGATTGCAGCCGCAAGAGCTTTTCTTGCGCTTCTGCCTTGGTGGCGCCGTAGACGGTTTTGCGGATGCGATTCCCGTTCGCGTTGATGCCAACGGTCACGCTGGCGGACCAGCGACCATCACCACGTTGAAAAACAGAACCCTCGTTGCGGCCACGTCGTTTGCGGGACATTATTTTTTCTCCTTGGGTTTGAGCCAGCCCCGAATGGTTTTCATGTCTGAATCGAGCGCCGAACAAATGTCTTTGATGGACTTGCCGCGGCGGTGCATTTCAATGGCCTTCTTCTTCCGATCGCGGTAGGCTTTCATGCGGCAAGCGTTGTCGCAAAACCGCCGGTCAACGCGATTGTCGTCGAGCTCAAATGCCCTTCCGCAAACCTCGCATGAAAGAAATTGCTTTTCGTTGGCGACGGCGACGGCAAATTGAATCCACAGCACGTCGATCAGGTTCGGAACGACGATCTTGAATGCCATCGTTCGCGCGGGGTCGGGCCAAACGTCAAGCGTCGCGTTCGGCGTTGCCACCGGCTGGCCGGGCAACTGTCGATACATGTGCAGCCGGAAGAGAGACACAAGCAGAGATTGGGCCGGCGCGAGCAAGTCGCCATGATTGAACTGCTGAGCGTCAGATGCCGGCAGTGTTAGCCATTTCGTCTTTTGCGACCATGGCGGCGCCTGCCAATGGAGCGTGTTTTTTTCCCATCGAACATACTGATTGATTGCCGCGCTTCGACGGCTCCGCTTGTACGCTTCGATTGCTTCCCACAGCGAGAATGCAAAGGCCCACCGCGCCATTGCATCGCGCCAGTCTGACAAATTGGTTGTGTCATCCGACCGCAGAACGCCGTACCGATTGGCAAAAGCCAGAATGGCCGCTTCCGTCGGTTCGAGCTTCGCGAAATCCCGCCATAACGCCTTTTCCTGAGTGAACGGGTCATAGACGCGATGGTCCCCACCTACCTGGCCGAGCACTTGCCCGGCCAGAACTAAACCATCGGCGCCTGTGCCGCCGCGCTTCACCTCGCGTGCGTACGCCTCAAAGTTGTGTTCCCAGCGGTAGCCCGATTTTGAAACGGGAACGGCTGCGATGAAGTCGGTTAGTTGCATGGCGTCGAATAGGGTTACGAATGTCGTTACAGGTAATATGACAAAATCCGTATTGTCTGTCAATGACCATCCGTTATAAATAGACTGTCGTTACCCGCAACGCAAAACAAAAGGAAAGTGAGCCATGTCAACTGTGACCGCGCCGGCCGCGACCGGCCTGAACGGCGATGGACTCTTAACGGTCAATGAGGCCGCCGGCTATCTCGCTCTAAGCCGATCGAAGGTCTACGAGATGATGAACGACGGCGAGCTTCTTTGGGTGAAGCTGGGCGGCAACCGGCGCATCCGCGCCTCAGATGTGCGAGCGCTGATCGAGCGTAGCCTCGTTGGAGCGAAGTAATCCCACCCCATCACAAGCCCGGCGGCCGCGCATGAGAATGCCCGGCGCGGTTAACGGCCAAGTGAACCGGCCGGGCGAGAACGGAATCGACAATGCAACATACGAAAATCCAAAACTCCGAGCAAGCCGGGCAAATCGCCAACGAAACTTGGGCATACTCTCGCGACGGGTGGGAAAAACTCGAAACCGATCCCACCGCCGAATTTGAGCAAGGCGGTCCTAGTGACT
Source organism: Pirellulales bacterium (assembly GCA_025927475.1). Taxonomy (GTDB): domain Bacteria; phylum Planctomycetota; class Planctomycetia; order Pirellulales; family JAICIG01; genus JAICLL01. Next base: position 32,719 of record JAICLL010000016.1, read on the forward strand.
GGCATTCGACCCTGAAGCGAGCTGGCTTTGCCGTACGCTGCGACCGCGAAGCTTACGTCGATGCAATCGCAATCCACGAAGCGGAACGCCCAACGTCGATGACAGGGCAATTTCGCTTCGTCGTTGACATCTCGCTCGACACCGATTCTTTCCAGGCGGTCTATGTTCGCGACCTGCCCGCCCTCGTCGCCTTGATGCCGAGCATCATGGCCGCCAAGGCGGCAATTCGGTTTGATTCATTTTCCGAAAAGCTGGAAGAAATTGCCGAGAAGCTGTTTCGAGCGACACATGGGCACTCGCATTGGACCGCGTGCCGGCAATGCGACCCGCTCGCAGCAAGACAGCAAGAAGAAGCCTACGCCAAGCACCAAGCGTCAAGGGGCAGGTAATGCTAGCGACCGCATCGCCGACGCCTGATGCCGCCCCCCCGCCCGTGTGGAAGGAGGTCTACAACTTTCTTTCGCTCCTTTTAGGCGAGGGCCAGATTCTGGCGCTTCGCCCCATCGAAACGTGGACCGACGGGGACAAGAAGAAAAGCAGCGTGGTCTACAAATCAATCCAATTCGTCACCTGCCACGCTCTTTTCATTAGGGACGCTGTTGATCGCCAGCTTGCAGTTGGGGAAGCGAAACGGGCGAACATTTTTTTCGGGGTCTGCCCGCGGTTCGGCGCGGACGGCCGTTTCGATAAGGCCTGGCAGATTCGCCGCGTGTCGGCGCTCTGGGCCGATCTAGATCATTGTTCGCCAGAGCGGGCAATCGAAAACTGCAACAAGGCCGGCTTGCCCCGGCCGTCGATCATCGTCAATTCGGGCAACGGCGTGCATCTTTATTGGTTGCTCGATAGCCCGTACCTGATTGATGACGTTGGCAACCCCGCCGGGGTTAATGCTGAATGGATCGACCAGGGCAACGGCAAACCGAAGAAAAAGCGCGAATGGATTGCCAACGCCGAGACCGGCGAGCGGCTGTATCTGGATGTTCGTGCCAACGTGCCGCCGCTGAGCGCCAAGGCCCAGCACGTTCAAGATGTGTTACAGGGCATCGCCGCGGAGATCGGCGGCGATTCGACGCATGATCTGGCCCGATTGCTTCGCCTGCCTGGTACGCTGAACCGCAAAGATGAACGCAACGGCAAGAGGCCCGTTCCGTGCGAGATTGTCGAGCTCGACGCGACACGCCGTTACCCGATCGGCGACTTTGAACGCTTTGCGAATCAATCCCCCGCCAAGGCACATCGCGAGAAGGTGGCGGCGGTGTTGTTGCCCGCGCCGCGAAAGCTGACGCCGAGCAAGCGCGACAAGCTGTCGGACCTGGTGAATACGTCGGCCATGGCGACGATCGGCGAACGATCCGAACGGGATTTTGACCTTTGCTGCTTTGCGATCAAAAAAGGCATCCCCCAGGCCGACGTTTGGGCGACGGTGAAAGGTGTGGGCAAATTCGCCGAAGCGGGCGAGCCGTATTTCCTGCGCACATGGACCGCTGCGGAACAAGAGGCTCGCGAACAGATTTGGAAAAAGGTAGAGCGAAAACATGGTTTCAAACAACGTGGCGCGAACGGCCATGCCAGCTCGAATAACCACGGCAGTGGACGCGGAGCGGACCAGGCCGCTGGCGACACTAACACCTCGGCGGCGCTGGGCGAGGATAACCAGACTGACGACGGAGCGGCGAACCTTAGTAACTTCATCGTCGAATTTGACGAGGAGGGGAAGCCCCAAAAACTGCCGCGGCCCCTCGGCGAAATCATCGCTGATTGGCGCTCAGCAACCGGCGATTGGCCCCGGCGGGTCGATGCCGCCTTGTTCGTGCAAGACGCGTCCGGCGGTGTGAATTGGCTTGGTAACGCGGCTGCGTTGTTCGGCTGGGCGAGTGCCAGCGAAGGTGTTATCGAATGGGGCAAGGGAACGGGCTTTACGACCAAGGAGGAGTTCTTTGCCGAGTCGACGCGCACAGCCACGCCTTACGAGGCTATCGAAACGCTGCCGCACTTTCCCGCATTCGTCAAACATTTTTACACGTCCGCCTCGCCATCGCCGGGAAGCGGCGACACGCTCCGCGCTCTGCTGGATCGGTTTGCCTACTCCACACCGATCGACCGCGACTTGCACCTCGCTGGCATTGCTACGGTTTTCTGGGGCGGGGCTGGCGGCTGCCGCCCTGCATTTGTGGTCACCAGCGATTCAGGCCGCGGCGCCGGCAAAACTAAGCTGGTGGAAATGACCGCGCACGTGGCGGGCGGCTCGCTTGAGTTTTCAGCGAAAGACGACATTGCCGAAATTAAATCGCGGCTGCTAAGCACTGAGGGAATGTCACGGCGGATCGCCTCTCTCGACAACATCAAAAGCCTGCGGTTTTCGTGGGCGGAGTTTGAAGGGCTTATAACGGCGGCTTACATCAGCGGCAAACGCATGTACGTTGGCGAAGGCCGGCGGCCCAATCTGGTTACCTGGTTCCTGACGCTCAACGGCGCCAGCCTCTCCACAGACGTGGCACAACGCTGCGTCATTATCAAGCTTGATCGGCCCGACAGGTCGGGCGGGTGGGAAGAAGATACGCGGCGGTTCATCGTCGAAAACCGCGATGCCTTACTCTCCGACGTGGCCGCATTCTTCGCCTCTCCAGCGTACCCGCCGAGAACATTTTCGCGGTGGGCGAGTTGGGAAAAAGACGTGTTATCCCGTCTGCCCGACCCCGCCGAGGCCCAGCGGGTGATTTTGGAGCGGCAGGCCGAGGCGGACACCGAGAAGGACGACCATGAACACGTTGAGGATTACTTTGCCGAACGGCTCAAAGAACTCGGCTATGACGTCGCCTGCGGTCGCATTTTTATTCCCTCGGAGATCTGCTGCAGGTGGTTCAACTGGGCGACGAACGAATCGCACCGAACAGCGGCGGTTACCAATATCCTTAAGCAGGCGGCCACAGAGGGAGTACTCAAACGAATAAAAACCTGCGGACGGCACTACGGGCGAGGGTTCATTTTCGTCGGCGTGAACGCCACCCCGGGGGCCAACACGTGGACTAACGTTCCAGAGAAAATAGCTGAGTTGATGAAAAAAAGGCGGGACGCTTAAGGACGCGCCGGGACGGGCGGGACGCCTTTTCCCTATTGTTCTAGCCTCTGTCTGGAAAAGCTTCAAAAACACAAGAAAGAGAAAAAGAAGGTGTAGGGGTAAACAATAGGCGCAGGGCGTCCCGCCCGTCCCGCACTGTCCCGTGCGTCCCGCGTGATGGATTACGTTCCAGCCCCCCGCATGGCCGCGAACCGGCCGGGAGATTCAACCGACCGGCTGGCCAGCATCGCCACCGGCGTCGAACGGCGACGGCCAGTCGAGAAACCACAATCCCAATTAGGTGCCCAGCTTTGGCGCATTGCAGCGTAACGAGTTATGACGAGTGACAACCAAATGACAGCCAGTGGGAACGTAGTGAAAAGCGCCGCCCCGTCCCCCGCCGAGTGTACCCGCGGCGGTGCCCCTCTCGGCAACACGAATCGCGCCCTTCATGGCTTGTACGGCGTTGGCCTGCCAAGCGGTGCCCAGCGACTTGGCCGGCGCATCAACGCCTTCCGTCGTTCGCTGTGCGAAGCTGTGGAAGCCCGCGGCGAGATCGACCTACACGCGGCGGCGACGATCGACAGCGCGTGCCAATGGCTGAGGCACGGGCTGCTGGCGGCCCGCTGGCTTCGCCTGACGCACGATGAGCTATCGCCTGACCAAAGACTCAGCTTCTCGCGTGAAGTGGCTAAAGCAGCCACAGAGCGTGACAAGTGCATTCGGCTCTTGAGGCTCGACAAGGCGCCAGGGCAGATATTCGACCCGGGGTCCATCTACCTTACTCCGTTGCCACCGCTGACGCAGCAGGGCAGCGATGCACGCGACGTTGAGACGCAAGCTGCCGATGACGCCCGCCGGCAAGGCGATGCGTCTGATGCAGCCGTAGGCGATTCTAGTGGCGACAACCTGATGCCGCTGATTCCGGCTGGTTTCTAGCATCCCCCGAAAATAACCAGATTTTTTCACCATGACGCTCGACAATGACAGCCTGAACGCGATGCGATCCAACCCCGCCGAATTCCGGCGCCGGCTCTTGATCGATACCGACCGCGGCCCGCGTCGGCTGGCCGAGGTGCTCGACCCCTGGCAGGCCGCCGACTTCGAAGCGCTCGACCCGGCCTGGCAGCGTGTGGCCAGCCTGCCCGACACGTCGCCCGGCATCGTGGCCAAGATCGGAGAAGCGCTCCGCGGCGTCGGCGGCCCGGCCCAGCCCGACGATGGGATTGTCCGGCGAGCGTATCTCGAACGGCCCCGCGGCCACAGCAAGACCGCCGACCTGGCGGTCATGGTGCTGTGGGTCTTATTCGCTTCGCCGCGGCGGCTGGCCGGCGTGGCCGGGGCCGTCGACAAGGACCAAGCCCGCCTGTTACGAGACGCCGTGGCCAAGCTGGTCGGACTCAACGCCTGGCTGGTGGCGTATCTCGACGCCCAGCAAAACAAGATCGTCAATCCGCACACGGGCGCTCAGCTCGAAATTCTGTCTGCCGACGGGCCTTCGAGCTATGGCCTTACGCCCGATTTCATTGTTATTGATGAGTTGACGCATTGGCCCCGAGAGGAGCTTTGGCACAGCTTGCTTTCGTCGGGGGCCAAGCGTCGGCATTGCCTGCTGGTCATCATCGCCAATGCGGGACTCGGCCAAGGCGAATCGTGGCAGTGGAAGGTCAGGGCGGCGGCGCGCAACGATGAAAGTTGGTACTTTTCTTGTCTTGACGGTCCGGTCGCAAGCTGGATCAGCCCGGCGTTGCTCGATGAACAGCGGCGGCTATTGCCGGACCAAGCGTACCGGCGCCTCTGGCTGAACCAATGGACGACGGGAGCGGGCGACGCGCTGACCGCCGATGATATCGAGGCCGCGGTTACGGCCGCTCGCCCGATGGAGTTTGCCGAGCGCGATTGCACCTACGTGGCCGCGGTCGATATCGGGCACCGGCACGACAAGACCGCTGTGGTTGTGCTGGCGGCGGATGGCGTGAAGCAAGTCGTTCGCGTAGCCGACGTGCGGGAGTTCACGCCTGGCAGGGCCGATGTGAACCTGATGGTGGTCGAAGACTGCCTACTCGACCTGAACCGGAAGTTCCGTCTCCACCAGGTTATCGTCGATCCATCGCAAGCGGTGCTGTTGATGCAGCGGTTACGATCGGCTGGCATTTATTGCACCGAGCATCCTTTCACGGCGACGAACATGCAGCGGGCGGCGTCTTGCTTGCTCGACGCCTTCCGCTCGCGGCGCATCGCGCTCTACCGACACGATGGCTTGCTGCGTGGCTTGCGATCATTGCGAGTGGAAGAGCGCCCGAACAGCGGCGGCTTTCGGCTGACGGCGCCACGCGACAAGCACGGCCACGCGGATGCCGCGATCGCGCTTTCAATCGGCCTGCCTGCCGCGTTGGAGCTTATGCAGCAGGGCGGAGTCATCGACGCCTACGGCATGCCGCCCGTGGAATTGCCTGACGGCATTCTGGGCGGCGGCATTCCCGCATATAGCGGGCTGCCGAACCCACTGGGCCAACCGGGCCAACCTGGCCAACCGGGTCCCGGCAACCTGCCCGGCTTTGGCGGCGGTTTCTTCGGCGGCAATATTTCAAGGTTTTGAACATGGCCATCGCGCATCAATTCATTCGCACCGTTCGCGGCGTGTTACGTCGCTTGTGGCGTCGTTCACCTGCGCGGCGGGCTGCTGATTGTTCGCATTTGATCGACACCAGCGGCGAAGTTGTCAATCTTCCATATTCGATTCTGGCGGCGGCGGCATGGCTGGCGATTCGACGTTTCACGAATTGCGCAAGAACCGCGGCGAGCCGCCCGGCATGATCTTTACACCGTATTGAGTTTTTGTTTTCCCCCTTGGATCCCCGCGCAAAGGATTGTTGAAAATGAGTACCGCTAGCCTGTTAGAAAAAGTTGGCCTGCGCCGTGCGAAGGCAGAGGCGGAGAAGCTGAACACCTACCGCGACCTGGTGATTGCCCTGGCCGACGAAAAAGACGTTGACGCTCCCCGCGCGGATGCCATCCTATTGGACGCGGCCAAGACGCCGGGCCAGCTTGAGGCCGACGTGAGGGAGCTTCGCCAGCGTCGGGCGGACGCCGAGCTGGCGGCGAAGTTGCCCGAGCTTCGCCAGCAGCGTGAAGCGTTGAGCAATGCGCAGCGCTCAATTCGGGACGTGCTGCGCGAGGCTGAGGAAAAATATCGTCTCGATTCGGTGGAGGGGCAGCGGCAGATTGCCCAGATCGGCAACGCTATCCACGCGGCTGAGCAAGCGGCGCTAAGGCTTCGATCTGGCCGGCCCGACCCGCGCGAGGGCGAGCTTCGCGCCGAGCGTGGCCGGCTGCTACAGCGGCGAGGCGTGCTGGTGCAAGACATTGGCAATGATGCGCAGGGCCACCGTGGCCGGCTGGCCAGTCTCCGTCTCGCTTTGAAGCATGGTCCGCAGCGAGCCGCCGGCGACGACGGATATGGGACGCACCTCAAGCCGTCGATTGTGCCCGGCCTGCCTTATGACGAGGACACGCTCCGTCGGGGCGTCGACGCCACGGAGGCGCACTTGCGCGGCTGCGAGGTCGAACTGAAGGCGCTCGACGCCCGGCTGGCCGAGGTCAACGAAGCGTTGGCCGAGATTGAACGAAACCAGCTAACGCCGTGATTCTTACCCGATTTATATCCTTCAAACTCAATCACAATCATGGCTGAACCATTAACATTTTTGTTCAAATTTCAGGATGACGGCGTTGCTGCGCCTGGCCGCGCGACTATCGCCGCGGTTGCAAAACGTGAAGCGCTCGATCGGCTCGCGCGCCTCGATGACTATCTTCGCCTCACTGGCCGGCTGGCCGGCGGCGGCGAAGTGGAACCGGACGCAGCCTATGCGACATGCCAAGCCGCGCGGCGCACAGCGGCGGATTTGTCGCGACATGTCGGCATGTTTTCGCTGGCGACCTTTTCATGGCCATCCGGCGAAGAAACCGCGCTCCGCGAAAGCCTCGCGGACATGCACAAGATCGCTGCCGATTTGGCGGCGGACTTTCAGCCCAACTGCCATCGGAAGTTGGCCCACCTCAACGAGAGTATCGCAAGAAAAGCCGCCAAACTTTGCGAAGTGATTGAATCGAAACTCAACTGAGGAATTTAACGATGCCAGCGATTGCGATCAAAGACTTACCGCCGGGGCCGGGCAACTACGGCACGATCAGCTACGGTAATTATACCTTCTCGCCGCTGCGCCAACTCGAAGTGGCGGCGGAAATGGTCTACGACGAAGCCGACCGCGTGGTTACGCATATCAAATACGTGCTGCAAGCGCGTCGGTGCGTCATTTATGGCGGCGTCGGCAATCCGTTTGGGCAGTTTCAAAATCTCTGCAATATCAACATGGCGGCGATGCAGGACGAGCTTTCACAGCCCGGCTTGCCGCTGGTGATTCGTGACATTGGCTTCGATCGCGCGATCAACACGGGCACAAACAGTCCGCCGGACATTATCTGGGGACCGAAACCGCGCGCCATCAACATGCGGCCCGTGGGCGGCGAGTTCGCCTGGGAATTCGATTGGGATTGCGAATTCAACGTCTCGCGCTGCGCGTCGCCCGGCAATCTGGAAAACGCCCTGATGGCGTTCAATTACGATTGGACGGCGGTAGTCAACGAGCAAGGCTTGATGACGCGCACGATCAGCGGCTATCTGCAAGTGGCCGCCGTGAGGGGCCAACCGCCGGGCAGCCCCACCAGCCGGGCCGTGCTGTTCAACGTCGATGCGCAGTGGGATCAAATCAGCTTCGGCGTGCCGTTTGGATTTCGGCGCACGCAGAACGTCCATACGATCAACAAGACCAAGAACCGGATTGACTTCGCGGTCACCGACACGGAGCTAACGGGCAGCGCGTTCCCGGCGGGCATCGTCGATGCGGATGTTGAGCTTTCGATCGACAGCCAGGCGGGCGGCTTGTTTCGGTATTTGGCCACGCTGTCCGGCTCGTTGACCGTGGCGCCCGGCTACCCGAAGAGTCTGGCGGCGGCGAAGTTCATGCTGATTGCGATCGACAAAGAGGCGCAACTGAAGGCGGCAGCCGTCGCCTCGCCGATAGTCGGGAAGGGTGATTGCATTGCCATTGCGTTCCAAATGCGGCATAGCATCTTTACGCGCACATCGCACTTGTCAATCACCTGGACGCTTACCAGCGACTTGAAAACGCTCTTGGCGCAGTCGGGCATGTGGGCGCCGGTGCCGGGCACAGATTACCAAAGCTGGAAAGCCAGCATGGATGCCGTCAGTGTGATGGGCAACCGGGGCGTGTCGGGTCTGGCGTGGAACAACGCGGATGACAAGCTGATTGATATTTGCATGTCACTGGCCGCGCCGCTGAACGAAATCGCCACCAACGCCGACAGCAACGTGGACGCCGAAGAGCAAGACGACGTTGACGACCCGAAGCCGGAAAGCTATCTGCTGTATCGCAACGTGGTGCGCCCGGCCAGCGAGCAAAACGTGGTCTTACACCGCTTCGCCCAGGCCTACCAGCCGGGGCAGAGCGGTTACGCCGATCACGTGTTGCAATATCCCACCGCGCCGGACAATCTGATTCTGATGGAGGGGGCGGCGGCGCGGCTCAACAATCGACCCGACATTCCGGCGCTCACCTCGGTTGGCGGCCAGCCGGTCGAGCTGCTGTGGCTGTTGCCCGCGGTGGATCAGGTGCCCAGCGGCTTGTCGTTCGGCAACGCGATCTATCAGGCACGTTGGCGGGCGCTGTATCGCATCACCGGCGAACCGGCGTTGGCGGGCGACGGCGTGGTGGGCACGCTTCAAGTGGCCAATCAGCAGCCGCTGTTGGGCGCGATCGCCAATCTAGGCACGCCGATTTGAGCACGATTCACTAACCACCATTTTTTTTGAAGGGAACATGAACATGGCAACCGCACCGTTCGACGAACTGCGAGGCTATCTGAAGAACGTCGGGCTGCTTGTCCCCAAACAGGTTTCCAGCTTGGAGGAATTCGCCGATCTTCTACGGAGCTGGCGGTCAACGCTCGATATTGTGCTGAAGCAAATCGGCGATGACGACGGCGACGACGCGCCCGACGACGACGGCGACGGCATGACCCAAGAAGAAATGATGGACAGTTTGTGCGCCGTGGCCGATCCGCAATTCTCGACCGCCAACGATTCGCACGTCAAGCGAATGGCCAAGCGAATCGTTGACGCCCAAGAGGCTTACCAGAGGCGGCCAAACACGATGCGGAACCCGTTCGAGTAACACGTTAGTCTACAAGGCACGGCGATGACAACCGACCAATTGGCCCGCATCCTGGCGGGCATCGAAAGCGACGACAACGACGGCAATTCGGCCACCGCCGCGTGGGCGGAGATATTGAGCGGCACCCGCCACGAATCGCGGGAGCTACAGGGCGCGTTCGAGCGCGAATACAACGCGCTGCACGACCGCGGCCCCGATACGACCGGGGCGCGGGCCGCGCGTATTGAGCGGCTGTTGGCGCAACTACCGGAAAGCACCGTGCTGAATGCGGCTCAATGGATTACCGGCGACGACGATCTGGGCGGCGACGACGACTATCCGCCCGACGTGGCAGGCGACGACGGCAACGTTGACCCCGACGCCATCCAATACTCCGCCAGCGGCGACGAAGGGAGCAAAACGGGTTGGGTCACCATTGGCGGCGCTGCGGGCGCGGACGGCAAGAGGCACGGCGGCGTTCCGGTTAAGATTTCCGGCGGCAAGATCGTAAGTGGGCCGGCGCGTCTGCGCGGCAAGACGCTGGCCAGCTTTGGCAAAGACAAGCCGCCGGACTCTCGGCTCGATGCGGCGGTACGTAAGGCGTCCAAAGAACACCGTCTGCCGCGCAGCGATTTGCGGGACGCGGTGCATTTTGTCCACAGTGAGAAGTTGCGGGCGCATCAAGAGCGCGAGTCAGCAAAAGCCGCCGCGCGTCGCAAGACCGGCTTGACTGCCGGCGACATCTCGCGCCTCTCGAACGCGGGGCACGACTACGCGAGCGCTCACAAGGCGGGTGGCGCCACGGGCAACAAGTTCGCCCACTTCGACGAAGTGGCGCAGGAAGTGGCCCGCGAACACCCGCATTTGGGTCTGGGCGACCCGGACGAAAAAAGCGCCGACTTCGCGTCTCGGCTGTGGAACGTGCTGGCCGAGGGGAAGCGCGACGCGCCGGCCAAGCATCACTCCGAAGTGATCGACGACGCGGTGAACCTCTTGAAGTCGGCGCGGCCCATGAAAAAGGCCGACAAGCAGCGGTACGAGGAAATGCAGGCGATTCCGTTTTCGATGGAGCGGCGGCGATGAACGCGACCTGGCGATACTCCGCTGTGGCCACGATTGTCGGAGACGAGCGTTCGTTGACCTTCTCGACCATTGATACCTTTACCCCTGGCGCTCGTCTAATGCGATTTACGGAGTTTGAACGATGAATCACGGAAGTAATGCAAACCAGCGGCCCGCACCTCGTGTGGCTCGCAGCGATCGGCTGGTTACGGCGTCGAGACTGAGCGACTTGACCGGCGTGTCGGTCATCACGATCCGCAATATGTTGAAAAAGGGGCTGATGCCGAAGCCGGTGGCGCGCGACGAACACGGCTATGGGCTGTTCGATCTGGCGGACGACAAGCTGGCCGCGTGGGTCAAGGCGTTGCAGGACGCGGGCTACAACCGGCGGTGATGGCCGGCCACTTGACAACCGCCCCGCCCGTGCGAGAATACGGGCGTTGAAAACAAGGGCCAGCCGGCCCGAGACTTGTAGAACAATTCGATGAGTTTCCAAAAGGGCCGTAACCCTGACGACCGTGCGCATGCTGTGAGGCATGCGCTAGGCACTCTACAAGGTGCCTACAACAACGATCGTCAGGGCTACGGCTTTTTTGCTGCGCGCTGAGCGCAGCGGGAGAGACTTCCCATGCAACGCCGTTCGTTTCTCGCCACGGCTGCCGCGCCTCTCGGCCAAGCCGTTCTTAACCGTTCTAGCCGGCGATCGCCCGCCGGCCCGGCCCGCCGGCAACGCGGCATCCTCTTGCGTGTGCGCGTGCCCGAGGCTTTGCGCGTGCCCGACGCTCTCGGCTGGCAGCCGCGCACCTGGCGTGATGTGCCGCCGGCCCCGTTCGCGGTCGATTACCGATTCTACGGCCCCACCTCGCTGGCCGAGTGCCGGCGGCTGGCCAAGCAGCACAACCAAGAGCAACTGCGGCTTGGCGTGCGTTCCTGGCTGGTGGTTGTCGCCACCGATGGCCGGCTGGCCGACGTGAAAGGGGTGCGCGCATGAAGACCGACTTGCTGCTACTTGAGTTCTACGAAACGAAATACAAGCCACTTCGCTTGATCGGCGCCGCACAGACGACAATCAGCCAATACCGCTACGCGATCGGCTGGTTTGGAAAATTTCTTGGAAAGCCGCCAATGCTGTCCGACCTGACGGAGGAGAACGTGTGCGCGATGATGGCGCGCATTATCGCCACGGGCGGCACACCGACAACGGCCAACAGTAAGGCCGCGTACCTCAAGACGCTGGCCCGGTTCGCGCGGCGCAAGAAATATATCGAGCATGACCTATCATGCGTCGACCGACTGCGCGTGCAAAAGCGCGTGCCCACCGCCTGGACCGTGGACGACATGGAACGGCTGATCCAGAGTTGCCGGCAATGCGCGGGCTGGGTGCAGGGCGTGCCCGCGGCGATCTGGTGGGAAATGCTTGTGCTGGTCGCGTTCGATACCGGCATTCGCCGCCGCGCCCTGCTGAATGTCGGCATGGATTGGCTTGACTTGCAGCGGGGTACGTTGTGCGTGCCGGGCGAATACATGAAAAACGCCACGGAACAATTCTTCAAGCTCAGCCATCAGACAATCGAAGTAATTTGCAAGAGCATCCCGCCGCAGCGGGATAAGCTCTTTTCATGGCCGGCGATGTGCCCCAAGACGTTCTATGGGGGTCTCGGTCGCATCCTCGAACGCGCCGGGCTGCCAAACACGCGCCGCGACAAGTTGCACCGCATCCGGCGAACCACCGCCTCGCACGTGGCCGCCAAGTATGACGAAGGGCGAGCCATCAAGCAGCTTGGCCATTTGGACGCTTCGTGCATCAAGCGGTATATCGACCCGACCTTTACCAACCAGCACGACGCGACGGCCGCCCTGCCCCGCCCGGCGTGGGAAAATCCGCGGGAAGTGGTTGTCGAACCGGCTGCGCTCGAGCCGGCGCCAATCGGCGAGCCGCTGGTCTTGGCATTGTCGAAGGAATTAGCCGCGGCGAATTCGCCGATCGCGCGCTTGCTCGACGGCGAGCCGATGACGCCACCGATACTGGATGCGGCGATCGGCCAAACTGGCCTGCCCTTCTACACGTTCGCCAGCCTGGCTTGCGTAAGCGGCGTCAATCTGCGCCGCGTGCTGTCCGGCGAGCGGCCCATCACGCGCGAAATGGACCGTCGGCTGCGCGCGGGCCTGGCATTGGCCATGCGGCGATATAGCCGCGAGCCCGAGACCGCCGGCGTAAGGGGCGATGCGGAAAGCTTGCAGGCCGATCCGGTGTGTTTGCTCCCCGAGTTCTTCGCTGATGAGTTAAAGACTTGCAGCAGCGTGCACCGCCGCACCGTCAAGCGGTGTTTATCGCTTGTGCTGCTGTGGGACGGTGCCCGGCAGGTGACCGATTTGCGGCCCGAGGCCGACTTGTCGGAGATCGATCGCCGCGTGGCGGCCGGAGAGATTCACGTCAAGACCGCCTGTTATTTCCGGGCGGCGCTGCGCCGGTATCTTCAATGGTTGGCCAGCGCGAAGGGAATACGCGGCTTTGAGCGCGCAATTTATCTGTTGGGGCGCCGATCGCTCAAAAAGGAAGGTGCCGCATGACTCCGAACCGCTTCTACAACCGCTTGCCCGATCCGCCGCGGGACGCGGAGATTATCGAGCGTGCCACGCGGCTCAAAATCGAGCTCTTTGCCGACGCCGATGGGGACATTCACGGCGAATACTCGATCGGCGGCGGCCTGGGCGTGTACGGCGAGAAGGATTACGAAGGCGACGTGGAAGCCTTCCGTTGCGAGCAAGACGCCGCGCTACGGTTCCTCAAAAAGCTGCTGGGCGAGTTTGAGAAGAAGAGGCCCGAGTGAGTTTGCGTCCTACGGAAGCCCCGCGCCGGCGAAAGTCGGCGCGGGGTCGGGTGAAAGTCATTGCTCTGGCGCGCTGCTTTCGTCTGTTTTCGACGGATTTGGCCAGAGACCGCGCACCTTTCGCGCGGAGACCGCTACTAAATCTTTTCGCTTGCACTTGCAATGCTTACCGCATCGAAAGCATTTCCGGCATTGGTTGTTTTCACAACCGCACCAGACGCCGCTGTGACAGCAGCGGCAAGATTCGGCAGCGTCATCCACAACTTGACCCCTGACAGCCAAAGTGTAGCCAATACGTCCGCCAGCATGGTAAATTGCGGATGCAGGCGGACGCAAGCCCTTGCCGTAATCGCCAACGGCTAAACATCTTTGGAATCCTTGGACATTATTGGAAAAGTGTTTAACGCAACTGGAAATGTGGTGCCGGGAAACCGGTTGCGGGTTCGACTCCCGTGCCCTCCGCTGCCGCAGGTAAGCAGCCCGCCTCGATGGGCAAAGATGCCACGCGCTGAATGATGCGAACCGTCCTTCATCTGGTCCGCGCGCTCGAGGTTCGGCCGGTCTTGTCGCCCGTGGCAGGAATCTCGCTGCGGAACTTTGACGGCCCACAGGATATCGACGGCTGGCTGGACATCCGCCGCCGCGCGTTTTGTGACGAGGGGCTGCCGATCCGCGACTGGACCGCGCAAGATTTTGCCATGGAAATGATGTCGAAACCTTGGTGGTCGCCAAAGCACTTGTGGTTTGCCGAGACGGCGCTGCCCGATGCCCAGGGCGCACGCGCGATCGGCGCCGTCGCGCTGGCCATGCGCCGCGGCGAACGAGCAGTGCGTGACCGGACGCAGGCCGGCATGTCCGAGAGGCGCGGCGTGCCGGTGGTCCATTGGTTGATGGTGGTGCCGCAGTGGCGGCGGCGCGGAGTCGCTCGTTGGTTGCTGGCGGCGTTGGAGACGGCCTGTTGGGATGCGGGTTATCGCCAGGTTGCTCTGGAGACGCATGCGGCGTGGACCGCCGCAGTGGCGTTTTATCGTTCGATGGGGTACGTTTAAAACCTCCGTGCCTCGTGCGGATATCAAGCGGTGCGGCGCTCAGATCAGCGGCTCGCCATGATTGAGCTCGGCGCCGTTCGATTTCAGGATTTGGGTCGCCCGCTCGCAGTTGTCGTCGGTGCGGACGGTGACGACAATTCGTCCGGCGGTGATGGCTTGCTCGTAGCGTTCGGCTTCTTCGCGGGGCAGTCCGGCGGTGACCAGGGCGCCCACCACTCCGCCCGCCGCGGCGCCGGCCACCGCGCCGGCGAACAGGCTGGTGAAGATGCCTCCTAAGATGAGTTCGCCGATGGCCGGCAACATTTCGATTTCGACCCCGATGGCCCACAACCCGCCCAGGCCGGCGCCGGTGAGAATGCCGCCCAGCGCGCCGTCGGCCACTTTTTCGTCGTGCTTGCTGCCGTCGGCGGGAATCTGCGTTACCTCGACGCTGCGGGCGACCAAGCCGATTTCTTTTTCCATAAAGCCGGCGGCCCGCAGCTCATCGACGGCCTGCTGCGCCATGCGCAGCTTGTCAAAGATGCCCACCACGCAAGTGTGTTGAAGTTGAGTCATCGCCAGGGTACTCCAGTGATTTTGGCCCCCGCGGAAAGGCTTCGGGCCGTGTCCGAGCGATCGCGGCCAAGTGGGGGCGTGCGAGACATGAGCAAGGCGGGTGCCAAGCTGGGACCGATGCCATCAGCATCCCACCGGAAAAGCTCGGAAAATTCACGTTAGTCGTTGCCGGCGCGGCAGTTGCGATCGGTACGCCGCGAGCGGCGGCGTTCAAGGCTGGCGTCCGATGTTGGGCGTGTTTCCCCCCGGGGTTGTTGCGATGTGCCCCACCGGCGCGGCCAACACCCGTTCCTCAGCCCCGCCTGACGGACCGATGCGCCGCCCCTTGCTGCCCGGTCGCCCCGACATTACGATTAGGGGCTTCGTTTTGGCTCGGAGTTTCGGATGCGGCACGTCATCTCGGCGGTGGTGCAGAATGTTCCGGGAGTGTTGGCGCACATCTCCGGCATGCTCGCCTCGCGCGCTTACAACATCGATAGCTTGGCGGTAGGCGAGACGGAAGACCCTCACTTCTCGCGGATGACGTTTGTCGTGGTCGGCGACGACAGCATCCTTGAACAGGTGCGCAAGCAGCTCGAAAAAATTGTCACCGTGGTCCGCGTGCTCGACATCAGCGCGCAGGACTTCGTCGAGCGCGACCTGATGCTCATCAAAGTGGCCGCCCGTTCGGGAACCGAACGCAGCGAGGTCAAAGAGCTGGTCGAGATCTTCCGGGGACGAATCGTCGACGTCTGCCCCGCGGAAGTGATGATCGAAATCTCTGGCCAAGAACGCAAGCTCGAAGGCTTCATCGACCTGATGCGCCGGTTCGGAATTAAAGAACTGGTGCGAACAGGCCGCATCGCCATGGTTCGCGGCGCCCGCGGCCAGCCGGAATGACGCCGCGCCGCTCACAGACAACCCTCATCCCTAGCTTCGCTCTCACCCTCAGCTTCGCCATGCCCGCCAAAATTTATTACGACAAAGACGCCGATCTCGCCCACCTCAAGGGCAAAACCATCGCCATTCTCGGTTACGGCTCGCAAGGGCACGCCCACGCTCAAAACCTGCGCGACAGCGGTTGCACGGTGGTGGTCGGTCAGCGGCCCGGCAGCCCCAACTACGATCTGGCGGTGAGCCACGGCTTCAAGCCGCTGCCGATCGAAGAAGCCACCGAACAGGGCGACCTGATCAACATGCTCTTGCCCGACGAAGTGCAGGGCGATCTGTATCGGCAGTGCGTCCGCCCACATCTGAAGCCGGGCAATGTGCTGATGTGTTCGCACGGCTTCAATGTTCACTTTGGCCAGGTGGTGGCGCCCGAGGGGGTCGATAGCCTGCTGGTGGCGCCGAAAGGCCCCGGGCATCTGGTGCGCAGCGAGTTTGAAAAAGGCGGCGGCGTGCCCTGCTTGATCGCCATGAACGAAGGCGCCAGCGACAAAACGCGGCAGCTTGGCCTGGCCTATGCCAAGGGCATCGGCGGCACCCGCGGCGGCGTGATCGAAACCACCTTTGCCGAAGAGACCGAAACCGATTTGTTTGGCGAGCAGGTGGTGCTGTGCGGCGGCGTGAGCGCCCTGGTCAAGGCGGCCTATGAGACGCTGGTCGAGGCCGGCTATCAGCCCGAGATGGCCTATTTCGAGTGCATGCACGAACTGAAGCTGATTGTCGACCTGTTCTACCAGGGCGGCTTGAACTACATGCGCTACAGCGTCTCAAACACGGCCGAATATGGCGACTACACGCGCGGGCCGCGAATCGTGACCGACGAGACCAAGGCCGAGATGAAGAAGATTTTGCACGAGGTGCAGTCGGGTCAATTTGCCCGTGAATGGATCTTGGAGAACAAGGCCAACGCCCCGGCGTTCAAGGCCACTCGTCGCCGCGAGCGGCAGCACGGCATTGAGGAAGTCGGTCGGCGGTTGCGGAGGCTGATGAGCTGGATTAACGCGAAGGAAGTTTAGGGGACATGTCGATCGAATCAACCACCCGAGACGTTCTGAACACCCTGCAGCCGGGCGACCGCATCGAGGTGGTCCACCAGGTGAAGGTGGGGCTGAAGATCTGGCACACGCGCACCACCGGCACGGTGGAACACGTCCGGCGGCGGCGGCATGGGCTGCATTTCCGCCGCCATTACGACGACAAAGTGTTCAGCGACGAGGTGAAGCTGCGGCTCGACGACGGTTCGCTCACGACGGTCTCGATCGACGAATTCAGCGAGTTGCACAAACTGCCTTCGCCCGTGGGAGCGTAATCGACGTTTCACCACCTGGGGGGTGATCGGCTGCGCGCAGCCGATGGTTTGCCGGAAGCTCGGCGACCGGGCGTAGGGTGGGCCGAGCGCAGCGAGTCCCACCTTTTGCCGGTGACTCTTTCCGGCTTCGCACTGCCTAGAGCCAAACATGGTGGCATGCCCAGGTGGCTGGGGCAGAGGCTTGCCGATGCCCCGGCTCGAGGCAACCGGGGCATTGCTAAGACTCTGCCCCGGCCACTCCTTGGCGTCAAGTGATCGGGCATCCGTTTCCTATTTGCTTCGCCCCTCGTACCAACGCTCCGAGCGGTTGTCTCCGCTATAATTCAGACAAGGCACATTCAGGTCGTCGCTATCTCGCGCCGGCTGCTTAATAAAATGCCAGCGATCGACCAGACTTGAAATGGACACGGACGAAGTACTGAATCCGCCGACCTCGCTGCCGCTGTTCCGCGCGCACCCGCGGAACTTCGCCGATAACCGCTTTGTCTATCCGGTGATCAGCCGCCGCTCAGGCGGGGTGTCGGTGGGAATCAATCTCAACCCCGACAAGGTCTGCAACTTCGATTGCATCTATTGCCAGGTCAATCGCGTCTCGCAAAGCGAAACGCGCTTTGTCGGGCAAGAACCGTTGCTCGCCGAACTCGACGCCATGCTGTCGCTGGTCACCTCGGGCGAACTCTTTCTCGACGAACAATTCGCGGCCACGCCCGAGCCGCTGCGGCGGCTCAACGACATCGCGTTCAGCGGCGACGGCGAGCCGACCACGTATCGCAATTTCGACCGCATTGTGGAGGCCTGCGCCGCAGTGAAGCGCCGCCACGGTCTCGACGCGGTGAAAATGGTGCTCATCACCAATGCCAGCCGTTTTCATCGGCCCGCAGTGGCCCGCGGCCTGGCGATTCTCGATCAGAATCAAGGCGAGATTTGGGCCAAGCTCGAAGCGGGCACCGAAGCGTATTACAAGCTGGTCGAACGAACCACGATTCCCTTTCGCCTGGTTCTCGACAACATCACGGCAGCGGCGCGGATTCGCCCGTTGGTCATTCAGGCGCTCTTGATGCGGATTGGCGGCGAGCCGCCGCCTGAAGCCGAGCAAGAGGCGTTTTGCGACCGTCTGAACGAGATCACCGCCGCCGGCGGGCACTTGAAGCTGGTGCAGATTTACACCGTCGCTCGTCCGCCTGCCGAGAGTTTTGTGGCGCCGCTTTCCGACGCCGAGGTCGACGCGGTGGCGGAGCGGGTGCGCCAGCGCACGGGGTTGGCGACTGCGGCTTATTATGGGAGCATGTCGTAAGTGCGTCGTGCAGACGGGGCGATTGAGCAGCGACACAGATCCCGGAGTCGTGCGATGAAACCCATCGTCATTCGGCGGCTGCCACAGGCGAGCGCTGCGCTGGTGGTTTTGGCGTTGATCGCACATGTCGGCCTTTGCCATCCCGCCGCGACCAGCCGCGGTTTTCCGCCGATTCATCCATTCTGGGAGACGCTCGCGCCGATTCTCGTCTTTCCTGCCGTGCTGCTATTTTCGTTTTTCGACGACCGCCGCAAAGCTCGACGTTACTGCTTATGGGTATTCGTCCCGCTTGCTTGCCTGGTGATGTGCATTGCTTTCGACAATGTAATGGACGCGCGGCCGCGGTACGGCTGTTCGGTCGGCATGTTTGGCCTTCTAGTCCATGACTCGGTCCCGATTTTTCTACTTGCTGGTTTCACCTGCCTGTTCGTCTATCCAGCCAGCCGCGTCGTCGAGAAAGTTGCGGCGATGCAATGGGAGGCCTGGCGCGAATTCGCCGAACCGGGAAGCGATGCACCGCTTATACGCTTCAGCACGCGGGCGCTGCTTGGCGGCGTCGCGATTCTTGGTTGCCTGCTTGCTGTTTGGCCGTTGGCGCGAGAGAGATATCGAACATGGCCGCGGGCGGAGTTCTCGCACCTCTGCGACTTTAATCTAAGGCGAATCGGCGTCGCAATGCAGGAGTACTATGCTACGTACGCCGCATTCCCGCCGGCCTACATCAGCGACGACAAGGGCAAGCCGATTCATAGCTGGCGCGTACTCCTGTTGCCCTTTTTGGGCGACGGCGAAAGGGAGATCTATAAGGCGTATCATTTCGACGAACCGTGGAACGGACCTAACAATCGACGGTTGGCCGAGCGAATGCCCGACGTCTACCGCTGCGCCTGGATCCTGGATCCAAAATGGACGCAAACCAGCTATGTGGTGGTGGTTGGGCGTCGGACGGCGTTTCCCGGTGGCCGCTCGCGCAAGTTTATCCCCGACGGCACGAGCAACACCGTCTTAGCCATCGAGTATGACCACTCGGGTATCCATTGGATGGAGCCGCGCGACCTTGATTTCGATTCCATCGACTTTGCAATGAAAGACCGCGATCCCACGTATCCGCGCTACGAACATTTCGGGGGGCGGCGCTACTCGCTCCACGGGGTCTGCGCCGATGGAATGTCAGCGCCCAGGGGTGATTTATCCTCCGACGGTTTGCGCGCCTTACTCACAGCCGATGGCGGTGAACCGAACCCATTTGAATAGAGTAACTAAAAAGTACACTTCCTCTTCTCTACTCTCTGACGTGACTCGCCAGGATCGTTCGCCAGCCTGCACCAAACCCGAAGTGCCAGCGATTAGATCTGCCTCGCTTGTGCTGCGGGTTTGGTGTACGACCACTGTGGAGCGTGGACTGAGGGCCGCGGAATCTTCCGGGCTAGAAAGAAGCGAGAACAGAGGAAGCGTATTTCCGTTTCCCTTGCCGTTGGCCGCCGCATTGAGAAAGCTCGAACGGCGAAGCACTGCCCGCGGCGACCGGTATAGCCAACGGAGCGGCGCTACCGCTGTCCCTGAAAGCCGATCTTATCGCGAACCGCTTCAGGCAGGCGTTCAAGCAACCGGCTGTGTTCGGCCAAAGTCCGAATGATCGCGGCCATGTCGCGTTCGATGCGAGCGAAACGCTCGGCGTTTTCGCGTCGCGTCTCAGCCCAAATACGGTCGTTCTCCGCAAGATGGCGATTCGTCTCGGCCATGCTGCTGACAAACTTGGCCTGATTATGAATAAGCAGCGCCATGGCTTCGTCGAGCCGATCGTGGCCGTTTTGGTGTGTGCGTTTCTTTGCCAAGGTCGTCTCGGTAAGTCCACGAGATTAAGACACTTTCTGCGAATCCAATTTTATGCGCGCCGCGGTGGAATTGCAAAATTGCGGCATATGAGCATACAGCGTCATCAAACCGCCTCGGCTACGCGGCGGCCGACTTCGGCGGTGGTGAGCCGCCCGCCCAGGTCGGGCGTCGTTTGGCCCTCGGCTAAGACGCGCTCGACGGCGGTGCGAATGCGCCGGCCCGCTTCCAGCTCGCCCAACCAGTCGAGCAGCATGGCGGCGCTGAGAATGGCGGCGATCGGATTGGCAATGCCCTGTCCGGCAATGTCGGGCGCCGAGCCGTGTACCGGCTCGAACATCGAGGGATAGCGCCGCTCGGGGTTCAGGTTCGAGCTGGGCGCCAGGCCCAGCCCGCCGCTGAGGATGCCGCCCAGATCGGTCAGCAAATCGCCGAACAGGTTTGAGGCCACCACCACGTCGAACCGCTCCGGCGAGCGCACGAAGTTCATGATGGCGGCGTCGGCGTGTTGCTTGTCGGCCTGCACGTCGGCGTATTGCCCTCGCAGTTCTTCGAGAATCTCGTCCCAGAGCACATAAGCAAATCGCTGGGCGTTCGACTTGGTAATCATGGTCAATCGGTGGCGGCGCGAGCGAGCCATCTCGAAGCCGAACCGCAGCACGCGCTCGACGCCGCGGCGCGTGTGTACGGCGGTTTGCACGGCCGACTCGTCGGGATGGCCCACATGAAACCGACCGCCCACGTTCACATATTCGCCTTCCGAGTTTTCGCGAATCACCACCAGGTCGATCTCGGCGGGGCCTTTGCCGGCCAGCACCGTTTTGACGCCGGGCAGCAGCCGAGCGGGACGCACGCAAGCATATTGATCGAAGCTTTGGCGAAGCTGCACCAGCGGCGCCAGCGTGAGATGGTCGGGCAGTTCCGCCGGCCAACCCACAGCGCCCAGCAGAATGGCATCAAAGGGTCGGAGCACCTGGAGAAAATCGTCAGGCGCCACTTGGCCCGTTTTCCGCCACCACTCGACGCCCCAGGGCAACTCGGTGCAATCCAGCGAGAAGCGTTGCAGTTTGGCCTCGACGGCCCGCAGCACGCCGACAGCCTCAGCAGTGACTTCGGGCCCGATTCCGTCGCCCGGATAAACAGCAATGCGATAGGTTTTCATGTTGCTCGGTCTTACCTCCCGCGGTCACTGCCCGGCGGCGAGCACGTGGTCGCCCACGAGCCGCTCACGGCACGACCAGATATCGGATTTGACATAGAGCCTGACGAGCCAGCGGTCGGAGCCATCGAAGCGAGCGTCAAATGCTTCTCGGCCATGCAGGCATTTGCGATTGTCCAAGAGCAACACATCGCCCGGTTCGAGCACAATCCGCTCGCGCAAGTCGCCATCGTAGAGGATCTGGTTGAGCTCCGCGAGCACCGTTTGCGCGTCGCCATCGCTGCCGCGGGTCAGCGTGGTATCGAGCCGAATTTCGGGATGGTCTCGCTCGCCGGAGAAGATGCAATGCGCAGCCGCGCCCGCGGCAGATCCGCCATCGCGGCGGAAGGCGGGCGGCAACGGAGTCACGAATCTCGGCTCGCTCAGAACGCGCCATTGACGATCGGTCAGATGGGGCGCGATGCGGGTGGCGCCCACTACGCTGGTTGCCGCTCCGCCGCCGCGATGGCAATACAAACCCAGAAAGTCAGGCCCGACCTCGGAAAACGTACACTCGCGGTGCAGGCCCAAGGCGGTTCGGCTGCCCTGCGAGCTGATTTCGTCCTCGAAGCCCTTCACCGGCACAATCTGGTTGAAAAGCCGCCCGGCGCGTTGTTCGCGATAGCTGACCAAGGCGCCCAGCGACGAGGCGAGCACGAGCAGAATCCATTCTCCGACATGCGACGGGCGTTCGACGAACAAATCGGCGTCGGATGGCGTGGCCGGGAGCGACCGATCGCGGCCCGCGCCGCGAATGAGCAATCCAGCTTGCGAATGGGGGCAGTCTCGCAAGGCGCGGACCGCGCGGCGCACTTCGCGCGAAAAGCAGCCCCGCAATTCTTCAGCCAACGCCAACGAACTGAGGAAGTCATCACACGGATTGTCCAGCGGCGCAAAGCGAGCTTCCAGCCGCTCGCGGGCGTGCGCGTCTTGAAAAACCTCGGCGACGGTCTCTGCCACCATGGAAATGCTCTATCGAATCTGTAGGACGAAGCGATTTTGGTCCGCTTCACGAAGGCACGCAAGCATAGCTCCGCTGCGAGGTGCTCCGGCTGACAGTGGCCCTTGCTCGCCCTAGAACGGGGGGGCCGGAACAGGCCAGCGCTGCCGCCTTTGACGGTCATTCTACACGAGCGGCTCGGTGAGTGCTTGGGCTGGCGCCCGCCAACTGGACAAAAGCCCGCCTGGGCGCTAGGATTTAGTGTTTGTTCTAGAACAGCACCAGCGTTTTTTACATGACCAGCGCCTGCACTGGAGCCTCGGCCAGCGAGCGGGCTGCCTACCGGTCGACTGCCCCCCTTTTGTGGCAACCTACGGTTGAGCAGATTGCCCGCTCGAATCTCACCGCATTCATGCGGTGTTTATCAAAGCGCGGGCTGTTGAACGTGAGCGATTTCGAATCGCTCTACCAATGGTCGATCGAAGAGCCGCGGGCGTTCTGGGCCGCGGTTTGGGATTTTTGCGGCGTCGTGGCGAGCCGCCGGTACGACTCGATTGTCGAGCAAGTTGACCGCATGCCTGGCGCTCGCTGGTTCCCAGGAGCGCGGCTCAACTTCGCCGAAAACCTGCTGCGGCACCGCGACAACCGCCTGGCGCTGGTCGCGGTCAACGACCACGGCCAGCGGTCGACACTGACCTACGAGCAACTGTCCCTGGTCGTGGGCCGCGCGGAACGGGCGCTGCGCAATCTGGGGGTGAAGCGGGGCGATCGCGTCGTGGGCTATTTGCCGAACATTCCCGAGGCGGTCATCGGCATGCTGGCGGCGGCCAGCCTGGGAGCGGTCTGGTCTTGCTGTTCGCCCGATTTCGGCGTGCAAGGCATCGTCGACCGCTTCCAGCAGATCGAACCGAAAGTGCTCTTCACTGTCGACGGGTTTATTGACGTTGGGCGGCGCGTCGAGGTGCTGCCGCGCGTGCGAGAGATTTGCCAACGAATCGGTTCCATCGAACATGTCTGCGTGGTCCCGCACCTCGATCCGCCCGCGTTGGATTTCACGGGCTTGCCCGGTGCCGCGTCGTGGGACGGCCTGTTGTCCAGCTCGTGCGGCGGTCCGCCCGAATTTGAGCAGTTGCCGTCCGACCACCCGCTCTACATCCTTTATTCGTCGGGCACCACGGGACCACCCAAGTGCATTGTCCACACGGCGGGCGGGCTACTGCTGAAACACCTTTCCGAGCTCGTGCTGCACGGAGACCTGACACGCGACGATCGGATGTTTTATTACACATCGACGGGCTGGATGATGTGGAATTGGCTCGTCAGCGCGTTGGCGGTCGGCTGCACCGTGGTGCTGTACGACGGCGCCCCGCTGGCGCCGAAACTCGACGTCTTGTTCGATCTCGCCCAAAACGAACGGCTCACGGTGTTCGGCACCAGCCCCAAGTTTCTCTCAACGATCGAAAAAGTGCGGCTCGAACCCGGCAAGACGCACGACCTGTCGGCGCTGCGGGCAGTGCTGTCGACGGGTTCGCCCTTGCACGGCGAGAATTTCGATTATGTCTATCGGGCGATTAAGCGCGACGTGCGGCTTTCGAGCATTTGCGGCGGCACCGAGTTGTGCGGCTTTTTTCTCAGCGACAATCCGATTGGTCCGGTCTATCGCGGCGAGCTGCAGTGCCGTACGCTGGGGACCAACGTGCAGGTCTTCGACGACGCAGGCCGACCCGTGGTCGATCAGCAGGGCGAGTTGGTTTGCACCGCTCCGTTCCCGTCGATGCCGCTGGGTTTTTGGAACGATGAAGCCGCCTATCTCCAAACCTATTTTGAGCGGTTTCCCGGCGCCTGGCGGCACGGCGATCGGGCCGAGTTGAACAAGCGCGGCGGCATGGTCATCTATGGCCGCTCCGACGCCACGTTGAATCCCGCTGGTGTGCGCATCGGCACGGCGGAAATCTACCGCCCGGTCGAGCAGGTGCCCGAGGTGCTGGAGAGCATCGTTGTCGGGCAAGACTGGGAGGGCGACATGCGGGTGGTGTTGTTTGTCAAATTGCGCGAGGGGCTGGTGCTGGACAATGATTTGCGGCGGCGGATTCGCGACGAAATTCGCCACAGCACGACGCCGCGGCACGTGCCCGCCAAGGTATTGCAGGTGCCCGACATTCCGCGCACCCGCAGCGGCAAGCTGGTCGAGCTGGCGGTGCGCGATGTGATTCACGGGCGACCTGTGCGCAACGCCGAGGCACTCATCAACCCCGAGGCATTGGCGCACTTTAAAGACCGACCTGAACTGGCGAGCTAGCGCGACCGCGTCTCGACGGCAGCCGTGGGACGCGCGAGAATAAGGGCATTGGTATTATGGAGAGTGTTGTATGTCCCACGTCGATGATCTAGTGCGGCAAGCAATGGCGTTGCCAGACGAAGATCGGGCTTATATCGTGACCATTTTAGAGCGAAGTTTGGTTGGGCGGGACACCGCCGCGACGAACGAGCCTGATTTGCCAAGCGATGCAGTCACCGGCGAGGCGTTTTTGGCGGAACTCGAGCGCCGCTCGGCGGCGTATCGCTCGGGTACGATGGCTGCTCGGCCCGCGGCCGAAGTGTTTGCCGATTTGCGAGCTCGGCAGGCGAGCGAGAAATCCGCGTGAGACTCCAGTTATTGGCGGAAGCTGAGAGCGAAATCGAATCGGCCCGCTGCTTTCTCGAAGAGCAGTCACCAGGGCTCGGAAACCGGTTTCTCAGCGAACTCGAGGGTGCTCTAACAAAGATTGTTGAACGCCCGCTCACCTTCGGAAAGCTAGAGAGCTTGAGAGATTCGCCATATCGGCGCGCGTTGCTCAAGCATTTCCGTTACACCGTTATCTTTGAAACATTGCCGGACGAGATTGTGGTGGTGGCGGTTGCACATACGAGCCGCAAGCAAAACTACTGGCTCGGGCGAAAGGCCTGACCTATTACTCCTCCGCCTCCTCCGCCGCCGGCAGCTCGAATTGCCATGCTTCGACCGCTTTGTCGGTGGCCACCAGCAGGGTGGGACGGCCTTCGAGGTATGCGATGGCCATACCGCTGAGAGCGGCTCCATAGTTGAAGCGGTCAACCAGCCCGCCATCGGCTGACAACAGGTGAATCGAGCCGTCGGCTGCGGCGATCACCCATTGCCCGAGACCCACGCCCAACAGGTCGCCCGCCGTCACCATTTCAAAGGCCGGATGCCGCTGCTCGCCATCGGGCAGCGAGTATCGCCACTGCTCTTCGCCGCGGGACGAAAAGCCCGCCGCCAAGGTCGAACCAAGCTTGCCTGATTCCAACCATTTCATGGCAATCGTACACCACTCGGCGGCGCCGTCGCCATCGAGATCGGCGGTGAACACCAGCCGCACAAAAAGATCGTCGGAAGCGATCTCGGGCCAATCGTTGCCGTCGGCGTCGATGGGCAAAATCAGTCCTTCGGCCACGAGCAACTGCCGCTGGCCCCGGCGATCGGGGCCGGTGACGTCGAGCCTTAGCACCGTTTCGGCGGCGGGGTTTCGCCACAGCCGTTCGCCTTCGAGCGTCACGCTATGCACGCCCACCGCTTCGGCATATCCCACGGCCATCTCCAGCTCGCCGTCGCCATTGAGGTCGGCCAACAAGGCATCGGCAATGCCGGGGTGATCGGCGGCCTCCGGGAAGCTGAGCAGCCGCTTCCACTGGTCATCGAAGAGATGCACTTGCTGCACGCCCGCCTTCGAGCCAAGAAAATACCGGTGTCCGTTGGCGTCAGCGGCGGTGCGCAGAAAGGTCACCGCCGAATCGTCACGATCGGGCAGCTCCAGCCGGTGCTTTGCCAAGACCGTTCCATCGGGACCGAGTTCCGCCACTCGCGGCAAGCCTTCGATGACAAATACTCGATCGCTGCCGGTGGCGCTCGGGACGATCAAGAGGTTGCCCGGCTGCTGCAACTGAGCACTGTTCCAAAGCTTTTTTCGCCGCAGCCGCCCTGGTTCGTTGGCGGGCGCAATCTCGGACTGGGACAGGTCCACGGTTGTCGCGGATTGCGATTCTTCGTCAACCGAAGGAATGCTTTGCCATTCGTAGCCAGAGAACAGGTAACTCTCGGGGTCTTTTAGGGGAGCTTCCAAGGACAGGTCGCCGCCAGCCAGCACAGTATCGAGATTTTGGGCAAGCGTTGTCGCCTGATTCGGGTAAACGCCCACAACGCGTTCTTGCAGCCTGCCGTCGGGTCCCAAAATGATCGTCGTCGGCACAATCTGCAGCCCGAACGATCGAAACGCAACTCGATAATCAGCACGGGCAATCGGCAGCGACAGATCGGCCTTGGTCAGTGCGGCTTGAAGTTCGTCGTCTGTGAGTTCGTCGGCATCGGCGCTGACGGCAAGAAATACGACGGAATCCTCATCCTGATATCGCCGCTGAACTTCTTCGAAGCTCGACAGGTCGTGATAATAGGCCAACACATCGTCTTTTTGCCAGAATTTGATGACGGCGATTTTGCCCGCCAGCGAATCTCGGCTGATCGTCTGCCCGTCGAGAGTGCGCAACTTGAAGTCGGGGATGCGGGCGCCCAGCCGCACGTCTTCGAATCGTTTGACGAGCGAGGCGCCCTCGGGCGTTTTGAATTCAAAGATGGCATCGTCGATCGGCGGATCGAGGCAGGCGCCTTCGAGCTCGGCGGTGATCGTCATCTTCGTGATGTCGCCGGGCAGAGGCTCGATGAGCCGGCGGTAGCCATCCGCGGGATATTCCACGCGGCGCACCACCAGCGTGCGTTGATCGATCCACAGCACGAACGCTCCCTCGCGCCGCTCGATCTGCACGCGGTAGCATGAGTTGTCGCCGATCTTCCGCGGCGACGCCAGCCGCGGCGTACGCGAGTTGGCCAGCAAAAGAGGCAGCGGATCGGGGTCTAAAAACAGCGCCAGCGGCACGGAACCAACAATCTGGTTCAGCGCCTTTCCCAAGACAGGGTCTTGATAAACCGCCGCGGCCGTCAGCTCGGCGGGCGCTGCGATGGTCAAGACTTCGCGCGGAGATTCATCGAGCGTGCCGCGCAGGTTCTGGCCGTCGCACACCACCAGCGCGTCGTAGGCCCGCATGCGAAGTCGATTGGGGCCAGAGATTGCCAGCGAAAACTCTTTCGTTTCGCTGACAACTTCACCGCGGTACTCGTACCGCACCAGCAACCGGCCGGCGTCTTGATAACGGTCGGCCTGGTGATAGGTCTCGACCACCCGCTCCAGAATTTGCTTGGCCGTCCGCGGCGGTTGAAGCTCTTGCGCCGATGGCTTGGCTTCGGTGGCCCGATGACAACCGGTCGCCACAAGGACCAACAAAGCCAACCAACCGGCGGCAGCCGGCGCCATCCCCCGGCCCGCCGGCGCGGCCCCCCGGCCCGATCGCCGACCCGATAACGCGCCCATCTTCATCCCCCCTCGCGGCGACAACCTGATCCCGGATTAGTCATCGGCCCGTGCTTGATGAATCATCCGGGGATTCGTTTATCGTAAGCGTATCCCACCGCGACGGCAAACGCGGGTTGCGCAAACGCTTCAGCCGTCGCAATCGTAACGGCAAAAGGCCTTCTCTACACGCCCTGGTTGATTGGGCGTTGCTTGCCAGTCGGCGGAGGGCGCTGCATAATATAGAGATGAACGAGATCTACGCTCGACTGCAAGAGATTTTTCGCACCGTCCTGCAGGACGATGCGCTGACGATCACGCCCGAGACCAGTGGGAAAGATTTCGAGGGTTGGGATTCGCTCACGCACGTGACGCTGATGGTCCATGCCGAGCGAGCTTTTGGAATTCAATTCACCAATTCGGAAATTGCCGGCTGGCAAAACGCCGGCGAGTTGGCCCAGTTGATCGAAGAGCGACTGCGGCAAAAAGCGTGAGACCGCCCAGCAAAGCCGCCTTCATCTGATCGGTTTTTGACAACCAAAATCCGTACTCGTTGGCGTTTTGCCGCGCGGTAGGGTGGGCCGAGCGCAGCGAGTCCCACCGTTTGCCGCATGATCGTTGCCGCGCCGAGTTATCGCTAGAAGGTGG
>JAICLL010000037.1 GCA_025927475.1 Pirellulales bacterium
CCGTGTGTTCCGGGGGCGGGGGGGGGGGCCCTGCCGCCCCCCCCCCCCCCGGGGGCCGCCCCCGGGGGTGCGCCGGCGCCCCCCCCCCCCGGGCGCCCCGCGCCCCCCCCCCCCCACCCTACGGGCAAGCGGCACGCCGCGCGTTCTGAAAAATCTCATCATGGCTCTGGTCAATATTTGTTTCTCTTTGAGGTTCAAGACCTTGTCACCGCGCCAGGCAAACAATGCCAGCGTGAGCAGCATTGCCAATCCCGGCCATGGGCCCAAGGCGATGGCGATCGGTGCGACGGAGACAACGCATAGACCGGCGTCGAACGCCATGCCGCAGCGCCAGGCGGCTGCATACATCGCCGCGAGCAGCGCCAGGTTCGCAGCCGCTGTGGCCAGCACTGCGCCAAAGATTCCCAGGCGGGGCACGAGCGCGGTGTTCAGTCCGACGTTGACGGCCAGAGCGACGGCCAGCGCCAAACAGGCCAGCCGCGCGCGTTCAGCGCACCACAAATAGTTGGTGGCGACCACCGCCAGCGATCCCCAAATGCAATAGGTCAATGTCCAAGGCAGCAACGACAGGCCGGCGGTGTATTTGCCGGCCCATACCGAGTCGAACAGCAGCGGCGCCACGAACAGCGCTGCCACGGCTGCGCAGCTCAGCCCGGCGGCGAACAACTTGAGCATCAGGTTCAATCGCTCCGAGACTTCACGGCGGCGGCCCGCTTCCCAATCGTGAGCCAGGTGCGGCGTAATCAAGCCCGCCAGCATTTCGGCGATGCCCAAAAACAGCAGCGGCGCCAACCGAGCGCTATGATATTGACCGATCTCCGCCAAGGCGTCCGCTTCGCTCAGTTCGCTGAAATGTAGAAACATCCAGCGGTCGGCCAGCCCAAACAGGTTGGCCAGCACGTTGGTGGTCCAAACCCAAAACGCAAAGGCGGCGATCCGCCGCGGTGGGGTGGGTGAATGATGTTCCGAGGTGTCCGAGTTCTCGTGCAGCGCCGGCCAGGCGCCGCCCAGCCAGGAGAATCCCAAGATCGTTGCCATCAGGCACGCGCCGGCGAACGCCCACACTACGCTCTCGGCGGTCGTTCCCGACGTCATCAGCAACCAGCATCCCAGCGTGGCGAATGCCAGGCTCTGGCAGAACTGCAAAAGCGCGACGGCGCGGGTCATGCGCAGCGCGTTGAAGACGGCGGTCAGCAGCGTATGAATCATCCACAAGCTCAGACCACCCGCCAGCAAGGCCATCAGCCGCGCCTGATCGTCTCCGCCGAAGACGAACCGCGAGAGCCAATTCCGTCCCAGCAGCGTCAGCCCTCCGGCCGCCGCGGCCAGCGCCAGCGAACAACCGCCGATGCACCGCAGGAACGTGCGCAGCCGCCCTTGCCGCCGATAGGCTTCGGCATAGCGGCCCAGCGAGCCGGGCAGCCCGAACACCGCCAGCGGCGCGGCGAACATCACAAACCCATAGGCCAGGTCCCAGCGGCCCAGTTGATCGGCATCGAGCCAACGGCAAAACAACACGCCGCGCACAAAACCGACCATTCGCTGAACCACCGCCAGGCACAGCAACAAAACGACGCCCTGAGCCAGCGTTTGCGTGCGCAGCGCCGTTGCTGATCTGCCGCTTGCCAACGTCAGCATGCGTGGACCTCCGCCGGCGCCGCGTCAGCCGCAGGATCCGATTCCGCTTCGCGAAGGTCGCCGGTCGCTCCGCGAAAGCACGTGCTTTCGCGGAGCGAAAGCCGACATTCGTAGCGCGGCACTCGCAGTTTGCGCGGATCGACGGTCAGCCAGTTTTTCAGGCGGATCAGATCGGGATCGGCGTGGATGCGCTGCAAGTGGAAATCGTCATCGCCGGGAAAATGGAAACCGCCGTACGCCGAGCAGACCGCCTCATAACCGGCCTCGCGGGCCATGGCAAAGGCCCGCCGGTTCAGGTTCGCATATTGCCCGTAGGGAAAGGCAAAATAGCGCACGGGCGCACCGACGGCTTCTTGCAGCTCGCGGCCCGCGGTGACGATTTCATCGTACAACTGTGCGTCGTCGTCGAGGGCGCCCAGATTGGCATGGGTGCGAGTATGTGCGCCAATTTCCACGCCCGCCGACGCGAGCGTTCGCAGTTGCTCGATCGTGTTCACAGCGATCGTTTGGCCGCGGGCGACATCGTGTTCAAACGGCACGCCCTCGCTCACATGACGCAGCGAGACAAAGTAGGTGCAAGGAACCTGTTGCGAGATCAGCAGCGGCAGCGCCATTCGGCAGTTGTCGGCGTAGCCGTCGTCGAACGTAATGCTGATGGCCGGTCGATGGTTGCCGTCGCGGATGCGCCGCTGTGCTTCGGCCAGCGAGACCAGATCGAAATGCCGCTTCATCCATCGCACCTGCCGCGCGAAGACATCACAGCCGCAGGTCCAGTCGTTCGCTTGCTCGTCGGCAATGCGGTGATAAAACAGCACCATGACCGGCGCGCGGCCCGCCGCGGCGCGGCGGCGATTTTGCCGCCGGCGGTAGGGATAGCTCGTGTAGTAGTAAAGGCCCAGTAAGCCTTGTTTCAGCAGGTTCATGGTGTTGAAGTAGTAAGCCATGCCCCCGGTCAGGCCGGGCCGGGTCATCGGCAGGCCTCCGCCCCAGCCACCGCCGTTTCATTCGATACCTGTTTACCGTGCAGCCGGTGTTTGATTCGCGAGCCTGTCAACCACAGCCGATGGCGCCATTGCGCCAGCGGGCGGCGATTGACGATGCGCACGTCGGCCAAGGGAACCGCTCGGGCGCCCCATGCCGACTTATAAGCTTCGTCGCCGCGCAAAAAATCGAACCAGCGAAAGCCCTCGTCGATCGCTCGGCGCAACGAAGCAATCTGCAAAAGCCAGCCGGGGCTGTCGCCGGCCAGCGACGGTTCCATGCCCGTCTGGTAGTAGTAAACCGTGTCGCCGCCCAGCAGCTTGAACTCGACCGCGGCGGGCCGGCCGTCAATCTGCAGCCAATTGAGTTGCAATTGGTCCAGTTCCAAAAAACGCACGGCGGCTTCGTGCAGGAATTCGCGAAACCGCGGCGTGCTGAAGCACCCGGCGCCGCCGAGGCTCTGACGGCGCTGTTCGTGCAAACGCTGCAAGATGCTCAGACCCTCGTCAATGTCAGCAGGCGAACGGGCGGTGCGCACGACGGCCTTGCCGCTGGCCAGCATCCGCCGCTCGGCGGCGCGCACGCGGCTGCGGCGCTTGCCGGACAGGCGCGACAAAAATTCGTCCCAGCTTCCGGGCAATTCCAGCCGCCAGGTCGAATGTTGCCACCGCTGATGAACGATGTGTCGGCGCAGACCCATTTGAGCCGCGAGGGCATCGATCATCGCATCGCTGCGATCGATGCCTGCCAGCTCAATGAGGTCCCAGCGATCGCGTGCTTCGTCAACCAGCCACTCGGCCAGCCGCTGCGCGACGGCGGCAGCCATGCCCGGCTGGCAAAGCACCGTAAGATACTCGGAGCAGACTTTGCCCGAACCCAGGCAGCGGATCACTCGCCCCGAGCAGCGGCTGCGCGACACATACCACGGCGCCAGGCCGACGAGCGTGCCGCCCGTGTCTCGCAGTGCCGCGACCAACAGTTCGTCGCCAGGCCGGCGATAATTCCGCCACCAAGTGGCCAGCCATTCGTGGCGGCGGAAACTCACGTCGCCGGTCAAGGCATTCCACGGGTCGGCGAGCGCCGAAAGCTGGCTCTCGCGCACGAGTTCGACGGCTTCGGGCGAAGCGGCCAGCGCGGTGCGCATCAGCATGTCGTTCTGCCCTCCGCGGAAGCATGACTGAGCTCGATCCGCCGGCTATTTGGTTTGGCCATCAGCGATTCGGCCCGTCTACGTTTTTCGCGCAGCCAAGAGCGCATCTGCCGGCCGGCGAGCCACACTTTTTGTCGCAGCCGAGCGGGGCCGTGGGGCGGCACGATACACACATCGAGGCTCGGGCGCGGCTCGGCCCGCCAATGAGCTTTGTATGCTTCGTCGCCCCGCAGTAGATCGAACGCTCGGTAACCTTCGTCGATCGCCCGCCGCAGCGTGGCGATCATGGCCAGCCGGCCCGGCTGCTCGGCAAGCATCTCCGGGTCGATGCCCGATTGGTAAGCGTAAATCACGTCGCTGCCGCAAAGCTGATATTCGGCGGCGACCGGTCGGCCATCGAGTTCGATCCATGTCAGCCGCAGGCGGCGATGCCTGAGCATTTGCCCGGCCACTTCGCGGTGAAAGGCGGCGAAGCGCGGATCGGCAAAGCGGCCCGCGTGGCCCAGTTCGGCACGGCGGCGCTGATGCAGCCCGCTGACAATGTTCAAACCGTGATCGAGATCGCCGGGCGTGGCGATCGTGTGAATTGTCGCTCGCCCGCTCTCGAAGATCCGCCGTTCGAGCCGCCGCAGTTGTTTGCGGTGCGATTTGGAAACCAGCGCCAAGTATTCATCCCACGAGTTCGGCAGACGGATGCGCCAGCAATTCACGGCGGTCTGCGAATCGACCGTTGCCTCGCGCCGCCGCAGCTCGTCGATCAATCGGCCGGTGACGCCATCGGCCGCATCGACGCCCATTAGCTCCAGCAGGTCCCACGGCTGGTCGGCATGTTGGTGGGGCGAGCAAAGCCAATCGGCCAGTGTCGTGGCGACAGCCTCTTCGCAGCCGGGCAGACAAAGGATCGAAAGATAGTCGCTGCAAACATCGCCCGAGCCGAGAAATCGCACGACGTCGCCCCGCACAGGGTGGGGCTGAATGTACCAGGGCGCCAACCCGATCAGCCGCTGGCCGGCGTCGCGCATCGCCAATGCAAAGAGCCGCCGGCCAGAGGACTCGCCGGCGGCAAGCCCGTAGTGCCGCCACCAGGCGCCCAGCCATTCCCACGAGCGAAACGGCACGCCGCGGGCCAGCGCCTCCCATTCGGGCGCCAGCGCCGCCAGTTCGTCCCATCGGCTAATACACCTGGCCTGCATTCTCAAGTTTAGGCCGAAAAAAGGCTTTTCGCCGTATTCAGCAAACAAGAGTTGATGGTTGTGGGTGCTGCTAAGAGCCACTTACGATGCCACGGCATCCGCCGCGGCGCCATTGATTTTGACCCGATTCGTGATCTTGCCATGGCACATCCCGGGGTTGCCGAAACGCAACATCCGTTGCCGGCTTTCAACAGCCGATCGTAGCCGCCCGCCGGGCCCGGGCGTGGAGGCGAAGAGCCCGCCGCCTTCCGCAAGGCCAAAGGCGGCCAACGGTTAAAGCGGTCCGCTCCCGACCATGCGGCGGCTGGCCGCCGGCGCCCGGCACTGGCTTTGCAACCTCTCGCTCGGCACCAACCCGCCGCCTCAACCGAGCGAGAAGACCTCATGCACGACACTCTGCGAAGCCAGGCCCCCATCCGCAAGTTCGCCCAGTTGTTGTTCGCCTATCGCGGCCGCTGCCTGACGCCCGCCTTGGCTGTCGCCGGCCTGGCCCTGGCCTATGCGGCCCTGCGTCCCGATACCTGGGAAGCCGCCCAAAGCATGGTCGTCCGCAACGAGGCCGCCGGCAACTTGACCGAGCCGGGCAAGTTCCGCCACGCCGAAGAAATGAAAACCACGCAAGAAACCATTCTTGAGCTGGCCGGCAGCCGCGAGGTGCTGCGGCAGGCGCTTGTCGAAGTCGGCCCGCCCGCCGGCGCCGCCGTCTCGGCCCAGTGGCCCACGGCGACCGATATCGCCGACCTGGCTGAGTTGGTCAAGCTGGCCCCGCCCAAAGGCGCCGAGTTTGGCAAGACCGAGGTGCTTTATCTGACGGTGCGCGATCACGATCCGGCCCGCTGCCTGGCGCTGGTCGGGGCCATCAGCCGGCAGTTGCAAGCTCGCTTTCAACAGTTGCGCGACGCCAAGGCCCAGGGCATGATCGACGAACTGGCCAAGGCGGTTTCGCTGGCCGAGGCCGATCTGCAACAGGCCACCGCGCGATTGACCGAGCTGGAATCGTCGGTCGGCAGCGATCTGGCCGAACTGCGGATGCTGTTGGAATCGTTCTCCGGCGAGAGCGATTTGCGTCGCAAGTCGGCGACGTTGGAAACCGAATTGCGTGAGGCTCAGTTGGCCGAGACCAGCAACCGCGGACTGCTGACCTTGCTCGAATCGGCCCGCGTCGACCAGGGGCGGTTGCTGGCTACGCCTAGCCGGTTGCTCGAGTCGCAGCCTTCGCTCAAGCGGCTGAAGGAGGGCCTGGTCGATGCCCAGCTTCACACGGCCGAGCTATCGGGCGGTATGAGCGAGCGTCACCCCTTGGTGATGGCCTCGATGGAGGCCGAGCGTGAAATCGGCAACCAACTGCACAAGGAACTCGACATCGCTTGCCGAGGCGTGCAGGCCGATCTGGAACTGTCGGCCGCCCGTGCCACTCGGCTGTCGGAGCAGCTCGCCGACACGCGGGCTAGGCTGTCGCGGCTGGCCGGTTTGCGGGCTGAATATGCCAACCTGATTGCCTCGGTCAAGAACCGCAGCGCTTTGGTTGAGGCCGCTCAGCGTGAATTGGCCGAAGCCCGTGGCAGCCAGGCCGGCGCCCACAGCGCGAGCCTGATTTATTCGATCGACGCACCGCAGCTTGGTGCTCGCCCGGTGGGGCCGGGGCGGGCGGTCGTCGCGGCGCTCGGCCTGTTGGCGGGTGTGGTGGTCGGTGCAGGCGTGCTCTTCTTGTCGGTTGAGTTGCCGGTTGCCGCCGGTGCGGCAATCTCGCCTTCGCATCAGCAAACACCGCAGTTCGCCACCGCGCCGCCGCACCGGCAGCCGGCTCAGCCGCTGCCTGCCGCCGCGGCGGGCAAGTTCCAACCGGAACGCCGGCGTTTTGCCCGACCTCTGTCGGTGCGGAAAGCGCTGGCGAAGGCGGCCCTCAATGGGTTTTCGCCTTACGCCGGTATGTAACGAGGCGATGGCGTCTGTAGGGAACGCCTCAGCGATGCCCCGGTCGCTGCGAGCCGGGGCATCGGCAAGCCTCTGCCCCAGCCACCGAAACGCTGCAAATTCTTCGTTGTAAACACCGATTTATTTTGACCACGACCACCAACACAACCACCAGCATGACCACCACCCCGCCGAACACGCCCGCAATTCAGCGCCGCTTGAGCGAAACGCCGCGCCGCGACGACCGCCGCCGTGTGGCGCCGTGCGGACATCTGCGTCCCATCGCCGCCGAAGGAAACCTCTCGCTCGGCTATCGTGCGCTGAAGCGCCTGGCCGACGTGGTGGGCGCCGCCCTCTTGCTGGCCGCCTTTTCGCCCGTCATGCTCGTCACGCTGCTGGTGCTTTTGGTCACGACCAAGGGCAAGCCGATCTTCGTGCAACAGCGCGTCGGACATTGTGGCCGGCGGTTCCGCATGTTCAAGTTCCGCACCATGATCATCGACGCCGACAAGTTGCGCCATTCGATTGCCAACGAACAAGCGGGACCTGTCTTCAAAAACCGCCGCGATCCGCGGATCACGCCGATCGGGCGATTCCTGCGATCGACCAGCATCGACGAGCTGCCGCAATTGTTCAACGTGCTGCGGGGCGACATGTCGCTGGTCGGCCCGCGCCCGCCGGTGCTCTCGGAAGTCGTCCGCTATCAGCCGTGGCAACTTCGGCGGCTGGCGATCAAGCCGGGGCTGACGTGTCTGTGGCAGGTGAGCGGGCGTTGCGAAATTGGCTTTGACGACTGGGTGCGGATGGATCTGTGGTATTTGCGCAATCAGCGTCTTGCGACCGACCTGGTGCTGCTTTTCAAAACGCCCGTCAGCGTCCTCAGCCGCCGCGGGGCGTATTAAGCCGCGCGTCCGCCACCTGGGGGGGCATCGGCAGCGCGCTGCCGATGGCGCGGCGGCGGATTCCCCGCGGATCCGCCCTACTCATCAAATTAGGGCAGCGGCTCGCCCGGGAAGGCCTCAGCCCAACTTTCCGACAGCACTTCGGAAACCGCGAACGGTTCCGCCCAACGCTTCATGTATCCCCAATCGAGACCCTCATGCTGTAGCCGCATGAGCGCCACGCAATCCGCCCGATCGATCATCCGCCCGGCCAGCAGCTTGTGCAAAATCAAATGTTCACACGTGAGGATGAACAGCTCCAATCCCGCCAATTGTTCGGGCACGCGGCGGTCGAGGGCCTGACGCTGGTAAACGCAATCGGCCAGCAAAAGATCGACGTTCAGGTCCATCAGCGCGCCGGGCGGTTCATAGATGCACTGAATGAGGCGCAGCTTTCCCACAGGCGTCACTTCAGGGTGTCGCCGCGGCCGAATGTCAGCCGCGCGGAGAACCGCCAGCAGTTGGTCTACATTGCCGCCGGGCACTTCCACCAACAGATCGACGTCGCGGGTGGCGCGCACGTGTTTCCACGACGCCAGGGCCAGTCCGTCCATGAGCGCAAGCCGGGCGCCCGAGGCATCGAGCGCCTGCCATACTTGGCGGAGAGTCGTTAAGAGAACGTCAGCTACCATCGTTGTTCGACGCGCGGTCGAGCCGCTCTAGCATCCGGATCAGCGCTCGGTCGTGTTCTTCGCGGTCTTGCCGATACCACTGGCGATAGGCTGCCATCACGTCGCCGTCGGGATCGACCTCGCGCCGCAGCCGCGCCAGCAACAATTCTTCGCAGACGTTCATCAGGTCGACCCACATCTCGACGCATTGCGCCGCCGTGGCCCCCGCGGGCGGTCGCGGAGTCAGATCATGCGGCGGAAGCGACGTATGGGCAGACAAATCGTGCATGGCAAACCAAGGTTCTCGGGCAGCACTTAACAGTATACCTATCCATCGTCGATTCGACTTTCATTCCGTTTGCGACGGACAAATCGAATAATCCAGCCCCCAATCCCCAAGCCCCAACCACCAAATCCCCAACCACCAAATCCCCAACCACCAATCCCCGACCCCCAATCCCCAACCACCAGCCCCACCATAACCTAGTCTTGTAAGGTACAACCCGCCCTACCAGATCTTCGCCGCCGTGCTTACCGCTACGCTTCTCGATTCGCGTGACAACGCCGGGCAAGAGGCGGTTCGTCCCGCCGCTTTGGTGCGCGTGCTGCACATCATCAACGGCGAACACTATGCCGGGGCCGAGCGGGTGCAAGACCTGCTGGCGCTGCGGCTGCCCGACTGCGGCTTTGAAGTCGGCTTTGCGTGCGTGAAGCTCGACCGGTTTGCGGCGCTGCGGCAGTCGCAACAGGCCGCGCTGTTCAACGTGTCGATGCGCGGGCGGCTCGATTTGCGGCCCGCCCGGCGGCTGGCGGAACTCATTCGCCAGCGGCAATATGCCTTGGTTCACACGCACACGCCCCGCGCGGCGCTGGTGGGCCACTGGGCGGCGACGTGGGCGGGCGTGCCGGTCGTGCACCATCTGCACAGCCCCACCGCCGCCGATAGCACGCGGCGTTTGCGCGACTGGCTGAACGCGGCCAGTGAACGATTCAGCGTCTCGCGAGCGGCCGCCGTCATCGCGGTCTCGCGCAGCTTGGCGCGTTATGCGCGCCGCATCGGGATTCGAGCCGACCGGATCTGCGTGGTGCCCAACGGCGTGCCGAAAGCCGAATCTTTCCGGCGGCGGTCACCGGCCAACGCTTGGACGCTCGGCTGCGTGGCGCTGTTCCGACCGCGCAAAGGACTGGAAGTTCTGTTCCATGCGTTGGCCGAGTTACACGGCCGCGGCTGCCCCGCCCGACTTCGCGCCATCGGCCCCTTCGAGTCGCCCGAATACCAGCGGCACGTCAAAGCCCTGGCCGAGCGGCTGGGGATCGCGCGGCACATCGACTGGACGGGTTTTTCCAGCGATATCGAACAGGAACTTCAACGCCTCGATGTTTTGCTGCTGCCGAGCCTGTTTGGCGAAGGGCTGCCGATGGTGATGCTCGAGGCGATGGCCTCCGGCGTGCCGGTGATTGCCACGCGCGTCGAGGGCGTGCCCGAGGCCCTGCGCGACGGACTCGATGGTTTGCTCGTTCCGCCCGGCGACGCCCCGGCCTTGGCCGCCGCGATCGAGCGGCTGATCTGTGGCGAAATCGATTGGCGGCAATTGAGCGCCAGCGCGCGGCAGCGGCAGATCGAGTGTTTTTCGGACGAAAGCATGGCGGCGGGCGTGGCGGACGTTTATCGCCGGGTGTTGCGCAGGTCGATGTAAAGCGATGATCACCGTTCTCACTCCATCACCGCGGCGCGTCCGAGCCTTTGGCGTCGAGATCGACGCGGTGCGAATGCCGGAAGCCGTCGAGCAGGTGCTCGAATGGATCGACCAGCGCGATGGAGCATGCCGCTTGGTGGTCACGCCCAACGTCGATCATATCGTGATGCTGCAAGCCGACGAAGCGCTGCGCGCGGCCTATGCCCAGGCCGATCTGGTGCTGGCCGATGGCGCGCCGCTGGTTGCCGTCTCGCGTCTGTTGGGCTGGCGTCTGCCCGAGCGTGTGGCGGGCAGTGATCTGGTGCCCGCCTTGTTTCAAGCCGCGCGTCAGCTCGGCCTGCCGCTGCGAGTGTTTCTGCTCGGCGGCGAGCCGGGCGTGGCCGAGCGAGCTGCCGAACGGATCCGCACGGCCTGGCCGCCGGTCGAGGTCGTGGGAACGGCCAGCCCGCCGCGCGGGTTTGAGAACGACGATTGGCAAAACGCCGAAATCCTGGAATCCATCAAGGCGTCGGCGGCGGACGTCGTGCTGGTCGGCCTAGGCGCGCCGAAGCAGGAACTGTGGGTACACCGGCGCCGCCAGCGCATCGCCGCGCCGGTGGCGCTGTGCATCGGCGCCACGATCGACTTTTTGGCGGGCCATCGCCGCCGCGCCCCGCGCTGGATGCGCCGTTGCGGATTGGAATGGCTCTATCGGGTGGCGCGCGAACCGCGCCGGCTCGGCCGCCGCTATCTGCGCGATGCGTTGATTTTTCCAAAGCTCGTCTGGCGCGAGTATTGTGCGGTTCAAAAGGCGATGGGCGGAACCAAACGACCGTAAGAGTACGGGCCTGCGAAGAATCACCGATTCAAAGCCGTGGCTCTTCGCATGTATCTATGAGATGCCGAGAACGAAGTCTTCAAACGGGCAAAATGACGGACACATTGACCGAACGGTGCCCAAGTTCAGTCATGCCGGGCGTAAAACGTCGCCAGCCGATCAGGCGAAACGCCGCACCGGGCCGCCGCCAACAGCAGCCGGTTGCGCGCAGTTTGGCGCACCACGCCATGCCGCTGCCAGCGACGAGCGCTCACGTGCAAAGGTCCAGGCAGCAATGCTGGCCACGCGCGGCGGCGCAATCGCTTCATCAACAAGACGTCTTCCATCAGCCGAGCTTCGGGGAACCCGCCGAGCTCATCAAACAGCGCGCGGCGAATAAAAATGCCTTGGTCGCCATAGGGCATTCCCCGGCGCTTCACGCGCCAGGCATTGCCGCGCTCCAGCAGCCGATAGAGGAAGCCCTCGGCCTCGATCCGCTGTCGAAACGCCCCACAGCCAACCGCGGCATTGGCAAACGCTTGCTCGATTTGCCACAGGCCATCGGGCGGCAGCCAGGTGTCGGCGTGCAGAAACAGCAGCACGTCGCCCGTGGACTGCTGTGCTCCGTGGTTTTGCTGCCTGGCCCGACTTGGCTGAGTCACCAACACACCTGCCCCAGCCTGACGGGCAAGAGTCGCGGTTTCATCGGTGCTGCCGCCATCGACCACAATCACTTCGTGTGGCTGCGTCTGGCAGGCGCGCACCACCGCGATGGCGATTTGCGCCGCTTCGTTCAAGGCGGGAATGATGATGGAGATTTTTTGGCAAGTCATCAACGAGGTGGTAAAGATCTAGAGATTGAGGCCAGGATCCGCCCGATCTACCCCGCGGGCGGATCCGTAAAAAAAGGGGGGTCCCAAGAAAGCTAGCACCTGCTAGCGACGCCCCCTGGCCCAAGCGTTCCATACGGGACAACATGCATCTGCGTTTCGACCGTATCTTACCCGACTGGAACTATGTCCTACCGCCTTCATGAAGACGCTGCCTTGGAGGAAGTTATTAAATCCTCGCCCCTTACGATGGCGGTTCGTAAGGGTTTTCGGCATGGCTGTGTGCTGCGATCGTGCCGCCGTCTTCGCGCTTGCGGCAGGTTTCAGCTCAGGATTATAATCCTCGCGCAGGCAATCGAGACCGGCGTCTTGACGCCCGACGACAAAGTGGAGCTGTTGGAAGCCTTCGGGACCCGCCGCGACGCCCGATTACGCGTCGATCCGGTTTTACGGATCCGGCGACCAACTCTCGCTGATGTTGGATGGGCAACCGGTCGCCGCCGTGGCGGTGGAGGATCTGCTGCCGTGACTTGCTCACGACGGCGGGACTCCTATCGAGCGGGTTCCTCAATCCGGTACAAATGCGTGGCGCTGCGGAGCAAAAGCGCGTGGCCGGCCACGGCCAGCGATGCCAGCGTTGAGCCATCGATCTCGTTGATCGCCAGCTCGACATATTTGTCGCCCGGATGGACGACCGTGGTGCGGCCCTCCTCGTTGGTGAAATAGATCTTGCCGTCGGCCAACAGCGGTGAGGCCGAAAAGTTGCCGGGCAATCGCTTCTGCCAGATGCGCTCGCCGGTCTTCGCCTCCAGGCAACTGGCAATGCCCTTGTCGTCGACCAGGTAGAGCCGGTCGTCGATCACCAGCGGCGAAGGATTCAAGGGCGCGCCGCGCTGCAGCTTCCACTCGACATGCGTGTCGGTCACGTCGCCGTGGCCTTCGGGCCGCACGGCATAGAGCCAGGGCGTGTCATAACCCGCGGCCAGAAACACCAGCCCCGCGCCAAAGGCGGGGCGAGGTACGTTGGAATATCCCTCGGCATATCGCACGCGCCAGATTTCCTTGCCGGTGGCCGGGTCGTAGGCCGCGGCATGCTTGCCTCCGGTGCTGACGAGCTGGTCGCGGCCGTCGACTTCGATGATCAGCGGCGTCGAATACGCCATCGCTCCATCGCGGTCGGTCTTCCAACGTATCGTGCCGGTGTGCTTATCGAGGGCGGCGACATACTGCACGTCGGTGCCGTCGCAGTTGACGATCAACAGATCGCCATAAATCACCGGCGAACCCGCTGGCCCATGTCCGTGGCTATATTCCAGCTCGTTGGTGCGCCACACAATTTCGCCGGCGTCGTTCAGGCAGGCGGTGCCCAGGTCGCCAAAGTGAACATAAATGCGGTCGCCCTCGATGATCGGGGTGGGCGAGGCGTAGCTGTTTTTGCTGTGAACGGTGCCCGGCTCGTCAACTTGAAATACCTCAATATCGTGCCGGATCTCGCCGCTGTTTAGATCGAGGCAGACGGCGTGCAGCGAGTGGCCTTCGTCCAGGGCGGTGGTCAGCCAGATTTGGCCTTCGGCCACGACGGGCGACGACCAGCCCAGCCCCGCGATGGGCGCCTTCCAGGCAATGTTTTTCTGCTCGCTCCACTCGGTCGGCAAGCCCGACTGGCGCGAGTGGCCTTGTCCATCCGGCCCGCGAAACTGCGGCCAGTCGTCGGCGGCCACGGTGGCACGCAGCGCAATCACCAATAGGAGGTAGATGAGGATCGAGTAGGGAGCGTTCGTAATTCGCATCGTCTTTTTGATCAGCGGGCAGCCTGGCTGTCTCTTGTTTAAGCTGGTTGCATTCTATCGGCCAGACGGCCAAAACGGAATGAAGTCTGGCGGTGACTTGGCGCGGCAACTTATCCGTGCATCGCGTTGGTCAACTGGAGAACCTGCTCGCGCATGGCGTCGGCGGGCAGATGAACTTTCTGGCCGTGGCCGGGCAGCACCCACTCGAAGCGATAGTCCGCCAGCCGCTTCATCGACTCGGCCTGGCGCGGCCACGAATACCAGCAGTAGTCTTCCGACGCCGCCAGCCGCCGCTGATCGCGGTCCCAATCCAGGTGGTCGCCGGTGAACAGAAACCGGTCTTGAAACAGCAGCACGCAGTGCCCCTTGGTGTGCCCTGGCGTCGCAATGGCCAGAAAGTCTTGACCCAAGTTCCAAGGCCCGGCGCCATCGAGCACGAGCTCGGCGTCGGGCTGCGCCGCCAATTCCGCGCGATGAAGGATGCGCCGGCTTTGGAAATGCGCGGCGTAGCGGGCGGCGTCGGCCACGTCGTCGCGATGCGTCAGAAAGATGTTGCCGACACCGCCCAGCGATTCCAATCGCCGCACCAGAGGCCGCACGAATTTGGGCGCGTCGATCAGCCAGTTGCCGCCGACCTGCTGGACCAGGTAGCTATTGCCGCCGAACGATTTTGGCGAGTTGTAGCCGCAATAAAAAACCGGCGGTTCGACGGCCAACGGAAAGTCGTTCATCACCGATTTTACATCATCCTTGCCGAGGCAACCGATCGAGCCGGTGGGGCAGGCCAACATTGCCCGCAGTGCGTCGCGCCGGTCAACGTGCGAAGCCGGCTGGGCTTTGACAAACGAAGTGTCCGGGGCTTCGCCGAAAACCGCCGGCGCGATCTGCCGGCAGGCATCGCAGTCGATGCACGTCGCATCGACGAAAAAATCGCCGGCGACGTTTTCCGGTACGCTTCGGCTTGGGTTTGCCATGGGAGGATTTCCGGCTGGGAGCATTCGGCGGCGCATCTTATTCACCATCCAGGCAAGCTGGATGGGGTCTTTCGCTGCTTTTTCAGGGCTTTGGTTTAGCTCACCATCTCGTTCACCGATCCGGGCAAGCCGGATGGGGTCAAAACGCGCAGCAACAAACAGCTCAAGCGAGGAAAGCTCGTTGCCCTGCCTCGCTTGCGCTTCGGGTTCGTGCGGGATAATAAACTCATTACGTCCCGCCCAGCGAATCGCGCACTCGGCGACAGTCGGGCAGCGAGTCGAGAAACAACTTGCCATACGGCTTGGTGGCCACACGCGGATCGAGAATCACCACCGTGCCGCGATCGCCGCGGCTGCGAATCAACCGCCCAAACCCTTGCTTGAGTTTCAACGCCGCCTCGGGAAGCTGATAGCTTTGAAACGGATTGCCGCCGCCGGCGCGGATCGCCTCCAATCGCGCTTCGAGCAATGGACGGTCGGGCACCGCGAACGGCAGCCGCGTAATGATGACCGTCTGCAAGGCGTCGCCCTGCACGTCGATGCCTTGCCAGAAACTATCGGTGCCCAGCAGTACGCCCCGCGGGTTCGCCTTGAACGATTCAACCAGCTTGGTACGCGGCGTGCCGTCGGCTTGGGAATAGAGCGCCAAGTTGCGCTCGGCCAACCAGGGCGTAAGAGCCGTTGCCGCCTGGCGCAAGTGCTCATGGCTGGTGAACAACACAAAGGCGTGCCCATCGCTGCGGGCCACATAGCGGCGAATGATCTCCAGCGAGGCCCGCTCGAAAGCGGTCTTTTCCTGCGTGGGGTCGGGCATGTCGGGCAGCAGCACCAGCGTGGCCTGCTCGCGGTAATTGTAGGGGCTGCCCATCGCCCGGCTGTCAGCCTGCGTCAGGCCCACGCGCGTTTTGAAAAAGTCGAACGAATGCGACCGCCCAGCGGCCAGCGTGGCGCTGGTCATAATGACGCTGGGCACGCGGTCGAAAAGGTGTTCGCGCAGCACCGGCCCGACGTCGATGGGAGCCGCGCTCAGCGAAAGCCTGGGCCGCTTGCCGCCGACCAGCTCGATCCAATAGACGCTGCCGGCCTGGGCTTGCTTCAGCCAACCCTCGATCTGCTCGGCTAAAAACTCCAAGCGGTCGCTGGCCGACTGAAAATCGTGCCGATCTTCGGCCTTGGGCAGGCGCTCGCCGCGGCGCTCCAGGCGCGACGCCAGGCGGCGCAGAGCCGGGCTGATTTGGTTGGCCACGATGTCGGGCTGCGACACGCGGCCGTTCGAGCGGCCTTTCAACTCTTGCCATTGTGAGACTTCGTAAAAAAAATCGCTCGCCCGGCTGCGGCAGGCGCGCACCTCGTCGGTTTCGTCGTGC
Organism: Pirellulales bacterium; assembly: GCA_025927475.1. GTDB lineage: Bacteria > Planctomycetota > Planctomycetia > Pirellulales > JAICIG01 > JAICLL01. The sequence continues at coordinate 15,883 of JAICLL010000037.1, forward strand.
AACTTGTGATGGACCAGCAGCCCGCGGTTGGTCCGCTCGTTGTAGAGTTTATGCAGCACCCAATCGACCTGGGCCGAAGTGATGCTCATGCCCAGATGATCGCCGGCCACGGCTTCGAGCGTGTGGGCTTCGTCGAAAACGACGACATCATATTCAGGCAAAATGCTGGCGCCGGCCACGCGCAAGGCGAGGTCGCTGAAGAACAGGGCATGATTGACCACCAACACCTGGGCGTTCTCCACGCGGCGACGAGCGCGGTAGTAGAAACACGTCTTATACGTATCGCATTTGCGGCCCATGCAGTTGCCGTGGTCGCTGGCCACCTCGTCCCAGACGCCGGGCATCGGACGATAATCGAGATCGCTCAGCGAGCCGTCGTCGGTCTTCTGGGTCCAGGCTTCGAGCCTCTGCAGCTCGTGCATCTCGGCCCCAGAGGCAAACAAGCTGCCGCCGCGGGCAACCGCGCTGGCCAATCGCCGCAGGCTGACATAGTTGTGGCGCCCTTTGACAAGCACCGCGGTAAACTCGCACGGCAACACCGCCTTGAGCAGGGGCAGATCTTTCTGCATCAACTGCTCTTGCAGGCTAATGGTGTGCGTCGAGATGATGACTCGCCGCGGGCGGGGCTTTGCCGCGTCTTCGCCACCATCGGCCTCGCGCGGCTCTTCCTGGCCTGGGAGCGGCGACTTCGTGGCATGCAGAATGGCCGGCGCCAGATAGGCAAAGCTTTTACCTACGCCGGTGCCCGCTTCGACGACCAGGTGACGACGCTGCTGCATGGCCGCCGCCACGGCCTCGGCCATGGCGAGTTGTTGCGGGCGCAACTCATATTGCTGCAAGCGTCGGGCGATGCGCCCCTGCGGGCCGAGAATCTCGGCGACGGAAAGTTCCGTGGAAATCGGTTCAGGCGTGGCCATATGGCTGAGCGAATTGCCGCGAGGGGTCGAAGCCAAATTCTACCACAGCCGGGGGCAGGTGTTTAGTGCTCATGGGGCTGGGACACCGAGGCATCGCCAAGGCTCTGCCCCTGCCACCGGGCGCGAGGCGAGGTGGCGAAGCGGCGAAATCAACTTACCACCAGAACTCGGTGCGGATGAAGCTCATCACGTAGTCGGCGGCGATCTCGCCGAGCGGCCGGCGGCCGCAATAGATGCGCGCGTAGCCGGTCATCTCGGGCTTCAAGTCGGGCGAGACATCGGCCAGCCGGCTGTAGATGGTCACCGTGCTCTGCTCGTCGCCGCTGGTGGCCGAAGGAGCGATCCGCTCGACTTCGGCCTCAAAGGTTTCGTACGGCAGCGCGCGGGCCTTGAGCTCGACGGTCTGGCCAGGCTCGACCTTCGAGACTTTGCACTCGTCGAGCGTGATCTCGACTTCCAGGTTGCGTGCTTCTTCAATTTCGCAAATCAGCGACCCCTCTTCAAAATACTCGCCCACGCGGTCTTGAAAATGCGGCGTCGTAATCACGCCATCGACGTGGCTAAACAGCGACAGCTTTTTCTGCTGACCTTTAAGAAAGGCCAGCTCTTCTTGTTGCCGCGCCAGCGACGCCTCGGCCGCTTTGATCTCTTCTTCGCGGTTGCCGGCTTCGAGCAGGGTGAGGGCGGCTTTGGCCTCGGCCATTTCCTTCTCGCGGCGGGCCAGTTCTTCTTCGGCCTTCAAGGTGCCGGTGCTGACGGCCGCGGCTTTTTCGCTTTCGGCCTGGGCCAGTTCGGCCTTGGCGACTTTGACGTTGGTCTGCGCCTCGTGCAATTGCTCTTCGGTAATCACGCGCTTGCGCTGCAGCCCCTTGGCTTTCCGGGCGGTTTCCAGCGCCTGCTTGAGCTGAACGCTGACTTGGATCTTGCGCTGATCGAGCCGGTTCAGGTTGTCGTCAAAGGCGTCGCGGCTGCGCTTGAGATCGGCCTCGGCCAGATCGCGCCACTCGACGGCGCGATCGACCCGTTGCCGGGCATCATCGAGCTCTTCCTGGCTGGCGCCGGTTTTGAGCAGCTCCAAGTTCGCCTCGGTCTCGCGGATTTCGGCTTTTTTCTGGGCGGTCCGGCTCTCGAGTTCCGGCACTTCCAGCAGCGCCACCCGCTCGCCCGGCGAGACGTGCTGTCCCTCGTCGCCGGCGACCTCCTTCAAAAAGGCCGCCAACGGAGCGCGCACCTGCATGTGGGTGAGCGGCTGCACTTGAAACGTGCCGCTGACGCGCTGCTCGATTTTTACGAAGGTCAGGATTGCCCCTACGGCCACGAAAGCCGCGCACCACAACAGCGTTCGGTTACGTCGCGTGAGCACCATTTGTCTCGCCTCGTCTGCTAGCAATCCGTTGAACATGACTCGGGTGGCCACCAGCGCCAACGGCGCGACTAGCAGCACCGCTCCCACGTGACCCACCCAACCATCGACCATCTTTCCCATCGCCAGCAACATGGCTGCCAGCAGCCCCAACGACACGCACCAACACGTCACCCCATAGACCAGCAGCACCCCAGGCCGCGGCCCGCACTCAGGCCGGCTCGCACCCCACAACAGCCAACGCAAATGCGCGGCCACGCATTCCAGCGCCCGCTGCCGGAGATTGACAATTTCCAACACATCGCTGAGCAAATAGTAGCCGTCGAGCTTGATGAACGGGGTGAAGTTGACGAGCACCCGCACGCCCGACACCGAGACCACCACCCACGCCAAATAATTGACCAGGGTGTCTTGCATCGTCAGCCGCCAGACAAACACCGCCAGTGACCAAAGAAACAGCTCGAAATACCCGCCGGCAAACGTGACCGCCAGCCGCTGACGTTTCTGGCCCAGCAACCAGGCGTCGGATACGTTGCAGAAAAACGCCGGCATGAAAAAGATCAGCAGGAAGCCGATTTCATGGACTTCGCCGCCGTAGTGCTTGCAGGTGAGTCCATGAGCGCTTTCATGCAGCAACGTTACAAACAGCAGCGTCAATCCGCCCAACACGATCGTCTGCCACCGCAGATCGGCAAAATGGCTCACCAGTTCCTGCCGGTTGCTCCACGTTACGCATAACGCCACCGCGATCGAGAGGGCGGAAAGCGCCAGGAAGGTGCGTGTCCAGAAGAACCGCAGATGGGGTTCGAGCCGGTCGAAGAGCCGGTTGGGATCGAACAAGCTTTTACGCCAGGCCAAAATGCTTTGCCGCACACGCGGAGATCGTGCGTTTTCGGAAGCCGCCGGGCTGCCGATCTGCGGAGATGTGGCCGGCGCGGTGCTCGAAGTGGGAACGTTCGCCAGCGGCGCGGGTTCTTGCTCGAGCAGGCCGCGCGAGTGGGCCAAGGCCAGGAAGTCGTCGAGATCTTCCTCGGCCAGTTCGTCGTTGAAGCGCGCCGCGAATTCCTGGCGGACAGCCGCCCGGTCGCGCTGGCCATCGAGCAACTCCAGCAAGAACCGCTCGCGCGGCCCGAGCCGGAAAAATGCCTGTCGCCGCGGATCTTTCACAACGAATCGCCCATCACTGCCGGGCGGGCTGAACACAAAATCGCGGCGAGCGAGCGGTAGTTGGGCCGTCGGTACCATGCGAACGACTCACGCAGGACAGTCTACGAGGGATAGACGAAGAACGACCCCGCGTTTGCCGTCTGAGGTGGCGGCGGGTCATATCCGATGAAGTACACGTTCTGCGTTTCCCCGCCGCCGCTGTGATGGGCGGTTGTATCGCCGCCCAGCGCCATTGCGCTGGGAGCAATCCGCTCTTCAAGTGGTTCGATTTCGAACAGGTGTTGTTTGACTTCGCGTTGCATTTTTGAGCTCGGTTCTCTTTAGGCGGCCGGCAAGAAACTTCGGCCCCGTTACGGCGACATGGTTATGCACACTTCGTGCCGCGCCAGTGCCGCTTGCTTTGGGGAGTGACGATGCCGCCTATTCGAACCTGCGACGCACCGGCGCCGACCGACACAGCCGGAGCGTAAAATTGGCCCATTAGAGGGGGGCCGGTCGACGCGTCGTGCGATCCGCGCTAAAATGTTCGCTGGCAGAGATAATCCAGGAATACGAGATGAGCGATACCCAAGATGATGTGCCCGTAGTCGTCGTTGGCGGCGGGCCGGCGGGCTCGACCGCCGCCACTCTGATCGCCGACCAAGGCCATCGGGTGGTGCTGTTTGAGCGCGAGCATTTCCCGCGATTTCACATCGGCGAATCGCTGATTCCAGAGACTTACTGGGTTTTGAAGCGGCTGGGCATGCTGCCCAAATTGCGCGACAGCCATTTTGTCAAGAAATACAGCGTGCAGTTTGTCAACGAGCACGGCAAGCTTTCGGAGCCCTTCTATTTTGTCGAACACAAGCCGCACGAATCGTCGCAAACCTGGCAAGTCGTTCGCAGCGAGTTCGACCAAATGCTGCTCGACAATGCCCGTGAGCATGGCGTTGAGGCGCAGGAAGGCGTACGCGTGCTGGACGTGGTGTTCGAGGGCGACCGGGCGGTCGGGGTTCGCGTGCAGCACGAGGACGGTAGCCAGCGGCAGGTGCGCTGCCGCGTGGTGGTCGACGCCAGCGGCCAAAGCTCGCTGATCATGAGCCGGCTCGGGCTGCGGCAGTGGGATCCCGAGCTGAAAAAGGCGGCGCTGTGGACCTATTTTGAAGGCGCTTACCGCGACACCGGCCGCGACGAAGGGACCACGTTGGTGCTGCGGACCGAAGGCAAAAAGGGCTGGTTCTGGTACATTCCGCAGCACAATGACGTCGTCAGCGTGGGCGTCGTTGCCAGTCACGATTATTTATTCCGCAATCGGACCAGCAGCGATTACGAGACGATTTACAACGAAGAGGTGGCCCGGTGCCCTGGCCTGCACTCACGATTGGCGGGAGCGAAGCGAGTCGATGAATTCCGCGTGGCCAAGGAATATACCTATCGCGCGTCCCGCGCCTCGGGCGACGGCTGGGTGCTGGTGGGAGACGCTTTTGGCTTTCTCGACCCGCTCTATTCGTCGGGCGTATTGTTGGCGCTGAAGTCGGGGCAATTGGCCGCCGACGCCGTGGCCGAGGGGCTGGCCAAGGGCGACACCTCGGCGGCCCAGCTTGGCAAGTGGGAGGCCAATTTTCGTCGCGGCATGGATCGCATGCGCCGCCTGGTATGCGAATTCTACGACGGCTTCAGCTTCGGCCGCTTCGTGCAGCGACATCCGCACCTGAAAGGCCATCTGACCGATTTGCTCATCGGCGACTTGTTTCACGACAAGGTGGACGACGTGGTGGCGCCGATGAACGCGATGCGCGCGGAATTTGCCGCGACGCGAAACGCCGACTGAGGGTTCGGGGTTCACAGTTCAGCGCGTGCAATCGGCATGGGTGCCGGTTTCCGCGGCGCGCCAGCGATGATTGATTCGGGGCGAGCGACTCGCCCCCGAACCCTGAAGCGTTCGCATGCCGCCGCGCCGGCCAGCATCAGGCGGCTTGGAATCCGATTCGGCGCAATGGTGATGCGGCCCACCGGGTAAGTCTGGGTACTCCATTTGGCGGTGGCGGAGGTCAACGGTCCCCAAAAATCGACCCGCGCGGTCTCGCCGTCGTTATGAAACCGTTCCAGCAGCATTGCCCGCAGCAACTGGCCCGGCGAAAAATGGGCGTACGCCGGATCGTAACCGACTTTGGCTGAATAATAGGTCCCTTTCGCGCGATAGCCGTACTCGCAGGCGATTGCCTTCCCCTCGTGCCGCAAGAAGCTGAGTTGCAATTGCCCCCAGTCGGCCAGGCGCTGTGCCTGTCGCAAGTGCCAATCGAACATGCCGGGCGAGCGCATGAGCGAGGTGCCGGCGCGGCCTTTCCAGCTTTGATCTTCAATCTCACACGCCAGCCGAAAGAGCCGCTCAACCTGACCCGGCAGAAATTCGCGGTGGATGTCGAGCGTGAGCTGGCCGGCACGTTCTGCTCGCTTGCGCGCCTTTCGCAAGTGCCGGCGGTGGTTGCCCGACCAAAGCGACTCATATTCGCGCCACGTCGCCTGCGTGACCACCTGGCCGACCTGGCCGATTGGCGTGACGTGCCAGGTCATCGAGCATTGCCGCAGCGCCGGCAGCAGCAATTGCCACCGCTTCGAAGCATAGGCGACGGGCGCCAGGCGAAGCAGCGGCCACGATAAACCGTTGAGTCCTTCCGCCAGCGGCTGCAACGCGTCTTGCAAATTGGCCTGTGGATCGGACAGCAGATCGCCGCAAAGTCCCCATGCATTTGCCGGCAGATTGCCGATCCGAAAAGGCCGCACGCCACCTGCGACGAGTGGCAGCGCGGCCACAAAATTGCCGCCATGCTCAACCGCCAGGCCGCGGAATGCCGCCCGTGGAGCAAACTGCTCGATCCACTGAGCGATGAGCTCCGCCCGTGCCGTCGGCGCCGAGACATCACTGCGATACCACAGTTCGTCCCAGTGCGGCGCGGCGGCCCGCAAATCAGCGGCAGATCGGAGTTGTATCAGCTTGAAGTCGGCCATAGCTCGCTTCCGGTGCCCAAGTCTACGTCGCGGCAGACACCCGCATGTCACGGGATTTGGTCGTGCCGCCGGATGCGCACGGCCGTGCGCATTGCCCTACTTATGAGGGGGGCCACCGCTCGCGAACGCACGCGCCAATAAAAAACGGGCCCGGAACCAACCCAATGTCGGTCCCGGGCCCGCTTCGTTGAAGCGCCCATGACTTAACCCCCGGCGGCGTTTGGCAAAACGCAACAAACGGCGCCGGGCTTGAACGTCACGCGCTCTTTTGAATCGGTTCCACAATCGGAAAGACTTGCTGCCGCCCACGAACCACTTCGGGCGTGATCAGATAACGCTTGCCGGCGCCTTGGTCGGGCAGGTCGAACAGCACGTCGAGCATCACCTCTTCTATGATCGACCGAAGACCCCGCGCGCCTGTTTCTTTTTCCTGCGCTCGTTCGGCCACCGCTCGCAACGCCTCTTGCGTAAAGTGCAACTCGGCGTTTTCCATCTCAAACAGCTTTTGATATTGCCGCACCAGCGCGTTGCGCGGCTCTTGCAACACCCGCACCAGCGAGTCGACATCGAGCGGCTGCAACGCCGATGTCACCGGCAAACGGCCCACCAACTCGGGAATCAGCCCAAACTCCAGCACGTCGTCGCTGGTCACCTGGGGCAGCAGGGCCGCCAGGTCGTTCTCGTTGTGCTGGTTGGCGCCGTCCTGGCCGAAGCCAATCGTGCGCCGGCCCAGCCGCTTGGCGATGATTTTCTCGATGCCGACAAACGTGCCGCCACAGATGAACAGAATGTTGCTGGTGTCCATCTGAATGTACTGCTGCTCGGGATGCTTCCGTCCGCCCTGCGGCGGAACGTTGGCCATGGTCCCTTCGAGCATTTTGAGCAAGGCTTGTTGCACGCCCTCGCCCGACACGTCGCGCGTGATCGAAACATTCTGGCTGGTTTTGCCGATCTTGTCGATCTCGTCGATGTAGAGTACGCCGCGCTGGGCGCTTTCCAGATCGAAGTCGGCGGCGTGCAGCAGCTTCAGCAGCAGATTCTCGACATCCTCACCCACGTAGCCCGCCTCGGTGAGCGTGGTGGCGTCGCCAATGGCAAACGGCACGTTGAGCATGCGGGCCAGCGTGCGGGCCAGCAGCGTCTTGCCCGAGCCGGTCGGCCCGATCAGCAGAATGTTCGACTTGTCGATTTCGACATCCGAACCTTCGCTGCCCAACATGAGCCGCTTGTAATGGGTGTGAACGGCGACGGAGAGGACCTTTTTGGCCGCCTCTTGGCCGATCACATATTCGTCGAGTTTGACTTTAATCTCGCGCGGCGAAGGCACCTTGCTGAACAGCGGCTTGCTGCTGCCGCGCCGTCGACGCTCTTGATCGAGAATCGACTGGCAAAGTTCGATGCACTCGCCACAGATATAGACGTCGCCGGGCCCCTCGACCAAGGGACCGACGTCGCGATAACTTTTGCGGCAAAACGAACAGAAGGCATTTTTTTTGGTGGTGCCTCCACCACGGCGACCTCCGGTCACATCCCTACTTGAGGGCATGCTAGCTCCTTTCGCTGGCCAGTACCGCCGGGCCGGTTGGCACGCGCGGTGTATGGCAGAAACCCAAAGTTGTCGCTCGAGTGGCCAGTCTCACGTTGTTTGGCCCGGGGGCATCCCTGTCCGCAAAAGCTTCGAGCAGTCCCGACCCAGTGTTGTTGGCGGCTCTCTACCGCATGTACTCTTACGTAATCCTGGCGCGTGCTGTTTGCCGGGCGAGCGAAGAATCTCCAGACCAGTCGCTTGCCGGGCCGTCAAATCCGAACGAACCGTCCGGTCTTACGGCCGCGGGGCCACGTGGCTTAACCCTCTTCGCCCTTATCCTTTAACTCTTGCTGTAAGCGCGCCGCCAGCATCGCTTTTATAGTTCGGTATTCGTCGTCGCTTAGCTCACCCTGGGAATGCAATTCACGAAAATTCGTCATGAGATGGTGCGATGCAGCCCCACTTTCCGAAAACCCCTGGCGCACTTTCACCACGACGTATATTCCCACCGAGATCAAGACCGCGCCGCCGGCCAGCCAAAGCACCACCTGCGCCTGGGGACTCTGCAAAAAGGCGCTATGCAGAAAATCGCCCATGAATGCTCCCCCGATGCGGTTCGCCCCGCTCCGACCGCCGAAAACATCCTCCAAGATCCCTCACTTTGACTATTATGCGCGGATGGCGGCAGATAGTCTAGCAGGCGTAACGCGGCATCTGGCGTTTGGGCTCAGGCTTTAGCATTCCCGGCGATCATGACGGGCTTCCGCCCGGCGGAACGGAGTCCGTTCCCTACAGAGGCCGCACGTGATACTGAACCCTGAACCCCTCGGGGCAGCCATTCGGGGGGCACTGGCAGCCGCGGCCTGCGATCCGCGCAGACTGCCGGGATTGCTCTTGCTACAATGTACCGAAAGTTACGCCTCAGCCGCCATGTCACGCCGCGACTATCTTGCCAACCTGCGAGCCGCAACGCCGGCGGTCTATCCGTCGATGTTGATGTGCGATTTCGGTCATCTCAAAGATGAGGTCGACCGGCTCGAATCCGCCGGCGCCCAGGTCCTGCATCTCGACGTGATGGACGGACATTTCGTGCCTAATCTCAGCTACGGGCTGACGCTCGTTGAAGCCTTCGCCGGCATCACCCGTCTGCCGCTGGAAGCCCACCTGATGATTTCCAACCCGGGCGACTACATCGAGCGGTATTTTCAAGCGGGCGCTTCGTCGCTGATTATCCACGCCGAAGCGGTCGAACGCCCGCGGCCGTTGCTCGAAAAAATCCGCGATCTGGGGGCCGTGGCCGGTCTGGCCATCAATCCGCCCACGGCCGCCGATACCATCCGCGACTGCCTGGATGTGTGCGACCAGGTGCTCGTGATGAGTGTCATGCCGGGTTTCGGCGGACAGGAATTTGACCGCGTCGCCCTCGACAAATTGCGGGCTGTGCGGAAGATGGCAGGCCCAGACCTGTTGCTGGAAATCGACGGCGGCGTGAATCAGGCGACTGTGGGCGAGAGTGTGGCGGCCGGCGCCCAACTGCTCGTGATCGGCTCCGGCATTTTTAAGCATCACGATTATCAGGCCGCGCTGCGGCAATTAACGGCGCAAGCCCACCAAAACTGAGGAGGCTGACAAGTTCAGTCGATGATTCGCATCGTTTTAATCCGTCCGGGCGCCACCGAGTATGACCGGCAGGGGCGCATTCAAGGGGTGCTGGAGGTGCCGCTCAACGATGAGGGCGCCGGCGAAGCCAGCCGGATTGCTGGCGAGCTACGTGAAACTGGGCTCGAGGTCATTTATTCGTCGGACTGCGAGCACGCGCTACAGACCGCCGCCGCGGTGGCCGCGGCGCTGGGCATCAAAAGTAAACGCCTGGAGAACATGCAAAACCTCGATCACGGCCTCTGGCAGGGCATGCTGGTGGAAGAGGTGAAGCGTAAGCAGCCGAAGGTTTACCGGCAATGGCAGGAGCAGCCCCGCAGCGTCTGCCCGCCGGGCGGAGAAATGCTCGGCGATGCCCAGAAACGAGTGCATGCCATGCTGGTCAAGTTGTTCAAAAAACACAAAGACGGTGTCGTGGGCCTGGTGGTGCCCGAGCCGCTGGCCAGCTTGGTGCGTGCCTCGTTGGACCAACGCGAGGTGGGCGATCTGTGGCGCGCGGGGGCCGAACATGGCACCTGGGAAACCATCGATGTCGAACCGCGGAGTTTAGCGCATAGCGGCTAATTTCAGGCTGATGGCAACCACCGAAAAACCCGAGGCCACTCCCGCGATGACCCGGCGCCCCAAGCGCGGCGTGCCCGAAGGACTGTGGCGGCGTTGCCCCGGCTGTCAGGGCATGATCTACCGCCAGGAGGCCGAGAAACGCCTCGGCGTTTGTCCCGAGTGCGACTATCACTGGTATGTCTCAGCCCAGCAGCGCATTTGCCAGTTGCTCGATGATGGCACCTTCGAAGAATGGGAAGCCCACCTCGAACCTACCGATCCGCTTCAATTCGCCGACAAAAAACCCTACGCCGAGCGGCTGAAAGACGAGCAAGCCCGCACCGGGCTGCGCGACGCCGCGGTGACGGGCACCGGCATGATTCGCGCCCGCCGCGTAGCATTTGGAGTCACGGATTCGGCCTTCATCATGGGCAGTATGGGATCGGTGGTCGGTGAAAAATTGGCGCGGCTCGTCGAACGGGCGACCCAGCAGCAACTGCCGCTGATCATCGTCAGCGGGTCGGGCGGCGGCGCCCGCATGCACGAAGGCATTCTTTCGCTCATGCAAATGGCCAAAGTCTCGGCGGCCCTGGCCCGCTACGATCAGGCCGGCGGCCTCTACATTTCGGTGCTCACCAATCCGACCATGGGCGGGGTGGCGGCCAGCTTTGCCTTGCTTGGCGACCTGGTGATCGCCGAACCGAAGGCGCTGATCGGTTTCGCCGGCCCGCGCACGATCAAGGCCACCATTGGCACGGAGCTGCCCAAAGGCTTTCAGACGAGCGAATTCCTGTTGGAGCACGGCTTCATCGACCGCATCGTCCGCCGGCAGGACCTGAAAAGCGAAATCGCCCGCGTGATCGACTATTGCGGCAAGTAAAGTCGCCTTTCGCTCCGCGAAAGAGGCGCTCTCACACCCCTTAGGGCGGACGCGGCGTTATCCGAGTGACATCGCATCCGGCGACTGTGGCAACGGCAAAAACCCGAGTGGACTGCGAATTGGCAAGGCTGGCTGGCTCGCCACCGAAAAGGATTCGGCCGTGTCCGATTCGCTCAGGTCCCGAGTGTCCGATTCGCCCAGGTCCCGAGTGTCCGATTCGCCCAGGTCCCAATAGTCGAGCGGCTTGCCGTAGAAATACAAAAAGGTGCGGACATCATCGCTGATTTGCCACAGCACCTTCCGGCGCAAATCCTCTGACCACGCCGGCCGCTCGCAGGCACCGCGAGTAAACCACCGTCGCCGAATGGCGGCACGCCAGTGTTCCGGCAGCACGCGGACCGCGGTGCTGAACGTTGGCAAACGACGCAGCGCCTTCAGCACCGGCGCATCGCTCTGGTGCGTCTCCGATGCATTCCGCGACTGGCGAAGCCCCTCGGGGACAAATGACGAATCGACTCCGATAAATTGGAAGCACCGCTCGAGGAACCGCCGCGGGTCGGCTTTGAAATCGTCGAAGAACAAGACCAACATCTGCTCATCGGCAACGCGGCGGCCAGAAAATGGCCTGGAAGGCTGCTCCAGGCTTCGTTACAATTCCGCCCCATTTCCTTCTTCCTTCGACCGCAATTCCCCTCCTCAGGAACCCAAAGATGCGATCGCGGTACGGACTCGTCGTGGCAGCGGTTTTCCTTGCGTCGGGCACGAGCGCTTCGGCGTCGCCGCCCTGGCAGCGGATCGCGCTGTTCAAGCGCGTCGAGGCGAATCCCAAAAAGACCTATCCGCTGTCCGACAAGAACGGACCGTGGGTCATCTTGGCCGTGACGTTCTCGGGCGACGAGGCGGCGGAACAGGCCAATGAGCTAGTGCAGGAACTGCGTTCGCGCTACAAGCTGCCCGCCTACACCTACGAGATGGACCTGGACTTCTCGAACCCCACCGCCGGGCGTCGGACCGATCAATTTGGCCAGCCTGTGCGCATGAAATATCGGATTGAGCGGATGCACGAAATCGCCGTGATGGTCGGAGATTTTTCCTCGAGCGACGATGCCGAAGCGCGGAAGGTCTTGAAAAAGCTCCGGCAAATCCAGCCCGACTGCCTCGACTCGCGAAAACGGGCCAAAGAGGGAAAGCGCGAATATCGTACGTTGGCCGCGCTGCGTGAGATCCAAGACCAGATCAACCAGAAAATCGACAAGAATCACAAGCCGCAAGGCCCGATGCGCCATGCGATGCTGACTACCAACCCGCTGATGCCCGACGATTACTTTGCGCCCAAGGGCGTCGATTCACTGGTGCTGAAGATGAACGCTCCGGTCAAATACAGCCTGCTCAATTGCCCGGGGCGGTACACCTGCAAGATTGCCACGTTCACCGGTAGCGTATTGATCGATCAAGCGAAGATCAAAGAAGTGCTCGAAGGCAAAAAGCTGGAAAGCCGGCTCGAAGACGCCGCCGCCAAGGCCCACGAACTGACCATGACGCTTCGCGCCAAAGGCTACGAGGCTTACGAGTTTCACGACCGCTATGCCAGCATGGTGACCGTGGGCAGTTTCGACAGTGTAGGTACGCCGCGGCCCGACGGGCAAATTGAAATCGATCCCCGCTTGCACAAGCTGATCGAAACCTTTAGCGCCCCGAAACAAATCATACCCGGCCAGGCGGCGCCGAAACTGGGCGATCCGTTTACGGTACGCACCAAAATGGGCCGAATTCCCTGCGACATTCAGGCAGTGCCGGTGCTCGTGCCGAAACGCTCGATTGCCAGCCAATATGCCCGCGGCTCGGAATAAAAACCCCGCCGGGCCAGCGGCAACGTAGGGTGGGCCGAGCGCAGCGAGTCCCACCTTCTGGCGGCAACTCCGCGCCGCAACGTTCATCCGGCCGATCGTGCGAGTCGCTGCGCTCGGCGCACCCTAACGGCCTACGCATAGGATTGCCGATTTCGATGTCAAACGGTTAGCTACGGACTAACGAGCGTCAGGTCGTCAAAATAGCTCTGAGCATCGGCCTTCGACCAGAGGCCGATCATGCCGGCCTCGGTGAACGTGTCGTCGTCAGCCTCCAACTGCTTGACGCCGTCGTAATAGCAGGCCATGTGCGTGCCCCGCATGGTCACTCGTAGCGTGTGCCAGCCGGGCGTGGCTTTGATGTCGGCGTTTTTGAACATGATCCGCTTGCCCTTCTCGACTTTATAGAGCCGGAAGTTGTCTTCCAGCGGGTTGTAGCGGGCGACATAATAGTTGTCTTTGTCGCGCGCCCGCCACACCAGCCCGCCTCCCTGGTCATCCTTGCCGGCGATCGCCTTGAGCTTTACGGTCAGGTCGACGTCGGCGGCGCGCGTCTCGGTCGCCAGCACGACGTTGAACGCCTCGTCGGGGTTTTTGGCACTCTGGCTCAGCACCTGTTCGTCACCATCACGGGCAACCGCCCAATCGCCCGCTTCACCGCGGAAACCGGTGGGCAGCTTGCCCACCACCGCATCGTCGAACGTCCATGTTCGCTTGGCCGCGTCGGCAGCGAACGTAGCCGCGCCAAAAAAAATAACGAAGGCGGTCAGGCTTGTCATGACTTGAGATTTCATCGGTCTCTCCTCGTATTCTCTAATATCCTGCTCGGTCAACTCCGCGTCGCGCATAATGGCGTGCAATGTCCCGGGCTTCAGATCCTTGTTACCGTGAACTGGTACAATTATGGTCTTAGGATTTCCCTGCTTCTGAAATGCATGGTGCGATCCGCTTACGCGGGCCAAGGTCCAACCATGCTTTGCCATGGTCCGGCACATCTTTTTGCCGGAGACAGCCTTCATAGTTCGATCTCCGCTAGCTCAACATCAATCGATTGAGCCTTTGCAGCCGATTCGGCAGTTTCCGCTGTCACTTCCAACCACAACTCAGCAGCCTCGCGAATGTTGGCCAAGGCTTCCGAAAGACTTTCACCTTGCGAGTGACAACCCGGCATTCCCGGTACGCTTACGGAGAATCCACCAACGTCCTCGGCTTGAACCAACACCTTGAGTCTCATAAAACCAGTCCTTTGCAAATGGTGTCTGTAGCACTTGCGCGCCCCCAAATCGGTGACTAGAATCAAAGCACCGACTCAACCTGACACTATTTTACAACCAAGCATACCGTGTCGCTACGCACCCATAAATTGCGCCGTCGCCGACCACAAAGGCCGGAGTTACCAACGCTGACGTGTTGCCGGCCACAAGTGCCGGGGCTACCGAAGATGAAAGTCGTCATCCACATCACCAGCGCCTGCGCCTTACTGATAGCCGCGTCGGCGAGGGCCGACGACGTTTGGACGCAGTTCCGCGGTCCCAACGGCCAAGGCGTCTCCGACGCGCACGATCTGCCCGCCGAATGGAGCGAAACCAAGAATATTCGCTGGAAGACGCCCATTCACGGCCGCGCCTGGTCGTCGCCCGTCGTCTGGCAGGACGAGGTTTGGGTCACCACCGCCACCGCCGACGGTCATCGTCTGTCGGCGCTCAAACTCGACCGCGACAGCGGCCAGATCGTGCTTGACAAGATTGTGTTTGAAATCGAAAAGCCGCAGTTCTGCTATCCCTTCAACAGCTACGCCTCGTCGACGCCGGTAATCGAAGAGGGGCGAATCTACGTGCACTTCGGCAGCCATGGCACCGCTTGCCTCGATACCGCGACCGGCAAAACGCTTTGGAGCCGCCAGGACCTGCCGTGCGACCATCACCGCGGGGCCGGCTCGTCGCCCATTCTGTTCGATGACCTGATGATCGTCAGTTTCGACGGCTTCGATGTGCAGTATGTCGTCGCCCTTGACAAAAAAACGGGCCAAACGGCCTGGAAGCGCGACCGGCAAATCGACTATGGCACCCATGACGGCGACGCCAAGAAGGCGTATAGCACGCCGTCCATCGCAGAGGTGTCGGGCAAGCCGCTGCTGATCAGCCCCTCGGCCGGCGCCACGATTGCTTACGAGCCGCAAAGCGGCAAAGAGGTTTGGCGCATTCGCCACGGCGGCATGAACGCCGCCGCACCTCCACTGATCGGCCGCGAGATGATCTTCGTGAATACGGCCGACGGCGGCTTCCGCGAGTTCGCCATCCGGCCCGAAGGCACGGGCGATATTACCGCCAACGTGCTTTGGAAGCAGCAAGAGATGATGCCGGTGCGCTGTGCGCCGCTGCTGATTGACGACTTGCTGTTCATGATTAACGAGGCGGGCATTCTGGTTTGCCTCGACTCCGAAACGGGCGAACTGGTGTGGAGGCACCGGCTGGGAGGGCACTTTAGCGCGTCGCCCGTCTACGCCGACGGCAAAATCTTCTTTTCCAGTGAAGACGGCGTTTATCCGGTGATCGCCGCCGCCGGCAAATATCAGCCCTTGGCGACGAACCATCTCGACGACGGGGCGATGGCGTCGCCCGCCATCGCCGGCAAAGCGATCTACTTGCGCACCAAGACGCATCTCTATCGGATCGAGCGTTAGCCCCCGGCCTTGTGCCGGAGACTGCAGGATCGATTGCAGCGGCTGATTGAACCGAATGAATTCCGTTCACTGGCACGAATGCTGCTCCGGTCAGTCTCCTCGTTGGAAGCCTTCCGCCGGCCCCCTCGCTGACGGGTCGCGCTTCTAAGGAACGATGGAGCCATCCAATGAAACGCTTTGCATTCGCGGTGCTGGCGGTGTGTTTTTTATCGGCGCCGGCCGCCGCTCAATATATGCCGGGTACTCAGGAGCGAATCAGCCACTGGGCCACTCGCACCTATTGGCCAGGCGACCGTCATCATTGGCCGGGATATGGTTACGGTGGTCGCGGATATGGTCTTCAGCCGCCGATCGAGTCGGGTCACGCTTCAACCTATGCCAGCCCGTGGCGCAGAGGCAATGTCGGCTATCGGGCAGTGTATAAACCGTCGCATTCCGCGTCGGGCCGCGCTGCCAATCGTCCCAGCCGCACGCCAACGCGCGCCCGTCGCTGAACTATTCATCGAGCAATTCGAGGATTGCTCGCTCAATATCTTCACCCTGCGGCGCCACCGCTTTCTCCAGCGGCGGGCTGTAAGGGGTTGGCGTAAACGCCCCGTGCAGCCGCTTAATCGGAGCATCAAGATCGTCGAAGCCCCGGTCGACCACTTGCGCCGCAATTTCGGAAGCAATGTTGCAGGGTCCATAGGTTTCGTCGAGCACCAGCAACCGCCCGGTTTTTGAGACGCTCCGCAGCACCGTGTCGAGGTCGAGCGGCGACACGGTGCGTGGGTCGATCAACTCAACCGAGACGCCGCGCTCGGCCAGCCGTTTCGCAGCCGCCAGCGCGCGGTGAACCATCAAAGCCAGCGCGACGACGGTGACATCGCTGCCCTCGCGCACCACGGCGGCGCGGCCAAACTCGATCTCATAAGGCTCTTCGGGCACAGGGCCCTTCACGGCCATCAATTCGCGATGTTCCAGAAAGAGCACCGGGTCGTGACGCCGCAGCGCATGAAAGAGCAACCCCTTGGCGTCGTAGGGCGTCGAGGGAACGACCACCCGCAAACCGGGGATATGGCTGTAGACCGAATAAAAGCTGCTCGAATGGTGCGTCGCCGCCGAGTGGCCCACGCCGATGCACCCTCGCAGCAGCACGGGCATTTTCAGCCGCCCACTGCTCATGTATTGCATCTTGGCGATCTGGTTGACAATTTCGCCGTAGGCGTCATTGATAAAGTCGATAAACATGAAGTCGATCACCGGCCGCGCGCCGGCCATCGCCGCCCCGCAGCTCAGCCCGACAAAGCCGCGCTCGCAGATCGGCGTGTCGCAGAGCCGCTCGGGACCGAACAGCTCGAACAGTCCCTCGGTGGTCTGAAAGTTGCCGCCGCGGCGGCCGATGCCTTCGCCCATCACGAAGATGGCGGGGTTGCGCTGCATTTCATGTTGCAGAGCCTCGCGCGTGGCCGCGACAAAACCGAGTTGGCGATCGCCGGGCGGCGGAGGCGGCGGTACGGGGGGCGCGGGAGCTTCGCAATACACGTAGCGCACTGCCGAGGCCGCATCTGGCCAGGCGGCGCTTTCCGCCGCGCTCGAAGCCTCAGCCACCCGCTCGGCGATCTCGCGATCAATCGCGTCGAACGATTCGTCCAACTCGCCGTTGACCGCCGCCCCGCGAGCGGACTCGCGGAGTCGGTTGATCGGGCAGCGTCGCTTCCAAGCCTCGACCTCTTCGCGCGTGCGATAGCCGAAATCGCCCATCCCTTCGGCATGTGGGCGAGTGCGGTAGGTTTTGCACTCCAGCAACGTCGCCCCGCCGCCGGAGCGTGCCCGCTGGATTGCCTCACGGGCCGCCTGCTCGACCGCCAGCACGTCGTTGCCATCGACTTCCACGCCGGGCAGCCCGTAGTTGGCAGCGCGTCGCCCCACGTCGGCGATGCCGCTGGCATAGGCGAACGGCACTTCGGTGGCGAATTGATTATTTTCACACACAAACAGCACCGGCAGCTTCCAAATGCTGGCCATGTTGAGGCCTTCGTGAAACGCGCCGTTGTTCACGGCGCCGTCGCCAAAGAATGCCACCGCCACGCGATCGGTTTTAAGCAGCCTGAAACAATAACCGGCGCCGGCAGCCTGCAAGATGCTCGGCCCCACAATGCCACTGGTGCCCAGCAGTCCGATTTCCGGGGCGAACAGGTGCATGCTGCCGCCGCGTCCGCGTGAGCAGCCCGACTCGCGGCCAAACAGTTCCGCAATGAGCTGCGCCGGTTCGAGCCCTTTGGCCAAGGCGTGCCCGTGGCCGCGATGCGTGCTGAAGATGACATCGTCGCGCCGCAGGTTGGCGCACACGCCGGTGGCGATTGCTTCTTCACCTACGTAGGTGTGGCAGGCGCCGTGAATCAGGCCGCGCTGATGGTAGCGCGCCAACTGCTCTTCGCACTGCCGGATGAGTTGCATCGTGCGATACAGCGCCAGCAGGCGGGCCTGATCGTTTGCGATCGCGCCGGTGGGCGGTGAAAGGGAGGTATTGCTCGTCATCGGTGAAATGCTTTTGTCTTTCTGCCCCAGCCACCGAAGCACGGCGACACGTCTTCTCATTGGTTGCCGGAGTTTACCGACGAAATCTTCTTGCCCAGCAACGCGGCCAACTGGCGAATTTGCCGCGCGATCGCGGCGTACTGTTCGGGCAACAGCGCCTGCGGTCCGTCAGACAGCGCCTCTTCCGGGCAATTGTGTACTTCAATGTGTACGCCATCGGCCCCGGCGGCCACGCCCGCCAAGGCACAGGGCGGAATCAGATCGGGCCGGCCCGTGGCATGGCTGGGATCCACAATGATCGGCAAATGCGAAAGCGATTTGGTGGCTGGCACCGCCGCCACGTCGAACAAGTTCCGCGCAATCGGATCAAAGCCTTTCACGCCGCGTTCGCAAAGCACTACCTGCGAGTTGCCCTCCGAGAGAATGTATTCGGCGCTCATCAGCAGGTCCTTCACCGTGGCGCTCAGCCCGCGCTTCAGCAACACCGGCTTCCGCGTCTGGCCGACTTCGGTCAGCAGCGTAAAGTTCTGCATGTTGCGGGCGCCGATCTGAAACATATCGGTGTATTGATCGACCAGTTCGACGCGCCGCGGGTCCATCACTTCGGTAACGACGGGCAAGGCATGCTTCCGTCCGGTATCGCGGAGAATCTTGAGTCCATCTTCGCCCATTCCCTGATAGGCATAGGGACTGGTGCGCGGCTTGAACGCGCCGCCGCGCAGCAGGTTGGCGCCCGCTTTTTTGACCGCCGCCGCGATCGCGTCCATACGTTCGGCGCTTTCGATCGCGCACGGACCGGCGATCATCGCCAGCCAGCCGCCGCCGATTTTGACGCCCGCCACCTCGACCACGCTGGGCTCAGGGTGAGCCTCGTTGCTGGCCAGCTTGTAGGGCGGCAAGATCGGCACCACGCTGGCCACGCCGGGAATGGCCTCCAGCGGGGCCACGCGCAGCTTCGACTCGTCGCCGATGACGCCGATGATGGTGCGATAGGTGCCGCGGCTCAGGTGGGCCCGCAACCCCAGCGACTCGACGCGCTGAATGACGTGTTCGATTTGCGGTTCGGTGACTTCAGGCTTCAGGACGATAATCACGGGCGGAAAAAAAGATTGAGGGACCAGGTTAACCGGCGTACCAGCTTAACATGGGCCGTGCACCCGGCTCAACTGCGGTGTGCGGAATGCCCGTCACGCTAAGTTGTCTCAGCGTTTGCGCCTTTTGCGAGTCGCCCGCGGCGCACGCTCCGTAACGTGCAATTGGGCCCACCGCAAGACATCCTTCGCGATCTTTACGGCCCGCGGGTGTTCGCGTGTAGTCACCGGGCCCGATAATCCGGGGTAGCGTGATTCGACGGCGAAGCCGGTCAAGAATGACGCTGCCTTCACATACTTAGGAACCTTCATGCCGTTGCCCTCCAGGAACCCGAGCAGATGGGCTAAATCGTGGACGTACGGGAACGCCAAGCCACGGTGAACGAAGACAGCCTTGATCGCTTTTTCAGCGCACTGCTGCGCGTCGAAGCAGAGGTCTTCCAGGTAAACACCTTTGATTGTGCGGCGAGCGCGTTGAAGGTTGCTTCTGGCGCGGTTGAGCCATTCGCCGGGATCCGTCGGCCCGAGCCGCTTAGGCGCCATAGACGATCCGTCCCTCCCGAAGAGCCGGGAAAATCGGCAGACAGGGTGCGTCGCGATAACGCTGTACTTCATCAGGTGTGACGATCACGACATCGACTGCCGCCCCGGCACCGTACAGTTGGTCATAAATCTTCGCTACCAACCGCCGCCGGTTGAACTTGCCTCCCTTAATCACCAAGAGATCCACATCGCTATGGGGGCCCATTTCACCTCGCGCAGCCGATCCAAACAGCACGATTTTTTCTGGCTGGGCGGCATGAACGACGCGCCGAACAATGTCATCTAAAATGCTGGCCGCCGGAACGCTATTCTGCGGGATTCTCTTGAGTGACATCAAAGCAGCGCCCGCGGGCGATCCGGGGAACAAAGAGGTATCTACCTGTGCTGGTCGGCTTCAGTTTAACATGAACGTCGGACGCCGCTCAACTGTGAACGGTAGTTTCCGTTCTTAATCAACTGCATCGCAAGATGCTATCTATCGCCTGCCGATCCACGTCCAATCGCGACTACCAAGCCAAGGGCCGCCAGCAAGCTAACCGCCAGCAGACCTGCGACAAACAGGCTGACGCGGGGCGGCACATCGAGCCAGCGAAAGGCGGCGAACAGCGCGGCGCAGCCGGCCGTCGCGGCGAACAACGAGCGCAATCCAAATTGCTTTCGCGGCGGTTCGGTCATCGCCAATCTTTGAACCTTTCCAACGCCAGCACCATCTCGTTGCGGCGCTTTTCGAACACGGCAAACAGGGCAAGGATGGCCAGCCCCACCGCGATGCCGGTGCTCCAGAAAACCCAGGTGTGCCCCAGGTCCCACGAGGCGTGGTAGACCATCACACTCAAATCAACCAATAGAAACGTGAATCCCAAATAGAGAAACGAGCGGATTTGCAACAGCATGCCCGACAGGATGCCGGCCACCGAGAGACCCAGCAACACCAGCACCAGCGGCAAGCTGATCTGGCGGTCCACGTGCGAAATGAACACGTCGGCGGTGCTGGCCACGTAAATGGTCGAAAGCGCCAAGTAGCGGACAGCACCGCTCTGTTCGGGCTTGAGCCGATCGCGGTTGAGATACTCGGCGACCAGGGCCGCCAAAGCCGGCGGAATGAGCCAAAGCTGCGGATGTACGAGAAACTCGATGTGCAGCCGCCGCCACAACAGCCATAGTCCGGCATTGCCCGACGTCACCGCCAGGGCGGCGAACAGCAGCGACTGCACGGATGCCCTCCGTCGTGCTTCACTCGCGGAGACTACGCCGTCTCGCGGTGCAAGCGGTGATGAGGGAGAGTTCACCAGAGTCGCCTGAAGGCCATAGAACGCCGCCACCAGGAACAACACCACTTCGTTGCTGAACAGCCGGGCTTGAATCATCCAGACGTGCAATTCGTCGGGCAGCCAAACCAGCCCCGCCAGCGGCGCCGCGGCCGGCAACAGCGGCGCCAGCATCGCCGTGCGGGCCAGCGGTTCGGCCAGCACGCTCAGCCGCCGCCGCTGGAAGAACTCGGCGAATCCCGCTCCGCAAAAGGCGACGATCATCACAATCAACGTCCACCAGTTTTCGATCATGCCGAAGGGAATCAGTTTCGGCATTGTGGTGCGCACATGAACGCAGACCAGCACGGCGAGCGCTTCGGCGGCATATACATAGGCGGTGCGGCCGCGGGGCGACAGCCGCAACGGGTCGCGCCGCTCCAGCACCGCATACATGACCGCCAACAGCGCCAGTCCGACCAACGTCGCCGCGACGGCCAGCTTGGCGACCAACGCCATCGCCACTCCTTCGCGTGGCACATACTGGCTGCGCTCCTGAATGAAGACAAGCGTCAGCACCGCCAGCGCCAGGCCGATGATGGTTGGCAGCCATCGCCGCACCGATTGCCGCCACGCATTTCGGCGTTTTTCGCTCCGCGAACATTCGCCCTCGTGCGACGCCTGAGATCTTCCGCGCCATAGGATCCGCGGGGCAAGCCATTCGCAGCCGGCAATCGAAAGCGCCAGCGAAACCAACAGCGCCGTTTCGCGGTGAAGCCAAAGAATTGCCGGGCTGGCGCCCTCGCAAAACACCCACATCCATTCTGCTGGCGTCAGCACCATCATTGCCAACATTGCCATCTGCCAGAATTCGAGCCGGCGATCGCCAGCGCCGCGAAGCATGCAACCGCTGGCGAACAGCAACAGCAGGATGCTAACGCCGCCCGCGGCGCGATCGAAATGCGTCTCGAACGCCACCGCGGTCCAGACACTCAACAGCGCGGCCACAGCGCCAATGGACGCTTGCGCGGCAAAGAACCAGCCACGCGAGCTTTCGCGTTTCTGGCTATCGCCGTTCGCCACCCATACGACCAATGCCGCCGCCAGCGTCCAGCCGGCCAGCGCGGGACCGGTGGCCCACAGCAATTCGCCGCCGCTCCATCCTCGCTGCCCCAGCGCCAGTGCGACCGCCGCCAGTCCCACCGAATAGAATCCCGCTGGGCAAAACATCGCCCGGCGATCGCCACGCGCGATGGCCAGCGCCGCGACGACAGCGGCCCAGGCGGCCCACGATAGCCGCACGTCGCAGGTAAAGCGCAGCGCGGCCATGGCGGGTTCTGACGATAGCCAACTCGCGCACCAGGCCAGCCAGGCTACTGCCGAAATCAGCCCGACCGAGATCGCCACAGCGGCATGTTCAAACGGCAGAATTCTTTCGGAAGGCGCCGCCGGTTCGGTCGCCTTAGCCCAGCGAGCGATGAGCGACCAGAAACTGCCGATCGCGGCCAGGGCGATGGCGTTCATCAGCAGCAAGTCGCCGCCACCGGCGTGGTCTTGGGCGTACCAGAAGAGCGAAACCGCCAGGCATGCGAACAGCCCCGAGCGATAGTCGTGCTGCGATCTGCGAAGCCACAGACCAAGGGCCATCGAAATGCCGGCGGCCGAAACCGCCGCGATCATCGACCACCAGGGACGGGCCGGATCGGTGGCCGCGGCGCGGATTGCCAGTGCTGCCAGCGCCACGGCGATTGTAGTCGCCCAGGCTTCGGCTTCACGAGCCGGCAGCAGGCGCTTCAAGCTCAGCCAGCCGCTGGGCGGCGATGACGCCATCTCCTCGTTTGCAGAGCGGCCCGCCAGCCAACTCACGGCAATCAGAACCGCCGCTATGCTTGCCCAACCAACGATCAGCGCGTGATAAGCCTGCCAGTCGGCATCGGCTTGCCCGATCGTGATCGCGGCCAGCACGCCGGCGCCCAAAAGCGCGCTGGCCACAAGATGAATCAATTCGCGGCGAGCAAGGTGGTAAAGATAAATGGCGATGGCCGCGGAGCCGGCCAACCACGCAAACCAGCCGGCCGACGAGGCGTGCTGTCGCAACACTTCGCTGATCGAGCCAGGTCGGGCGACCAGCCCCATCAGCGCGGCAGCGAGCAGCAAGGCGTTGCCCAGCGCGATCGCCGCCATTTGCACCGTCAAGAACGGGCTGCCGCCGATGTGCAGCTCACGTGCGGCGTACATCCGCCGCCGCGCCGTCAACCACAGCAAACCGACGACACTCGCCGCGATCAGGTTGGCTTGCAGCAGCCACAGCCATTCGTCGGCGACCAGGCGCCGACCAATCGTCAGCCGATGCCACACGACGATCGACGACGCCAGGTTGATGCCCAGCCCGGCAATGAAGGCCCAACCTTCGCGGCGCTGCCAAACGGCCATTGCCGCCGCGGCCGCGCTGGCGATGCCAATGGCCGCGGCGCCCCACAGCGGCTCGCTGGCATCACCTCCGCCGACGAACACCGCCTTGACTCCTAACAACAACGCCAGCAGCCCAGCCACCCGCACCCATACACCCGCGGCGCGCACCAGCGCGTTGGGCGGACCTTCACTCGCGGCCGGGGCGTAGACCGCCGTGGCCCACCAGGTGGCCGCCACCACCGAAAACGCATAGCTCGCCCAACCCAGCATCAACGTGCGAAACGCCCACGGCGTGCCGGGCAACACAGCCTCGACGCTGCAGGCGACCAAGCCCAGAGCCGTCATACCTATCAGGCCAATCGCCTCAGGCCGAAGTGGCCGGCCGCGTTGCCAGCCCAACAAACGGCCGGTCGCGCAGACCGCCGCCAGGGTGAACCAGCCCAGCGGCGAACCAACCGTCGCAATCCAATCGTGGACACCGTTGCCGGCGCCCAGCGAGGAAACGATGGCGACCAGCGCGAATGCCGAAGCCAGCAACAGAAAATTGCCCAGCGCGCTTTCCGCCCATTGAAGCCGCAGCAAGGGCCACGCCGATGGCGATTCGCCGCGCTCACTGAACGAAAGCACGCGCCGTCGAGCCGCCAGCCAGCCAGCCGTCCAAGCGGCGGCCGTGATCGCACCCAACTGCACGAATCGGGCAGCTTCGCTCGCGCCGAATTGCGGCAAGTTCAACGCATAGCCGCCGGTGACCGTCAGGTTGGCCACCACACCGGCTGCAAAGGCATAGCGGGGCGAGGTCTCGCGCACGGCGTAACCGGTCAGGCTCAACACCACCAGCGTCAGCGGAACGAGATGCGAAACCGAAAACCCTACGTCCGCCAGCCAATTGCCGGCCAGCGGGCCGGCGGGCGCATCGCCGAGTATGCGCATGCTGGCCACCAGCCCCGAAACGCCAACGACCGGTATGGCGGCCAACATCATCAACAACCCGGCGGTCAAACCCGCGGCATGTTCCCCCAGGTCAAGGCGGCATTTGCATCGCTCGGCGACGCGGACCAACGGTCCGCGGAACCAGACGACGAGCGAGCCGCTGACCAGCGCCACGGCCAGCGACCAACGCAACGCCGAGGCCGTCGCCCAGCTTATCGCAGCCGGTCCGGCGACAAGCAGCGCGATGTTCACCAGCAGCAAGACGCTCGCGACCAACTCGGCTTTGCCCCAGCGGTCCCAAAGCGCCGCAACGATGCCGGCGGCCAGAATGCCAACCAACATCCAGCCGAACGCATCGTAGGCGTAGTCTTGCAGGAGTCCGACGGGCAGGCCCCCAATGGCTCTGAGTTGCCAGTTCCCCAAAAACTCGGCATCGATTCCTGGCAATGCGCCTGCGGCTGCCATGCCGAAAGAAAGAACAATCGATCCGTACTGAACGAGGCGATCGACGCTCGCGGCGCCGGCAGGGCTCAGCGCGGCGAACGCCGGGCGCCGGCGCAGCGCGACGCGGAGCACGGTCCAGAACAGACCGATCAAGCCGCAGCCGATACCATAGACTTGCAGACTGCGCGGATGTAGCAGGCCGCGCGGGTCGCCGACCACCCACGGCTGTTCCTTGAGCCAGGCGGTGATTGCGAAGGCTGCCGCCGCATAAACGGCGGTTTGAAACGCCGTGAACCAGCGCGGCGAGCGCTCGGCAATTGCCAGCGTTAGCCAGATCGCGGCCAGCCAGGCGAGATCGAGCGACAAAATGAGCGGCCGTTGCCAATCGATCCAGGCAAAAGCGGCGACCGCCATCAGCGAAGCTGCGATGCCCCATTGCCGCAAGGGGCCGGCGAATGCGCTGATCGCCGAGCCTTGGGTTGCTATATCGTCAAGGTAGCTCCGGGCCTTGTGCCCGGCGGTTTCGGCGTCGCCCTCGGAGAAAACACTCGGGGCATTGCCGGCCACAAGGGCCGGAGCTGCCGCGCGTCGGAGGTCAATGAGGACGCTGGTAACCGTTGTCCAGGTCGCCTGGGCTAAGGCAACCACGATCCAACGATACGGAACCTCAAACGTGCCGCTGAAGGCGATCGCATACGCCAGCGCGCCACCCACCAAGGCGGCGCCACGGTGGGTCGCGATCGGTTTTCGCCAGCGCGCGTTCATGGCCAGGCAGCCAAGTCCGTAGACCGCAAAGACGAGTGCCGCCCGCCAGGCATCGGCGTGGCCGCTGAGATAGCCGCGCACGGAGACCAGGCAGAGACTTAACACTGCCACAACCGCACAGCCGCCCACGTAAACCAGCGCATCCTTCCTTCGACCGCGCCGCGACAACATCTCAGCGGCAAAGGCCAGCGCCAGAACTAGCCCAGCGAGCGAGGCGCCGGTTTGCGCGCTGGCGAACCATCGCAGCAGCATCACGCTCGGTCGGGCGCGTTCCATTGCCGGCAGATGGCCCAGCGCCACATGTGTGGCGGTCGCATAAGCCAGCGCCAAGCAGGCGATGGCTACGGCATGGAGCGCTGCCACCCGAAAACGAGCCGCGAAGAACGCCAGCACCGCAAAGTTGAATAAGCCAACGGCGATCATCGCGGCCGGGAGCGGCCACGCCAGACCGGTGGCCGCGAGCATCACGGCCGGTCCCAGCAATCCGACGGCTGTGCCCGAAGTGCGCAACCCGGCCTGGCTTTCGTCGGCCATTGCGCGCATGACAAACAGTCCGCATATCGCCGCAAGCGTGCCGCCGGCGGCAATCAGGGGTGACAGCACGTTGAGCGCGGTCGGACGATCGGCGCTGCGAGCGACGACCAGACCCAGCGTCACCACGACGGTGAACATCAGGCAGCCCAACAAGAGAAACAGCCGGTTCGCGTCGCCAGCCGCGGCCTGTTGGCGGCACGCCAAATCGCTGATCGCCCGGCCCACCGCAATGGCCGCCAGCACGACCGCCGGCGTCGAAAGCATCATCGCCCATGCCAATGCCGGCTGGTGCGGCACGGCCAAGAGCACGCCCGACCCGCCAACCACGCCCAGCGTCAGCCACGTCTGCCAACCGTCGACCAGCACGCGCCCGGCTTGCCGCACCAGCAACGTAAAAATCGCGAGCGCGGCGAGCTGGGTGATTGCCGCCGCGAGATCCCAGTGTTCTCGCGCCGTGCCGGCCATGGCCACAAAGTTCAGCGGCACCAGCAGCGTGCTGATAGTCAAAATGCCGCGGCTGGTCGAGGCCAACTTCCAGCGATGCTCGGTATAAAGCCCCATGCCGAACAAGGCCGCCGACACGCCCACGAAAATGAAGAATTGAAAATAAGGAATCGTCTTCAGCGTTTCCCAGAGGCTGATGACCAGCGCCACCGAAGAGCAGACAATCAGCAGCCCCCCGACCAGCTCGCCCCAGCGGATGTTGCGTTCTTCCATGAACGTCGAAAGCACTTCGGTCAGCGAACGCCGCGGGGTGGGAGGTTCATCCTGCCGATGGCCGCGTTTCGCTGCGCGATCGGGCGTGCTCTCGCGGTGCGAGAGCCGACTTGGAGCGGCAGCGCTGTCAACCGGCGATGCAGGTGGAGCGCTGTTTTCCGCGGAATGCGCAACGCCGGATGAGCGAGCGGGCGTAACCGCTGCCGCTTCGGCGATTTCGGCGGTGACCGGCTCAGAGATCTTCACCGTGGATGCAGCGCGCAGCGCGCCGGCGAGTTGCTCCTTCTCTGCTTGCAACTGCGGCAGATCGAGCCGATTGAGCAGCGCAAGAAATGAGGCCGCGTCGGCGCGGCGCTGCTCTTGAATCGCAAGCCGCACCGCCTCCAGCGCCATTCGGCCCTTGCCCAGGTCATTCGTATGAATCTCGGTGATGCGTCGATAGACGCTCAGCGCGTCGCCGATGCGGCCGATGCGTGCCAGCAGCCGCGCCAGGTTGATTTGCGCCGCGAGCGCCAAGGCGGCCCGCTGTGCCGGCGTCATACGGTCGTAAATCTCTAGCACGCGTTGCTGCTCGCGCGGCGCCAGCTCGCCAAACTTCATCAACAGCGTAACCAGCTCCGATTGAACGGGGGCCACCGCCGGAGGCGCCGATGGCACATTGGCCAGCGATTGCCGATAGGCTTTCACGCGCGTCATGAACCGACCGGCTTCCGCTGGCGGAAGCTGGCCGCCTGACCGCCACCGCTCGAGCTGCCGTTCGACCGCTGCCAGGTCGTCGGTTTCCGTCGGCGCCCCGGTTTGCCGCGAGCGGCCGCACCAATCGCATTGCTGGCGCCGAATGCCGGTTTGCCTGCCGCAATGCGGGCATGCCGAATTCGCTTCCGGCTCGTGCGGATGGAAAATCGCCCGTAGCGCAAAAGCCACGATCGCCCAGATGCCGTGGCCGATCAGAGTGATGAACGTCAGTGCGATCAGCAGCCAGAGCCAAAGCATCGGCGGTCCTCACGACGAACGAAAGGCCGGTAGGCGATTCCAACGATCGCCGAACTCCCAGCCCCATACTCTAGAGGCTCGCCGCCGGCGCGGATATAACGCCACGGGAATTAAACGCGAATCAGCGGTTGAAGCCAACACTGCGGACTTGGTAAAACGATCGAGCACGGTCTCCCGGTCATCTTTCACGGTTAAAAACATGGGCAATCCGGCCGGGCCGACCAACACGCCAGCCCCCGATCAACGATTCCCGCCAGA
>JAICLL010000285.1 GCA_025927475.1 Pirellulales bacterium
ACCCCCCCCGCCCCCGGCCCGCCGCCCTGCCCGCGGCCCCCCCCCCCCCCCCCCCACCCTACGGCTGCTCTTTTACGCTGCGTACGCGGAACTAGACTACATCCACTCTTTGATCACGCGGCCTTCGTTCAGCCGCAGGGGCCGGCCGTCGGCGGTGGTGGTGATCAGGTCGAGCGGAATGCCCAGCTTGGTATAAATGGTCGCCGCCACGTCTTCGGTGAAATACTCGTGATCGACGGGTCGCCCGCCTTCGTCGTCGGTCTTGCCGAGCACCGATCCGCCGGGCACGCCGGCCCCCGCCATCACAATAAAGCCCGCGCTGGCCCAGTGATCGCGCCCGCTGGCCGAATTGATTTTGGGCGTGCGGCCAAAATCGGTCAACCACACCACCAGCGTTGTGGCCAACAGACCCCGCTGCTCCAGGTCAATCAGCAATTCGGGAATTGCCTGGTCGAGCGGCGGTAATTTACCCTTAAGCCCATTAAAGAGGTCTTGGTGATGGTCCCAGCCGCCATCGGAGACGGTGACGAAGCGCACGCCCGACTCGATTAGTCGCCGAGCCAACAGACAGCTTTGCCCGAACGTGTGCCGCCCGTAACGGTCGCGCAGGGCGGCGTCTTCGCTGTCGATGTCGAAGGCTTGCTTGGTTTCCGGCGCGGTGATCATGTTCAGCGCCGCGCGGTAATGTTCGTCGAGCGCGTCGAAGGCGGCGGGCTGCGTGTCGAGCTTGCGCTGCAGGGCCTCGACCGCTCCGAGCATGCTGCGGCGGCGCTCAATGCGCGGCAGGTCGACGCCCGCCGGCGGCGTGATGTCGCGCACGTTGAACGGTGTCGAGTTGGGGTTGGCCAGCAGCTCGAACGGATTGTATTCGGCGCCCAGATAGCCCGACGTGCCGCCGCCAAACGTGGCGTGATCGACCGCGCCGCCAAGCTGAATGAACGGCGGCATCTTGGTCTTAAAGCCCTTCTGATGCGCGACGATCGAGCCGTAGCAGGGATACACGATGGACGGATTGATGGCATGGCCCGACATCATGTATTGGTCGGCCACGCCGTGCCCGGCGTTCTGCGGGTTCCAGCTTCGCAGCAGGCCGAACCGCTTCAGCTCTTGCGCCATCCGCGGCACCATTTCGGTGAACTTGACGCCGGGCACCGCGGTGTCGATGAACTTGTATGAGCCGCGCACGCTCACCGGGGCGTCGGGCTTGGGGTCGAACGTGTCGTGATGGCTGGTGCCACCTTGAGTCCAAATGAGGATGCAGTTCACCTCCTTGGTTGCCGCGGCGGCCGCGGCATTGCCCGCATCGGCGGTGTTGGCGGCGGCCCGGCGGCCAGCCAGCAAGGTGGGCAGCGAGAGACCGAGACCGGCCAGTGTGCCCAGTTGCAAAAAGCTGCGTCGATGGATTCCTTCGCAGTCGCGCGTGATTCGCGGCAGCAGCCTGAGCATGGCAATCGAACGGAATGGAGTCCGTTTCCCAGGTTGTACGGGCGGGAGGTTTATTAGGGCTTCCGTGGTCTGCCCACGGCCCCTAGGTAGGCGCTTGCATTATACTGTCCACCACCGACGCATCAATAGCCAGCGATGGGTGAGGGAAGGGAATCCGGCGACCTGATCGCTGGAGACGGCCCGCTCGAGGTTTGTTTCGCCGCCATTGCTCGGCTACCATGTTGACGGAGGTATTCCATGGTCCAAACCATCGAAGCGGTCGTCGATGCGGCCGGCCGCGTTCAGTTGCTGGGTGAGGTCGATGTTTCCGGCCCGCGACGCGCTCTAGTGACAGTGTTAGACGAGCCGGCGGCCCTGCCGGGCGAGGCCGCCCTGTTGGCGGAGGCGGCCCTGGCGGTGGACTGGCTTCGACCCGAGGAGGATGCCGCGTGGTCACACCTGCAGTCGGGCAAGTAGTCCTCGTCCCGTTCCCGCTCTCGGACCTGTCGCAGTCGAAAATCCGGCCCGCAGTTTGTTTGGCCGATGCCGGTCGTGGCGATTGGATTCTCTGCCAAATCACGAGCATTCCGTACGGCGATCCTGCGGCGGCGCCATTGGATGCTGCCGACTTCGCGTCGGGCGGGCTGCTGGTGGCCAGCTATGCCGACAGGACATGATGCCTTTGCTGGCCCCATCGCATTCAGACCGAAAAAAGTACGCATGAGTCGAGCGATCTTCTTTGCCGAGCCGCGCCTTGCCCTAGGACTGGCGCTGCAGCGACTCCGTAAAAAGCGCGTCGGCGCGGAGCGAAAACCGATAAAGCCACCTTACTGGTAAAACACAAGGAGAGGCGGGTTTTCCGCGCCGACGGCAGGCGGCTGAATCGCAATCACGCCGGGGCATCGCCAAGGATCTGCCCCAGCCACCGCGTGAGATCGATAATCCAAAATCGAAAGTGGCACCGGTGTCGAGGCTCTTCGAGCAGCGCTGCGCCGAGGCATTTCGCTGCCTGGGCTTCGAGGTGCGCGAGTTGGGGCAAGGCTGCGGGCGAGTGGCCGATTGCCTGGCCGTGGCCGCGGCCGAGCGGTTTGCGGTGATCCTCGATGCCAAAGCGCGGCGGCGCGGATACACGCTCGGCACCGATGATCGGCAGTTCTGCGAATATGCCGCCCGGCACACCCGCGAATTAGCGCAGTCGGGCATCGAGCACGTTTACTTTGCCGTGGTCGGCCGGGGATTCCGCCAACTCGACCTGGACAAATTGGCGGGATTCATGACAGGAACGCCCATACGAAGCGTTACGTTCATCGAAGTCGAAGCCCTCATGCGGCTGGTCAACGACAGCATCCGCAAACGGCACGAATTTCGGCTGGCGAATGTCGATCAGTTGCTGTTTGGCAACAAGTTCCTCGACGGTTAGCGAGGCCAGGTGAGGGCCGGCAGAAATGCCGAAGTTATTTTCGTCGGTTCCCAGGTCGATGACATTACCGGCCGCGCGGTTGCATGGATCGTTAGCAATCGTTACGCTCGCTCGTTTGGCCAGGCACGGGGCTCCGCGCCTGCTTGCCGATGCACGGACGGCCTGGAGGGCCATCCTCCAATGGAGACGGCCTGGATGGCTTCCTACAAGCGCGAATCGCGTATACTTCGGTTATGATGCGCAAGCCAGAACGCTTACGCTACGAAACTCACCTCTGACGCCAGCCAGCATGCCACCCGCAGATACTCAGATTCTCTCGCATACGTTTTCCAACGGGCTGGTGCTGATCGCCGAGCCGATGCAGTCGGTTGAATCGGTGGCGTTTACCATCCGCGTGCCGTCGGGCACGGCGGTCGAACCGGCCGACCGGGGCGGATTGAGCGCCATGACCTGCGAGTTGCTGCTGCGCGGCGCCGGCCCGCGAGACAACCGGGCGTTTGTCAACGATCTGGATAATCTGGGCGTCGAACGCGGCGAGAGCGTCAGCGATGCGCATGTGGTGCTGCGCGGCGCGACGCTGGCCAAAAATCTCGCTCCGGCGCTGGAGATTTACGCTGACGTGCTGCGGCGGCCACGTCTGCCCGACGACCAGCTTGAGCCCTGCCGATTGACGGCCTTGCAAGAGCTGGCGGCGATCGAGGACGAGCCGGGGCACAAAGTGATGCTTGAGCTGCGCCGCCGGCACTTTCCCGATCCTTGGGGCCGCCCCAGCCAGGGCCAGCAGGCCGCGCTCGAATCGATCTCGTTGGAAGAGATTCAAAACTATTACAGCCAGCTTTATCGACCGAACGGCACGGTCGTGGGCGTGGCCGGCAGATTTGATTGGCCGGCGTTGAAAGACCAGGTGGGCGAGCTCTTGGCCGACTGGCCATCGCTCGACGAGCCGGCTCTCGAGGAGCGCCTGCCGGCTGAACGCCGTGCGCATTTGCACCACGAATCGAATCAGACGCAAATTGGCATCGCCTACCCGAGCGTGCCCTACCGCCATCCAGATTACTACGTCGCCTCGGCGGCGGTCGGCGTGCTGGGCGACGGCATGAGCTCACGGCTGTTTACCGAAGTGCGCGAAAAACGGGGGCTGTGTTACAGCGTCTACGCCTCGCACGCCACCTTGCTCGATCGCGGCAGCGTGCTTTGTTACGCCGGCACCAGCGCCGACCGGGCGCAGGAAACGCTCGACGTCACGCTGCGCGAATTGCTGCGGCTGGCCGACGGCATCGAAGCCGGCGAACTCGATCGATTGAAAGCCCGTATCAAGAGCAGCCTGATCATGCAGCAAGAATCGAGCTCGGCCCGCAGCGCGCTGTTGACGCGGGACTGGTATTATCTGGGCCGCGTTCGCACGCTTGACGAGGTCGAACGCATCGTCGACGAGCTCTCGGCCGACCGCATCAATCAATACCTGGCCGGCCATCGACCGGGTCAGTTCACCATTGTGACGCTGGGACCAAAAACGCTGGAGGTGCCCGTTGGAGTTTCGTGAGCATGTGTTGCCCAATGGCTTGGAGGTGGTGGCCGAGTGCGACGCTCAGGCGCGTTCGACCGCTCTGGGCTTCTTTGTG
>JAICLL010000222.1 GCA_025927475.1 Pirellulales bacterium
ATGGAGTTCGAGCGAAGACTTCCCGACGGGCTTGGACCCGCCTGGGTAGGATTAGGTTTTGATTCACCTCCTTTGCTGTTAAAACCGCACCGTTTGAGACTAAGCCACAACACCTGCGACTCACGCCTAACCCGAAGCGCCAGCGAGGAAACGACCTGCTCTTCCGGTCTTCCACATGCCCACTATTTACCATCATCGGCACACGGTGCTACCCGCCGAGATCGATGTGCTGGGGCACGCCAACAACCTGGCCTATCTGGCCTGGATGCAGTCGGCGGCGTTGGCGCATTCGGCGGCGCAGGGCTGGCCGGGCGAGGCTTTTCAACGGCTGGGGCTAGGTTTTGTCGTTCGCTCGCACGAAATCACTTATGAACGTCCGGCTTTTGCCGACGAACCGATTGTGGTCCGCACCTGGGTGGCGTCGTTCAAGCGGGCCAGTTCGGTGCGGCGTTACGACATGGTGCGCGAGACCGACGGCAAGCGCCTGGCGACGGCGGCCACCAACTGGGCGTTTATCAACTACACCACCGGCCTGCCCGCCCGCATTCCGCCGGAGATCATCGGGTCGTTCCAGGTGGCGCCTGACGCGCCGGGGCTCTGACGCCGGGTGCACGATGCGGTGCCGCGCCAGGCGGCTCGGCGGCGTCAAAACGGCGGGTGGCAACGCGACGCGGTGTGGAGGGCGATTCTTCGTCGGACGGATCTTCGCTGGATGGCTCTTCATTGCGGCGATGGCGCGACATCAAGACCAATAGCGCGGGCAGCATCACCATCGAGGTGAACATGCAGCAACTCACGCCCAGCGTGAGCACACGGCCCAGGCTCTGCAAGCCACGGTGGCTGGCCACCATCAACGAACCAAAGCCCACGACGGTGGTCAGGCCGTCGACCATCACCGCCACCGCCGTGGCCGGCGACATGCGATACCGCCCATGCTGCTCGCGATATTCGTGAACGATGTGCACGCCATAGTCGACGCCGATGCCCAGCATCAATGGCAGCGCGATCATGTTGGCCGGGTTGAGCGGCACCTCCAAGATTCCCAGCAGCCCGAACGTTTGCAGCACGCTCACGGCCAGCGGCAGCGCGGCCAACAGAGCATAACGAATGCTCCGCAGATCGAAGACCAGCACCGCCATGATGACCAGCAGGGCATAAAATGCCGCCTCTTCGTAACTCGATTTCATTTCGAGCGAGGCCTCGTAGGCTTGCAGCGGGTTGCCGGTGGCCCGCGGATCGACGCTGCGCACCTCCTTGACGAATTTTTCCAGGGCGTCCATGTCCCAGATGTTGCCGCGGCCATAGATCTTCAACAGGTGGTGGCCGTTGCTGCTTACAAACCGTTGCGTGAGGCTTTCGGGCAGGTCGGTCAGTTTGGGCGGCTCGGGGTTGGCCATGTCCCGCAAAATGTGCAGCCGCGTGAGCAGGTCGGCTGCCATGTCTTGCTGAAATTGCGAGACGCGCGTGAAGCAGTCGGCCTTCGACAGCCGTCGCAACTCGGCCCGAATGGTGTCGATATCGCGGATGCACTTGCGCCCCTCGCGATAATCGGCCAGCAGGTTCTGCGTGCGCGCCAGCACACGGCCCAGATAATCGGGCTGATCGACGGGAATCACCGGCGGCCGCTCGGCCAGGTTCGCCAGCCGGTGTTGGATGCGCTGGATGATGGGCTGCTTCGCCTCGTGATCTTGCGGCAGTAGACGAATGATGTCTTCGACGTGATCGACCGAATCGAGCTTTTCCAGGGCTTCTTTACGGGCACGCAACTCGTCGGCGCTGTTGGCGATCGACAGGGCATACCAGACGCTTTGATCAGACTTGGCCAGCAGCTTTTGTTCGAGCTCGACGCTTTCCAGCCCTTCGGCCTGCAAGTTAAGCAGGTTGTGGTCATACCACAGATAATTGACGCCCGTCGAAACGACCGCCGTGAACAGCAGACTCGAGGCCAGCAAAAACCTCGGGCGGCGCAGCAGCGGCATGATCCAGGCGTGAATGGCCAGCGGTTCGGGTATTTGTAGTCCTAGTCCGCTGCGGTCGACCAGGGCGATCACCGCTGGCAGCACCAGCAACTCGGCCACCGCGCACAGCAGAATGCCGCCGCCGGCAATGATGCCCAATTCGGCGATGCCCGTGAAATCGGTGAAGCCCGCCGCGAAGAACGCGATGGCGGTGGTGATGGCGCCGGTGAGAATGGCAGGGCCGACCCCGTGGGTGGTTTCCAGCAGGGCCTCTTTGCAGTTGTGGATGCGCGACCGCACTTGCAAATAGCGGGCGACATAATACACGCCGTAGTCGATGCCGATGCCAATGAGCGTGACGGTAAACGACATGCTGAGGATGTTCAGATGCCCGATGACCAGCGTCAGATAGCCGAACGACCAGGCGATGCCCATGAGCAGCACCAGATTGGCCAGCAAGGCATGTCGCACGCCGCCAAAGCCGGCCACAAACAGGCAGGCGACGCCCACCAGCGAGAGCAGGCTCGACCAATACATCGACTGCTCACTGGAGCGCATCTCATCGTTTTCCATTACCGGCAGCCCGGTCAGTCCGACCTTCACTTCCGGGTGCCGGGCGTTGGCCTGGGCGATCAGCTCGCGCAAGGCATCGGCCGCTCGGCTGTTTCGTTCAAACCCATCGGGATCGGTGGCCAGCCGCAGCAGCACGAAGCCCAGCGTGCCATCTTTGGTCAACAGATATTCGGCGTTGAGTTCGCTGAGCGTGGCGAACGATTGCGGCATTTCGGGCCAGGGAGATTGATAGCGCGTCTTCAGACTGAGCGTGGCCAGCAAGCTGTCGGTCAATCGCTCCGACTCACGCACAACAAAGGCGGGGCTGACCAGGTTAGGCTGGCGCGAGGCCGCCATCAGCCGCTCGTTGGTCGCCGACAGCATGCCGCCCAGGTTCAGGCGTGTCCATTTGCCTTCTTCGATGATCGGGCTGACGCCGATCAGAAACTGCTCGATGCCGCGCAGTTCTTCTTGCGAAAGATAATGCAGTCCCTTGGCCCTGATTTTTCCCAGATCGACGCCGTGCAGCACGGCATGAAACAGCCGGTCTTCGCGGGCCAGCATCGTCGAGATTTCGTCGAGCACCGGCACCACCTGGTCGCGGCTGGCGCCCACAACCACCACCACCGCGTCGTCTTCGTCGCCGAACTCGTTGATGTAGTCGATCCAAAGGCGGTTGTAGTCGCTCTCAGGATTGAGCAGGTCAAGCCGGCTGGTGCGATATCCCAAGTGCTGCCAGGTGTATGCCACCGAGATCACGGTGGCGGCCACCGCCAGCGCCACGGTGGCGGCCGGAAAGCCCAGGGCTAATCGAGTAGCCAAATTAAGCGGCGCAGCCAAAAGCGAGGCTTCGGGCGCGCCGGTACGATCCGCGGACATAGGCATCCTTGCCGTGGCGAGAGTCGATAAGGTGGGGCATTGTAGCGGCGGCCGGCCCGAGTGAAAAGGCGAGATACGCCGGCGGCCGCCAAGCGCAAGTCGATGCCGCGCAGCGAGTTAAGAAGACCCTCACGCCGAATCGCCTGACTGCCTTGGCGCCAAGTTGGGCAGCTTGGCCGGTGGCGGCGCCGCCGCAAAAACATAAGATAGAACAGTTCCGCGAACTGCGATGCGACATCGTCCCGCCGCCGTGATGTTCCACCAAACGCCGGAACGACGTCGCGACGCCCCCCGGCGGAACGGCACGGAGTCCGTTCCCGACAGACGTCGAACGTTAGGACTAGAGTTGTTGAATTCGACCGGCGCCCACTGACCTCCAACGAGACCGTGATATGCTTTGCCCGCCCACCCGCTTCATTCGGCTCGTCATCCTGCTGGCGGCAATGCCGGTCACGGCCCGTGCGAGCGACGACCTCGTCTTCGCCGATTTTGAAAGCGACGACTATGGCAAATGGACCATCACGGGCGCAGCCTTTGGTTCGGGGCCGGCCGCGGGCACACTGGCCAATCAAATGCCCGTCAGCGGCTATCAGGGGCAACGGCTGGTCAACAGCTACGCCGGCGGCGATGCTTCGACAGGCACGCTAACCTCGCCCGAGTTCACCATCGAGCGCAAATACATTGCCTTTTTGATTGGGGGCGGCGGCTATGCGGGCAAGACC
Source organism: Pirellulales bacterium (assembly GCA_025927475.1). Lineage (GTDB taxonomy): Bacteria > Planctomycetota > Planctomycetia > Pirellulales > JAICIG01 > JAICLL01. Next base: position 4,112 of record JAICLL010000222.1, read on the forward strand.
TGCTTGAATCTGTTGGTCGATGGCCGCGCCGCCCGCACCGCCACGGGACCAAACGTGGCCGGCGGCGGCAGCGAAGCCCTCGAATCCGCCTCATGGGACGTGGGTGAATTGCTGGGCAAAACCGCTCGTTTGCAAATTGTCGATGAGGCTACCGGCGGCTGGGGCCATATCAACGTCGATCAGATCGTCTTCACCGACGCCAGGCCCGCCTCACTGTTGATCGACGCCCAGCGGCAGCTCCCCGCCGAGCGAAAGTACCTGCAAATTCCTGTGAAGCGCGGCGCCCGCAAGCACCACGTGTCGGTCTCCGCGGCGGGCAAGGCCGAGCGCACGTTCGAGGTCGAGCTGGCCGAGGGTCAGCCCGATTGGTGGGCCGTGTTGGATATTTCACCCTGGAAAGGGCAAATGCTCACCGTGCATGCCGACCGGCTTCGCGACGATTCGACGGCGCTGGAATCGCTACGGCAAAGCGACACTTTTGAGTCTGCCGACGAGCTGTACCGCGAGCCGCTGCGGCCGCAATTCCATTTTTCGGCCCGGCGCGGTTGGTTGAACGATCCCAACGGTCTGGTGTTCTTCGACGGCGAATATCATCTCTTCTTTCAGCACAATCCGTATGGCTGGGATTGGGGCAACATGCATTGGGGCCATGCGGTCAGCCGCGATCTGCTGCATTGGCGCGAGCTGGGCGAGGCGCTGTATCCCGACGTGCTGGGACCGATGTTTTCGGGCAGCGCGGTGGTCGATGTGAACAATACCAGCGGGTTTGGCCGCGACGGCCAGCCGCCTTTGGTGCTCGTTTACACAGCCGCCGGTAATCCCACAGTACAGTGTGTCGCCTATTCCACCGACCGCGGCCGAACGTTTACCAAATACGCCGGCAACCCGGTGCTCAAGCAACTCACGCCGGGCAACCGCGATCCGAAAGTCATCTGGCACGAGCCAAGTCGGCAATGGGTGATGGTGCTGTATGTGCAGCGTGGCGAAAAGCCCACCATCGAGTTTTTCACGTCGCCCGACCTGAAGCAATGGACTTCGCACTCGGCGGTCGAGCCCTTCTTTGAGTGTCCCGATTTGTTTGAGCTGCCCGTGGGCGAGTCGGGCGACAAAAAGTGGGTGCTGACCGCGGCCAGCAGCGAATACATGATCGGCTCGTTCGACGGCCGCACGTTCACGCCCCAGACGCCCAAGCTGCCGGGGCACCGCGGCCGCGGTTTTTACGCCGCGCAAACATTCAGCGATGTTCCGGCCACCGATGGTCGGCGAATTCAGATCGGCTGGCTGCAAGCGCCATCGCCCGGCATGCCGTTTAACCAGGCCATGAGCGTGCCGCTGGAGTTGTCGTTGCGCGAAACCGCCGACGGCGCACGGCTGCACTGGCGGCCCATTCGCGAGCTTGCAAAGCTGCGCGTGAAATCGCATCGGCTCAGCGCGCAACCGCTCAGGCCGGACGAAAACCCATTGACCGGAATCACCATCGGCGGGCCGTTGGAATTGCACGTCGAATTCGAGCCGGGCCGTGCCACGGAACTCGAATTGAATATCCGCGGTGTTGGGCTAATGTATGACGCTGCGCGGCAAGAAATCGCCGTCAACGGGCATCGTGCGCCGGCCCCGCTGATCGATGACCGGCAAAAACCGGGCCGGCAAAAATGGACCGTGTTGCTCGATAAGACGAGCATCGAAATCTTCACCGGCGAGGGGCAGGTTTATGTGCCGATGCCGGTTTTACACGACCCCAAGAATTCGTCGCTGGCGATCGCCGCGCGCGGCGGCGAGGCTCGGCTGATCGCGTTCGACGTGCATGAACTCGGCTCGATTTGGTCTGACGGCGACGTCCACGAATAGCCCTTCAAAACGTCACGACTCCCGGCACGGGGCGATCAGGCCCTGCCGGCTCGTCCCGTTCATCTGCGAAGCCCGGCGCCGGTGACGGAACGCTCAAGCCGGCCAGTCTCAAGAACGCCGCTAACATGGCGTAGCCCGACTCGGTCAGAATCGACTCGGGATGAAACTGCACTCCCACCACCGGAAACTCGCGGTGGGCCAGCGCCATCACCACTCCGTCGCCGGTATGGGCGGTGACTTCCAGGCTGTCGGGCAAGGTCGGCTCTTCCACCGCCAGCGAATGATACCGGCACGCCCGGAGCGGATTGGGCAGACCTGCAAAAATTCCGCGACCGTCGTGAAACACTTCGGAAGCGCGGCCGTGGACCGGCTCGGGCGCGCGAGCGACGCGCCCGCCCAAGGCCGACGCGATGGCCTGATGGCCGAGGCAAACACCCAACATCGGCAGTTCCTCGTGCAGCGAGCGCACCAGGTCGATCGAGCAGCCGGCTCGCTCGGGTGTGCACGGGCCGGGCGAGAGCACCACGGCATCGGGCCGGAGCGCGCGAACCCGCGGCACGTCGATGGCGTCGTTGCGCACCACGCGCGTCTCGTGTCCCAGCCGCTGGAAGTAGCGTGCCAGGTTATGCACGAAGCTATCGTAGTTGTCGATCAGCAGGATCATCGCAGTGCGCGTAGCAGCCCCTCTGCCTTGTGCCAGGCTTCATCATATTGCATGGCTGGCCAGCGGCATATGCGACGCATACCATAAGTCATATACTGTGGACTAGGCATCTAAATGTGCGAGCGAGTATAGGCGTGAATCGCGCGGCGTGGCAACAACTTGCGGAAGACCGCATTGCCGAAGCGAGGGCATTGCTCGCCGGGCAGTTTTGGTCCGGCGCCTATTACTTGGCCGGTTATGCTATCGAATGCGGACTAAAATCGTGTGTGCTGGCGCGAGTTGACTCCGATGGCGTCATTTTCCGAGAAAAGAAGTTCTCCGAACGCTGCTGGACGCATGACCTGATAGAATTGGTGAAGCTGGCAGCCCTCGATGCGGCGCGGGATGCCGATGCAGCCGTGAACCCCGCTCGCTTCCAGAATTGGAGCGAGGAAAGCCGATATGTGCGCCAGGGACGCGCGGATGCCGAGCAATTGGTGAACGCAATCGATGATCAAGTCAATGGAGTCCTACCATGGATCAGAGCCCACTGGTGAATGAGAGAATCAATGCGGGTGCTAAGTTTCTCGCTGAGCTTGACCGGATCGCTCCCATCAAGGTGGCGTTTTGGTTGAAGAAAAGCGAAGTTCGCCAGTGGTATCTCTACGTCGCGTTGGAGCAAGTCAACCGCGACAATCGCAGTGCGAATTACGGCAAATTGATCGAAGCGGGACGGCAAATTCGCGATCCCAATTTTGACGTATTTGAGGTAAAACTTGTGGGCGTCGACGAACCATTGACTCGGGGCGTGCTTGGAATCATCGGACCATCGGCAGATGCCGTACCGGTTCGGCTTTATGACCGAATCATCGCCGACGTGAGCGCCGCCGAAATTTACATCTATCCGATGCCGCTGGCGGTTGCGAACTGAGGCTACGTTAAGGCACGAAGCTTTCATCGTTGTCGATCAGCAGGATCATCGCAGCGCGCGTAGCAGCCCTTCCGCCTTATACCATGTTTCCTCATATTCCATGATGGGCGATGATTGCGCGACAATGCCGCCCCCGACCGGAAACTGCCACCAGCCGCGGCCGGCGGTGATGGTGCGAATCAGAATGCTGGTGTCGAGCGCGCCATCGAAGCCCAGGTAGCCCAGCGCTCCGCAATAGGCGCCGCGGGCGGTCGGTTCTAGCTCGGCGATGATTTCCATCGCCCGTACCTTGGGAGCGCCGGTGATCGAGCCGCCGGGAAAAGCCGCCCGCAACAGGTCGAGCGGTTGGTAATCGGGCGCCAAGACACCGCGAACCGCCGACACCAGGTGCTGCACGTATTCGTAAAGCTCCAATTCGCACAGTTGCGAGACGCGCACGCTGTCGGGCAGGCAGACACGGGCCAGATCGTTGCGAAGCAGATCGACGATCATCACATTTTCTGCCCGGTCTTTTTCGCTCGCGCGCAGCTCGTCGCCGGCGAACAGATCGGCCTCGGCCAAGCGGGTCCGCCGCCGCGTGCCTTTGATGGGTCGCGCTTCGACCTGCCGATCGCGGACCTGCAAAAATCGCTCAGGCGAGGCGCTAGTGATTTGAAACTCGCCGAGATCAAAATAGCCCGCGAAGGTGGCCGCGTTTCGATGCCGCAGCCGCAGATAAAGTTCCGCCGCATCTCCATTCGCGGGATATAGCAGCCGCTGCGAAAGGTTGACTTGAAAGATGTCGCCGGCGGCGATAAATTCGATCGCTCGCTCCACCGCTTGCAGATAGTTGTCACGCGAAAAGTTGCTGGTCAGGCGCGGCGTCTGGCCTACTGGGAACTGCGGCGCCAGCTCGTCTGGCGTGATCGGCGGCAAGCCTGGCCGGGCCTGGATTGGCTGCCGCGGCCGGGCGAGCCATTCGCGGAACTGAGCAATGCGCTCGGTAGCGCGTTGCCGCCGGCCACGGTTCTCGGGAAATCCGTGCGAGATGAGCCAGGCGCGATTTTGCACATGGTCCCAGGCCAGCACCACGTCGTAAAACCCCAAGGCCACCGCGGGAATCTCAAACTCGTCGCGCCGCGGCGGCGGCAGGCGTTCGAGCTGCTGCGCGAGATCGTAACTGAAGAGTCCCGCGGCGCCGCCTTGAAACGGCGGCAGGTCGGGCACGGTGGCCGCGCCAAAATCGATCATTCGCCGCGCGAGCTTGTCAAATGCTCCACGATCGGACGCAGCCAGCTCGAGGTAATCAAACGGATCGGCCGTCAAAAACGAATAACGGCCCAGCGTCGGGTGCCTCAGCGCGCTATCGAGCCACAGGCAATGCGGCAAGCCGCGCAGCCGCAAAAACGCCTGCTCGGCGTCGGGCGGCGGAAAGAGCTCTTCAATAATGGGGCCGTCGCTAGTCACTGCTCTCGGTGCGCTGCTGCGCCAATTATTTTTGAGAATCGAGGTAGCCGATGACTGCTGATCTGTTTTGACAACAAAACCAGTGGAATTGGATGGCACCGTAGGGTGGGGGGGGGGGGGGGAGCGCCCCCACCGCGCCGCGCGACCCCACCCCCCCCCCCACCGGGGGCCCAGCGGCGGCGCGCCCGCGGGCCCCGCCCCCCCCCAGCCCGGGGGGCGGGGGGCGGGGTGGTGTG
>JAICLL010000265.1 GCA_025927475.1 Pirellulales bacterium
GACAGCCGGCGACGCGCGCGACGCGAGCGCTTTACGCATCTCTTTAGAAACCAACGTCAGCAACCACCGGGCAGGCCGGTGGCATGGCCAATCGGCTGGCCGAGACGCCGTGCAACCAGCGCTTGCCCGAGCCGGCGGCCCGTGCCGCCAAACTGGGGACACTTCCGATGGCACGGTGGAAACGACGCCCGAGGTGCGTCACGGTGTCAACCCAAGCGTCGGCGTTGATGCGCCGACGCGACCTCCTCGTCGCCCCACGCCGCGGCAAGGTCGGGGCGGATGCGCAGCAATAGGTGTACGTGATTCGCCATGCCCTACCATGTCCATTTGCTAGCGTCGTTTCCCGACGAAGCGTCGATGCGGGCGCAGTGCAAGTCGTGGAAGCACTACACGGCCACGCAGATCAATCGGCGGCTAATGCAACATGGGCGATTCTGGCAGCAAGTTGGCTTTGACCATCTCGTACGCAATGATGACCAGTTCGCGTATCTGCAACGATATATCGCTGACAACCCGGCGAAGGCGCGAATCCCGGACGCCGCGTGCAAGCGCTTTGCAAGACCGCTTTAAGTTACGGCGGCGGTGGTAGCGCTGGGCGGTCATTACGCGGAGCGTGATGGCTACGGTACGCGCGGGCATTGGGCCTGATTGATTTCAACAGCAAATCGCAAAAATGGCGGCGAAAAAAGCTCTCAGCCTGGAAAGCCTTACCCGGCGGCTCAAAGGCAGAGCACGCTATGACTCTTTGCCAAACGTGCTCTTGCGGCGGAGCATGTGATGATAGTGCTGGGCAAACCGGTGGGCCTCGTCGCGCACGTATTGCAACAGCCGCAGCGCATAGGAGTGGCGGCTGAGGCGCAGCGGCTCGTCGGCGCCGGCCACATAAACCTCTTCCTCGCGCTTGGCCAGCGAAATGACTGCGGGCGGCTCGATGCCCAAGGCCGTGAACGCCGCCAGCCCCGCGTTGAGTTGCCCTTTGCCGCCGTCGATCAGCAGAATGTCGGGAAACGCTTCGCCCTCCGCTTCCAGTCGCTGAAATCGGCGAGCCACCACCTCGTGAATGCTGGCGAAGTCGTCGACGCCCTGCACCGAGCGGATTTTGAAGCGCTTGTAGCCGGGCTTGAACGGCAGACCGTCAATGAACTGCACCAGGCTGGCCACCGTCTCGCCGCCGCCGAGGTGCGCGATATCGACGCCCTCGATTGTCCGCGGCTGTTCGGCCAGCTTGAGCACTTTTTTCAGCCCGGCCAAGCCTTTTTTAGGATCGATATAAAACACTTCGGGCTGAGCGTGCGTGTCGAGCTCGCCGCGGTCGTCCAGTGTCTCGAGCATCTGGATTTCGTCGCGCAGCCGAGCGGCGTGCTCGAAGCGCAGCTCCTTGGCCGCCGCCGTCATCTCTTCGCGCATCTGCTTGAGCAGCGTTGACTTTTTGCCCTCTAAAAACATCCGCAGGCGGTGAATGTCGCGGCGATAATCTTCCTTGCTGATCCGCAGATTGCACGGCGCGGTGCATTGATTGATGCTCGCCAGCAGGCAGGGGCGAAACCACCGCCATTTTTCGTCGTTCTCGGCGATGTCGAGACTGCACGTGCGGAATTTGAAAATCTTTTGCAGCACCTGAATGGCCCCTCGCAGGCCGCCGGCGCTGGCAAAGGGACCGTAGAGCTTGGTGCCGCGCTCGCTTGGTTCGCGGGTGAACTCGACCCGCGGAAAGTCTTCGCGCGTGTGGATTTCGAGATACGGAAAAGTTTTGTCGTCTTTCAGGTCCTGGTTGAACTTGGGCTGCACGTCTTTGACCAGCCGCGCCTCGACCAGCAGAGCATCGACTTCGCTGTCGGCCTCCATGTAGTCGATGTCGCAGATTTCGCGGACCAGTTCGGCGGTGCGGCGTTCTTCGGCGGCGGCTTTCAGAAAATAGCTGCCTGCCCGCGAACGCAGATTTTTGGCCTTGCCCACATAGATGACGCGCCCAGCGTTGTCTTTCATCAGGTAGACGCCGGGCGATTGCGGAAACTCGCGCACCTTGGCCGCCGCATGGCGAAAGCCTGGCGTCTGGCCCGTGTCGTTGCTGGCGTCGGCCAGTTGTTCGGTGAGTTCGTGATCGTCTGGCATGAGCAAATGAAGTGCCGCGCTTACGAACCGCCCGGGGCCGGCGAATCGTCCTTCGGCGCTTGCAGGCGCTTGGCCAAAATCCGCGACAACCGCTCCGCTCCGGTTTTCGAGAGATGCGCCTCGTCGGTAAACAAGTCGTCGGGCATCGCGTCTTCCAGGTCGATCACAGTCGGCGGCTCGTCGGGAAATTCGCGATTCAGGACTTCGTGGAGGCAGGGCTTCGCATTCTCCGGAACGAGCTCGCGCAATGTCGACCGCAGCGGCATCAACAAAACGTATACCTGGGCCCCCAGTTCGCGATACGCGCGAATCATGCGAACGAAGCTTTGTGCCTGGTCTCCGTCGGAGTGGTAATTCGCGGCCTTGAAATGCCCTTGCTTCCTCCAAAACGCGATCTGCTCGTGCGCGAAGCGGCGCTCCGCATCGTTCATGTTCCAAAGCCACCAAGGATCGTCGTCCCAAGGCTCGGTGGCCGGCGGGCAGAACCCCTCCGCGCTCACTCCGGCCAGATAAAACACCCCCAACCGCCAGGCATAGAACTGCGTATTCAAAAAATGCCCGACAATGGCGTGGTTTTTGACGATCCAGTGCTTGGGCAATCCGCCGAGCGGGGCGATGCTTGCGAAGCGCGATTTCAACGCGCGCCGGCGCCGGCCGACCACCGGCTGGTCTCCCAGCGTGGGCGCATCGCTCATGAACCGTTCGCCCACGAGCATCTGCGGATGCACGCTGAATACGACCGCGGACGGCTTCAAGCTGCAAAAAAACACGGGCAGCATGACACCTTCCAGGTTTTCAAAGCTCAAACCGGCCCCTGACAGCACGATCCAGCGGTCGGCCACCGTCGCCCGAGCGTCTAAGAAGCGGCGCTCAATGCCGGTGGCGTTCGTCGAGACGCCGAGACAAACTCCTAATCGCGTGTCGTGCGGCATCTGGCCGCTGCGATAGAGATGGTCGATGGCCGCCACTCGACTCGAGACCCGTTCGTAGAGCGGCCAACCCAGCAGCCGCTGCCGGGGGTGCAACGCGGCGGCATCGGGACCCAGCGCATCGCCCAACACGAAGTGCATGAGCGCATAGATCGCCAGGCCACCGGCCGCCACGATCGACACGCCGCACAGCCGCGACGGCTCGAAACCGAAGCGCGCCGGACTAAAAACCCTGATAAAAGAATTGCGCACCGCTCTCACCCAGCAAATAAACCAACATGAGCTGTACTACCACCCATACCAGCCGCACGACAAACCGCCAAGCCGGAATGCGATTGGTTTCAGAAACGAGACGATTCACAGGCACTCTCCCGGCTCATTCCGGAGTCCAACTTGCTATCATGTGCGAGGCCGCGGCGTAGCTTTGCGTCAAGGCGATCGCCGCGATTCGGATCGAGCGGCTGGCGCGATAGCGATTGAGCGATTCGCGGCTAAGCGTTTTTTGCAGCCAACTGCGATACCAGTTTACCGTGATCAACCCCACGGCCTGCATGACGCCCCAGCCCAGCCAATGCACGTTCAACTCGTGCCACAGTCCGCACAGCACAAACGAAATCGAAAACGCCACCGTCGCGCACCACAACGCCGCCTCGGGCCCCCTGCGACGGACCAGGGCAAGCTGCACCGGAATGAATAAGTTGCGGTAGATGAACCGCGACAGCGACATATGCCAGCGGTCCCAGAAGTCGATCAGGTTGCGGGCCAGGTAGGGCTTATTGAAATTTTCCGGCGTCGCCACGCCCATCAGTTTGCCCGCGCCGACGGCGATGTCGCTGTAACCGCTGAAGTCGAGGTAGACCTTCCAATAAAAGAAGAGGCCCTCGACAAGCATGTAGGGCATGGGCGCGGCAAAGCCGGTGAGGAACGTTCGGTCGAGGACGGCTGCCAAGACATATTTCTTAAACAGCCCATGTGCGATCCGCTCGACGCCGCGCAGCGCGTCGGAGGCGCTCAACGGCGGCGGCACTGCCGGTTGGGCCACAAACTCGGCGTATCCCTGGATTGGCCCCGAGACCAGCATGTGAAAAGGCAGCAAGTAGTTGATCGTCGAGGGCAGGTCGGGCGCCGGATGGCGCCCCTCGTGAGTGAGGCGCAGCACCTCGACGCACCGCAATGCGACGTAAGAAAAGCCGATGGCGGCCAACATGGCTTTGAGCGGCTGCAGGCGTGCGCCGGAAACGTCAACCGCGGCCAGCAAGTCTTTAAAAATCCCCGAGTTATAGAGCGTCTCGGCCGGGAATTTGCGGACCAGAAACAGCGCGAAGACGGCCAGCGCGGCCAGCGTCAGAGGCAAATTCCTCAGCCGCCGCCGCTGGATGGCCTGCAGTGCGATCCACGCCGCCAGCACGCCGGTGCAGGCCATGCCCAAGCGAGAAAAGGCCACCAGAGCGGCCGCCTCGCCGATGGCGCCGCGTTGGAGCAACTCCGCCAGACGCAGCGGATCGGGCGGGCCCAGCAAGAGGCCCAGAAAGGTCAGGTTCACCGCCGCCCAGGCCCATTTGCGCGGGCGCGGCGAGGTGATCGGCAGCAGCACCAGCACCGCGACCGCCAGCACGCACCAAAAGTCCGGCCTGTAAAGATCGCTTGCTAACCGGTCCATCAGTTTAGTATGGCGCGCTAAGCATCCAGCGGCAAGCAACCGCCGCCGCTGAATACGAAGACGCTACCGTTGCGGCCGGTTCATAGCGGTTACGCCGAAAAGTGCGGCGTTGTCTGGACCGCAATGGCGTGGTACGTTACTCGCATGTCTCGCAATGTTCTCATCACCGGCGTAAGTCGTGGCCTCGGCTTGGCGATGGCAACGGCATTCATTGAGCAGGGTCATGTGGTTTGGGGATGCGCCCGCGACCAGGCCGCCTTGACCGCGCTCAGCCAGCGTTGGCCCGCGCCACACGCGTTTACGGCGATCGATGTGTCGCGCGATGCGGAAGTCGCCGCCTGGGCTATCCAGGCGCGGCAGCAAGGCTTTGTGCCCGATTTGCTCGTCAACAATGCCGCCACCATCAACCCCAATGCGCGGTTGTGGGAAGTCTCAGCGGCCGATCTGGACCGGGTGCTGGCGGTGAACGTGTCGGGCGTGGCGAACGTGATCCGCCATTTTTTGCCCGACATGCTGGCACGCGGCAGCGGCGTCATCGTCAATATCAGTTCCGGCTGGGGGCGATCGGTGTCGCCCGAGGTCGCGCCCTACTGCGCCACGAAATGGGCGATTGAAGGGCTGACGCAAGCCTTGGCCACCGAGCTGCCCAACGGCATGGCGGCGGTGCCGCTGAACCCAGGCATCATTGATACAGACATGCTGCGGTCGTGCTTCGGCGCTGAATCACGCCAGTATCCGCCCCCCGAGCAATGGGCGGTGCGGGCGGTGCCTTACCTGTTGGGCCTTGGCCCTGCCGACAACGGCAAGCCGCTGACCGTGCCTGGTGATTGGGTCGACCGTGCCCGCCGCTAAATGACCTTGCACGATCATGGGAATGCAGAACGCCTCAGAGGGCGTTCCTCAATCGGTTTTGACGATCAAAATCGGTAAAGTAGCTAGAAAACGCCGCCACGATCCGGGCTTGCCCCGGTCGAGCGATGATTGAAAGCTAGCCCGGACGCCCGACAAACCCCCTTGTTTCGCTTTTCGCGTTGCATCCGCCGCCCTCGGCGGCGGATACAACGCGAAAAGCGGGTCAGACAGGGAGGTAATTTATCGTTCTAGCGGTCAATCACCGCTCCGCCGTGGCAAGCCCGGACGGTGGCGGCAGCTCAGCTTCAAGACCGGTCACGGTGCGCATAAGGCCGTAGGGTGGGGCGGGCGCAGCGCGGTGCAAACTAAATCGATAAAACAGGGCGGCCACGTGCAGTCGGGCAACCCTGGGGGAAGCAGCGCGAGGCCCACCC
>JAICLL010000014.1 GCA_025927475.1 Pirellulales bacterium
AAGTCGCCCGGTCAGCGCCTCCTCCTGCTGACCGCGCGATCCGAGAGCCGGGTTTTGTCAATCGGCGGCGGCCCGGTCCGGAAAAGGACCGGGCCGCCGTTTTTTATTGGGATGAGGAGAGGTTACGAGAGACCCCTCGTGGGTCGCTGCGCCGTAGGGGGAAAGTCAAAATGCAAAAGTAAAAACCGGGAAATGACTCGGTGCTCCCGTCAGCCGGCAGATTGAGCGGTGCGACGATGCCGTGTAAACTCCAGCGTTGCAGTTCCGCAAGACGCCGCAGTGCCGAAATTCCCGCGGGTTCCGCGGTCGAGGCTCGCTACATGGCTCGTGTTCGCCAATCCACCGCGGTTCGCTTCAGCCTGCGGGGCGTGCTGATTGCCGTCGCCGTGGTGGCGGTGTATTGCGCGGCGATCGCCCCGCAATTTCGGATGTGGAGCGTGCCCGAGCAGATTGCTTTTGCCAAGGCGTACGGCGGCCCCGTGCTGGGCTGGCTCGCGAGTGTGTGCGTGCTCTCCATCTGGCGATTGCGCGTGGAGCGACGGGCGGGAACGGTGCAATTATCGGTTCGGTGTCAAGGATACCGTTGGGCAACCGCCTTGTGGGTGTTCGTCGCGGCGATCAACGCCGCCGTGATTACGCACCATGCATTTCTCGCCGCGGCTCATGTGCGGCTCCGGGCCGAATTCGCGGCAAAGGGGTTTGTCGGCCTTCCGACGCTGTCGCCTTGGTATACCATCGCCAACGGCATCGGCATTGGCCTGCTGACGGTGATGGTATGGTGGCGGGTAGATCGAGTTGACTTTTGCGACCGGGGCATCCTGCGCTTTGTCCGGTTCACTCCGTGGCCGGCGGTCGACTACGAATGGCTGTTGAACGAGCCTGGGCTGCTATTGCTGCGCCCCGGCCGTTTTCCGATTCGCGTGTTCGTTCCCGAAAGCTCTTGTGCGAAGGTGAACGAGATGCTGCGGCGCGGCCACGCGATTCTGCTTAGCCCCATCGAAAAGATGTGTGCCGAAAAGTCCGCCTAGCGCCACCGGCACTCGGCCGGACCTAACGCCGCGCTGCGCCAGGAAACTGTAAACGCAGCAGCATCTCTTTTACCCCGGTCATCGCAATCGTGTCTTGCTCGAGCGACCGGTTCGACGAGACAAACACCGGGCCCTGGCTGCTCTCTTGCCCAGGCGATGGAAGTCGGCCATGACTCCCCTTAACCACCCGCGCGTCGAGGCCGATCACATCCAGGGAATATCGAAAGCCCAGCGACTTTTGCAACAGCCGGCGGGCGATGCGCCACTTGGGGAAGCGCAACGTCGGGTCGATCACCAACTCGGCAGGATCGTAGCCCGGCTTGCGATGGATATCGACTGTCCGCGCATAATCGGGCGCTCGGGCGTCGTCGAGCCAGAAGTAATAAGTAAACCAGGCCCGCGGCGCGGCCACCGCCACCAACTCACCCGACCGCGGATGATCGAGACCATACTCGGCCTGCTGCGAGCGATCGAGCACTTGCTCAATGCCCCCGGCGCCGCGCAGCAGACGGGCCACCTCAGCCACCTCCTCTGCCCGCCGCACATAGACATGGGCCACCTGGTGATCGGCCACGGCAAACGCCCGCGAGGCGCCGCAATCGAGTGTTTCCCAACCCAGCGGTTCGCGCCGCACCGTCAGATAACCGTGCTCTCGCAGCAAGCGATTGATGTGCACCGGCTGGTCGACGGCGGTAATGCCATATTCCGATAACACGACAATCTCGGCGCCGCGGGCGCGCGCGGCGTCGATCACTTTGCCGGCCTCGGCGTCGACCGCCCGCAAGTCGCCGGCAATGCGGGCATCGTTCGGTCCCAGCCGCTGCAGGTTGTAGTCGAGATGCGGCAGATACACCAACGTCAGCGACGGCTGATGCTCGTGCATCACCAGGGCCGCGGCGTCGGCAATCCACCGTGTGCTGCTGATATCCGCCGCCGGTCCCCAGAATCGGAACAGCGGAAACACGCCCAGACGCGCTTGCAGCCAATCGCGCAACTCTGGCGGCTGACTGTAACTGTCAGGCAGCTTGCGGCCATCGGCGGGGTAGCTGGGGCGCGGCGTCATCGACCAATCGACGTCGGCGTACATGTTGTACCACCAGAACAGCTTGGCGGTGGTGTAGGCCGCGTCCTGCCGCCGGGCAGCCTGATACAGCCGCTCGCCTTGCACCAGGTGGTTCGACTGCCGCCAGAACCAGACTTCGGCCAGATCGCGAAAATACCAGCCGTTGGCCACAATGCCATGCTCGCGAGGCGGCATGCCCGTGAGCAACGTTGCCTGGGCGGAACAGGTGACCGCCGGCAACACCGCGCCCAGGGGTCGCGCAAAGCCGTCCTTCGCCAACCGCGCGATGTTCGGCGTGTGGTCACCGATGTGATCGAGTGTCAACCCGACGACGTCGATCACTACGAGCGGTTTGGTCATGGTCACCAGGAGGTTGTAATTCGAGCGGCTGCCCTTCGGTGATTCGCAAGAACTGGTCGGCGGGCAGATTGTCGAAGGTTTGTTCCTCGCCCGACGGCCAGCGGATGACCAGCTTTTCGAGCTGCTCGAAGGGGCCGAGGCCCCAATGGATGCGCGGATCGCTGGAAGACAGGTAGCTTGAGGCGGGCGAGACCTCGCTCACCCAGACTTCGCCACCCGCGTGCGCCGTGGCCCGGGCGCCGTAAGCGAACACGTTGGGCGCGGCGGCGCGCAACTCGAGCGAGAGCCAGTGGTGCGGCGTCTGCGAGCGGTTTTCCAGCAGCATCGGCGGACCTTCGTAATCGACCAGCAGCAAATCGGCCCGACCATCGTTGTTAAAGTCTCCGGTCGCCGAGCCACGCCCCACCAGCGGGCGCGCAAGGTCGCCGCCCAGCACGGGCACGAGATCGACAAACCGCGCGCCTTCGAGGTTGCGGAAGAGCATGATCGGCTGGCGAAAATCAACGCCATGCTCCATATCGCCCACGTTGTCGTAGACATGTCCGTTGGCGTAGCAGATATCGGGCCAGCGATCGTTGTCCATGTCGATCCACTTGGCCCCAAATCCGAGGCGATTGCAGGTGGCGAGCGTAATGCCGGTCAGATTACCCACCTCCAGAAAAAAGCCGCCCCCTTCGTTGCGATACAGTGCGAAACAGTTCTTCTGAAAATCGGTCACGGTCAGGTCGAGCAGGCCATCGCGATTGAAGTCGGCCCAGTCGGCGCCCATGGCAGCCATCGGTTTGTAGTCGCGCCCGACCGAGAGGCCGCTCAGTTCGCCGACGTTCTCGAACTTCATGTCGCCGAGATTATGCATCATCTCGGCCTTGGTGCCGTCGTTGCCCACGTAGAAATCCATCAGCTTGTCATCGTCGTAGTCGGTAAAGGCGAGCACCAGGGCGATGCCGCTGGTGGTGCTCATCCCCGAGGTTTCGGCGTCGACCAGCTCGAAGCCGCGCTCGCCGTTATTGCGCCAAACTTCGCCAAACTCGGGCTCGTACTCGCGCGGCGGACAGCCAGAGAGAATTCCCGGATGTAATTCGCAGTATTGCTTTGATTCGGGACCGAAGACAACATAGTTGAGAATCACCAGGTCCAGGTCGCCATCGCGGTCTAAGTCCATCCAGCCGGCGCTGGCGCCCCAGTGGCCGTGATTGAAGGGATCGAGTTCGACTTGCCCGGTCACATCCTCGAACTTTTGCCCGGCGGCATTGCGCAACAGCGCCAGTCGGTGAAAACCGGTGAGCAGGATGTCGCGCCAGCCGTCGCCGTCGTAGTCGCCGACGGCGCAGGCGATCCAGTCGTTTCCCTCGATGAGCGAAAGCCCAATCTCGGCCGAGACGTCTTCAAACCGCTCGCCCTTGACGTTGCGATACAACACGGCCCGCGGATCTGCCACCAGCAGCACGTCGAGCCAACCGTCGTTATCGTAATCCAGCAAAGCGCAGCCACAGCCGAAGGCCTCGGGCGAGCGCATGGGCCGCGGCTGTTTGGGCCAGACGAAGTCGATGCCCCGCTGTCGCGTCACATCGGCAAACTGAATGCCGGCGGGATTGGGGAGCGGTGCAATTTCAGTCGGCGCCGCCGGTTCCACGCTGCCCGGCGACGCTTGGCGGCAGTTTGAGCCGACCAACAGCACGCCGGCCAACAGGAAGGCCAGCGAGGCCAAGGTGCCGGTCTTCCAGCCGAAACGGCGGCCGCGCGAGCGGGCCATTGAAGCAATTGTCTCGGACATGAACCAACGACCAGAGCGGTAACGGGACGAAGTTTTATTGTAAGCATGAGCGAGTGGAACGCAAAACCACTGCCCGCGGGCGGCCTCGCCGGGTACAATTGGCCTATGGTCGAACTCACCGAGCAACCGATCGACGCCACCGCCGTGCTCGGGCGGGTGAGCTCGCCGCTGGCCGGGGCCGTGGTCTTGTTTTTGGGCACCACCCGCCAGTGGACCGGCTCGCGGCAGACCGAGTCGCTCGATTATGAATGCTATCCCGAAATGGCCCGCGCCAAGCTGGTCGAGTTGGAAGGCGAAGCCCGGCGGCGTTGGCCGTTGGTCGAGTGCATGATCGTACACCGGCTGGGGCACCTTGAACTCGGCGAAGCAAGCGTGGCCGTGGCGGTCAGCAGCGCCCACCGGCAGGCGGCCTTCGAGGCGGGGCAATGGCTGATCGACACCTTGAAACAAGTAGCGCCGATCTGGAAAAAAGAAAACTGGTCGGACGGCGCCACCGAGTGGGTCCATCCGGGCCTGAAGATGGTAATGAGCGCTGATCCGTTCGATGTTTGAAAATCCACCATGAAAGTGCTCGCTAAAGACGCGTCCTATGTCGCAGGCTGACTATCCACCGCTGATCGACAGTTTCGGCCGCGTGCACTCCGACCTGCGGATTAGCGTCACCGACCGCTGCAATATCCGCTGCTTTTACTGCATGCCGGCGGGGGCGGTGCGGTTCAAGCCGCGCCGCGAGTTGCTGTCGTTTGAAGAGATCGAACGGTTTGTCGGTGTTGTGGCCCGCATGGGCGTTCGCAAACTTCGCCTGACCGGCGGCGAGCCGCTGGTGCGGCAAAATTTGCCGCGGCTGGTCGCCCTGCTCGCCCAACTGCCCGGCATCGACGACATTGCGATGACCACCAACGGCATGCTCTTGCCCGAGCACGCCGAGTCGCTGCGGGCGTCGGGCTTGCGGCGGCTCAACATCAGTCTCGACACGCTCGATCCGGACCGGTTTCAACAGATTTCGCGGCGCGAGGGACTTGAGCAAGTGCTGGCCGGCATCGCCGCCGCCCAGCAGGTTGGTTTCGAGAAGATCAAGCTCAACGCCGTGGCGATTAGGGGCCTCACCGAGCCGGATGTGGCGCCGCTGGGGCGGTTTGCGCGCGAGCGTGGTTTGGAGCTGCGGTTTATTGAATACATGCCGCTCGACGCCGATGGAACCTGGCAAAACGAGCAGGTGCTGTCGGGCGAAGAAATTATCGAGATGCTGCAATCCGAATTCGGCCCGCTCGAACCGATTACGCCCGATGATCGCAGCCAGCCTGCGACCGATTATCGTTTTGTCGATGGCGGTGGCACGGTGGGATTCATCAATCCGGTAACGCAGCCCTTCTGCGCCAATTGCAATCGGCTGCGATTGACCGCCGAAGGACAGGTGCGCAATTGCCTGTTTTCGACCGTCGAATGGGATGCCCGTGCGCTGCTGCGCGGCGGCGGCAGCGACGAGCAGTTGGCCGACCTGGTTCGGTCGTGCGTGTGGGCAAAGAAGGCCGGGCATGGCATCAACAGCGATGAGTTTACGAAGCCCCAGCGGGCCATGTTCCAGATCGGTGGATAGTGCGCGAGCGAATCTATTTCGACCAGGCGGCCACCAGTTGGCCCAAGCCCGAAGCCGTGTATCAGGCGGTCGACCGCTATCAGCGTACCGTCGGTGCCTCGGCCGGAAGAGGCGCCTATGCCGAAGCTCAACAGGCCGAGCGTCTGGTCGAAGCGGCTCGCCGATCCGTCGCCCGGCTGCTGAAGATCGAGGACGCTCGCCGGATTGTTTTCACGCTCAACGGCACCGACTCGTTGAATCTCGCTCTGCATGGCGTCCTCTCTACGGGCGGCCACGTGATCACCACGCTGGCCGAACACAACTCGGTGCTGCGCCCCTTAAAAACGCTTGAGGTAGCCGGCCGCGTGACCGTGTCTCGCGTCGGCCTGGGGCCGAGCGGCCTCGTCGACCCCGAAGACATCCGCCGGGCGATGACCGGCGAAACGCGGCTGATCGTCATGACGCATGCTTCGAACGTGACCGGCGCGCTGCAACCCGCGGCCGAAGTGGGCCGGCTGGCACGGCAAGCGGGCGCCTTGTTCTTGCTCGATGCAGCCCAAACGCTCGGCGAAGTGCCGATGGACGTTGAGCAACTCGGCGTCGATCTCTTGGCGGCGCCAGGCCACAAGGGCTTGCTCGGCCCGCTGGGCACCGGCGTGCTTTATTTGCGGCCTGGCGTCGAACAGCAAGTCGCCAGCCTGCGCCAAGGCGGCACCGGCAGCCGCAGCGATCAAGATTGGCAGCCCGAGTTGCTCCCCGACAAATTCGAGTCGGGCAATTTAAACGTGCCAGGCATCGCCGGACTGGGCGCGGGCGCCGATTGGCTGCTCGAGCGCGGCGTCGACCTGGTGCGCCAGCACGGCCTCGCGTTGCTGGGCCGCTTGTGGGCCAGGCTCGGCGAGATTGGCGGCATTACCGTCTTCGGGCCGACCGACTTGCAACAGCGAGTGCCGCTGGTCAGCCTGACGCTCGCGGGAATCGATCCTCAAGAATTGGCCGCGGTGCTCGATTCGTCGTATCGAATCCAAGGACGCGCGGGTTTGCACTGCGCCCCCCTGATGCACCGACATCTGGGTACGCTCCAGCGCGGCGGCACGTTACGATTGAGTCTGGGTCCGATGAATACGCTGGAACAAGTAGAGCAGGTCGCGGAGGCGCTCGACGACATCGCCCGCCAACTCAGGTAGCCCCGGGCCTTGTGCCCGGCGGTCCCCGGTCCAGAAGGTTCGAGAACAGGAATCACGTTGTCTCGGGTGGCTGGGTGTCTCAGGTGGCTGGGGCAGAAGCTTGCCGATGCCCCGGCAGCGCAACCGCCGAGCGCGGTACTTTACAGATAGCCAGCCACACACTTTTTTTCTTACGGAGAAGAACGCCCGATGAGTAAAAAACCTTGGTTCCAAGACGGCCTGCGATTCGAGTGTACGGGCTGCGGCGATTGCTGCACGGGGGCGCCGGGCTATGTCTGGGTAAACCAGGAAGAGATCGACGCTTTGGCGGCAAAAATCGGTGTCTCCGTCGATGAATTCGAGCGCAAGTACGTGCGCCGCGTGGGCAGCCGCCGAACGCTGGTCGAGTTTGACAACGGCGACTGCGTGTTTTTCGACAACCAGACGCGCCGCTGCCAAGTGTATGA
This sequence comes from Pirellulales bacterium, assembly GCA_025927475.1. Classification (GTDB taxonomy): domain Bacteria; phylum Planctomycetota; class Planctomycetia; order Pirellulales; family JAICIG01; genus JAICLL01. The sequence continues at coordinate 7,435 of JAICLL010000014.1, forward strand.
GGTCCGCCCGCGGCAATGCCGCACCTGGCCTTTTTGGGATTCCAACGTCCGCACCGAAGACGACTGGCAGCAGACTTGCCAGGTTTGCCCAGGCAGCGGCCGCGGGCGTCTCTACACCGTCGAGGAGATCGTAACTCAGGTTCGGGTGATCCGGGTTTGAACGTTTTTGCCGGTTTTCTGGTTTTGGCTGGAGTTTGCCGGTGGTATCGCCGATATCGTGGCTGGCAGAATCAAGTTCTTTGACAATTGACCCCCTATTGGCGACCCGGCTGGCGGCATCCAGCCGGCGCTTTTCGCCCTCGGTGCGCCGGTCATTTGGCACAGATGCGGGTCCTGGGTTACGTCCAGCGGCCTTGACACTAATGCTTACGGCATCTACACTTGGAGCGTCAACTGATACCAGAGGGAGCGGTCCCGCGAGCCGACCCTCACTCCAGGAGAGCCGTTCCGTGACCAAAAAAGAAATCGTCAAAACCATCTCGGATGAAATCGGGCTGACGCAGTTGAAGACCAAGGAGATCGTGCAAAAAACCTTCGACGCCATCGTCGAAACCCTGGTCGAAGAAAAACGGATCGAACTGCGAAACTTCGGTGTCTTCGAGGTGAAGAAGCGGGCGGCACGAAAAGCTCGCAATCCACGGACCGGCGACAAGGTGTATGTGCCCGAGAAATACGTAGTTACGTTCAAGCCGGGCAAGGAAATGGAAGAACGAGTCCGCGAATTGGAACGCCAGGCCGCCGCCGCAGCCGCCCAGCACGCGGCAGCGGGAGGCAACTCGCAACCCGTGCCCCACCCGACGGAACGCACGCCAGAACCACTTGCCGCACAAGCAACTTACGGCAGTAATGCCGAATCGCCCGGCTAACCCAAGCCGGTCATCCCATCAAGTACACATCCCCGCGGTCCGAAGCTGGCCCCTGCCGGCTTTGAAGCCCTTCCCGCGAACGAGCAAATCATCACCTTTAACGGTTGCCGCCGCTGGTCGATCTCGACCGGCGGGGCACGGCCGACGACGTTTGCGCGCCCCAACGGATTTGGGGCCGAACGTTCGTCTCAGGTAGGAGTTGGGTCAATGCGCAACCTGCTGTTGGCAGTTTTGCTTGGCTTGTCGATCGCGCCGAGTGTGGGATGCATCGTCCCCGCCTACTCGGCCGATCCGGTGCGCCGCGCGCAGCAATTGATCTGGTCATCGGAAGACCTGCGTCACTTGCTCGACGACTGGGAGCGCATCTGGATGCTCGACATGCCAAGCCATCTGACGCCATACCGCACGCACGGCGGCATCATCTAAGCGAAGCCGTCGGTGCTGGAGAAGGCCGAGCGCCGATTGGTGCGCCATGCGCCCAAGAACCGGACACGGAGACGCGGAGCATGCGAGGCGGTTAGGCGCCTCTGGCTTCGCGTTTTGCCGCTTTTTACATGGCATCGCCGAACGCGGTTTGTTATGCTGACTTAAGATGGCGCAACCGCGCAGCACCGCGTCAGCCGCCCGTTTTTGACGTTGCAACAGCATGGCACTCTCCACCGTCCCCGACCGGTTTCAACCGGCCAAGGAGCGATTCGAGCACTTGGTCGAGCAGTGGAAGCGATTCTTTCTGCATTGTGTGGCAGCGGTTTGACAGGCCATCAACCGTAATTTGCATCGTCGAGCAATCACAATGCCCGATCTTTCCATCGAACTAGGCCGATTGCGTCTCTCGAACCCGATCATGGTGGCGTCGGGCACGTTCGGCTACGCGCGCGAGATGCAAGGGTTGGTCGAGCTGCGGCGGTTGGGCGCCATCCTGCCCAAAACAATTACCAAAGAACCGCGGCTGGGCAATGCGCCATGGCGAACGGTCGAAACCGCCGCCGGCATGCTGAACTCGATCGGGCTGGATAACGACGGCATCAATGGCTTTCTCGAACACCATTTGCCTTATCTACGCTCGCTAGGCACGCCGATTGTCGTCAGCATCGCTGGTCGCAGCCAAGAGGAATTCATCGAGCTGGCCCAGCGGCTCGACGGGCAGCCGGGCGTGGCGGCCGTCGAACTGAATATCTCTTGCCCGAATGTCAGTGGGGGAGTCGACTTCGGCACTGATCGGCAGCTTTGCCGCGGCGTGGTGGCCGGCGTGCGAGAGAGTTGCTCGTTGCCGGTGATTGCCAAGCTCACGCCCAACGTCACCGACATTGCCGCGCTGGCCAAGGCTGCCGAAGAAGGCGGGGCCGATGCCATCTCGCTCATCAACACTTGCCTGGGCATGGCGGTCGATTGGCGGCGGCGGCGGCCCTTATTGGGCAATGTTCTCGGTGGTTTAAGCGGTCCGGCCATCAAGCCCATTGCCCTGCGTGCGGTCTACCAGGTGAGTCGGGCGGTGCGGACGCCGGTGATCGGCATCGGCGGCATCGCCACGCTCGACGACGTGATGGAATTTCTGGTCACCGGCGCGTCGGCAGTGCAGCTCGGCACGGTAAACTATTACCGCCCCACCGCCTCGATGGAAATTCTCGACGCACTGCCCGCGGCCTTGGACGAACTGGGCGCCGCCTCGGTTCGTGACATCGTTGGCACGTTAGGAGGCGCTAGGGGCCTGGGGCTAGGGACTAGGGACTTACGAATCGGAACCGAAGAACAAACCACCAGCCCCTTCCCCGAATCCTGAATCCCGAATCCTGAATCCTGCCCTCTGCTCATGCGCGTTCTCTCCGGCATCCAACCGACCGGCCGTTTCCACTGGGGAAACTACTTCGGCGCGATTCGGCAATACATCGATCTGCAAAACGACAATGAAGCGTATTACTTCATCGCCAATCTGCACGCGCTGACCACCGTTCGCGATGCCAAGCTGCTGGCGCAAAACACGCATGACGCCGCCCTCGATTTGCTGGCCTTGGGTCTTGATCCGCGGCGGGCGACGCTGTTTGTGCAGTCCGACGTGCCCGAGGTCAGCGAACTGTGTTGGTTGCTGATGACCGGCGCCCCGCTGGGCTTGCTCGAGCGGTGCCATGCTTACAAAGACAAAAAGGCCAAAGGCCTGACGGCCGACGCCGGGCTGTTCATGTACCCCGTGCTGATGTCCGCCGACATTCTGATTTACGACGCCGACATTGTGCCTGTGGGTGAAGACCAGATGCAGCACATCGAGGTCTGCCGCGACCTGGCCGGCAGCTTTAACCATCAATATGGAGAGACGTTTGTCTTGCCCAAGGGCAAGGTGCTGCCCGGGGCCGCCAAGGTGCCCGGCACCGACGGCGAAAAAATGTCAAAGAGCTACAACAACACGCTGGAGCTGTTCGAGGAACCGAAGGCGTTGCGCAAGAAGATCATGCGGATCGTCACCGATTCGCGGCCCATGGAGCAGCCGAAAGAACCCGAGGGCGACCATCTGTTTGAGCTTTACTCGCTGTTTGCCAGCGAGACCGAGCGCAACGAAATGGCGGCCCTTTATCGCCGCGGCGGCTTCGGCTATGGCGAGATCAAGCAGGCCCTGGCCGAAGTGGCCGAGCGGTTTCTGGCCGAACCACGCCGCCGCCGGGCGGAGCTGGCCTCGCATCCCGACGAGGTGCGCGGCATCTTAGCCGACGGCGCCGCCCGTGCCCGCAAAAAAGCCGGCGAAGTTTTGCTCCGCGCCCAACGCGCCTGCGGCGTGAAGTAGGTCAGGCTTTCAGCCTGACAGGGCGCGATTTGCCACTTCGGCAGCGCGCTGCCGATCGGCCTCTCTTTTGGCTTGGTGGCTGGGGCAGAGTGCAACGACGTCCCGGCGGTTGCGTCGAGCTTGGGCCGACTGTCACAAGCCTCGCTGGCCGTTGCCGGCATGACCGATCGGGCACTTCGGCAGCGCGCTGCCGATCACCCCCCATATGACGCCCTCAGCCTCGCGGTGCCCCCTTTTGAGCGGCGGCCGAGGTTTTTCGGGCCCGCGCCGCAACGAACTTTCCGTTGTGAACCGTTCGCGGTTGGCACGCACTCGTTCAACTGTTAACCGTTAACAGTTGACCGTCGGTGATTGCGGAACCCAATCGAATGCGCAAAGTGCCAGCCGCGCTCCGAAGCGGGCAGGTGAGTGCTCCGGAGGACCAACTGGTAACGGTTACCAGTTGGGCCGTCTCGACATGTGCTCTTCCGCACGCGGCTTCGCGCGCAAAAGCTGATGTGCCGCCTAGCCTGTCGGCGATGCGCCAATTGACTCGACCGCAACGCGAGTCGAGAATGGCAAGGAGACCATCATTCAGAAACACGGCGAGGATCGATCACGAACTGGGAAGAACGTATTCAGATTGACCCGCGCGTGCTGGTTGGCAAACCCGTGGTCAAAGGAACGCGGTTGGCGGTCGAGTTCCTCCTCGACCTGCCCGCCAACGGGTGGTCGGAACAGCAACTCATCGACAACTATCCGAGAATCACGGCGGACGACCTTCATGCCTGCCTTCATTACGCCGTGCAGGTATTAAAGTCCGAGCGAGTTTATCTGACGCCGGCCGCTGCCCATGGTCTGAGTATTAGCACAACATGAAACTCGCCCCCCTCCGTCATTCTTTAATACGGCCGAGGAACGGATGAAGCTCGTCTTCTTGCACGGAATTGGCGATGGCGATGTCAAAAGTGCTTGGTGCCGTGCACTCTGCGATGGCCTTTCTGAAATGGCGTATCCGCGCGTCGACTTCGATGATGTGATCGCACCTCACTACGCGCCGCTTCTCCGCGAAGATACGTCGCCGCCTTGCTCACTGCCTGAACCAGGGGTGCGCCGGCTTACCGCGGCCCAGGCTGCGCACGAACCCTGGGAATACGAGTGTCGGCAAGCCGCGATGGAGAGATTGCTCGAAGTGCCTGGCGGCAGCGTTACTACAGTCGGTTTTCCTGAGTCGCTTGCGGAGTGCGCGCGAAGCGTGCCAGTTTTTGAGGTTGCACAAGCGCGGAATTGCCTTAGCAACGAAGGTCGTCGCGGGTCGGTACTGCAAACGATCCTCAAGGAATTGCCGCAGGCGGGCGAAGTGGTGATCGTGGCGCACGGTTTAGGCTCGCTGGTCGCCATCAACCTTCTCGACTATCTGCCGCAAGAGCTGGTCGTTCACCGCCTGGTCACGATAGGCAGCCCCATCGGCCACCTTGTGATGCACGGTAAAAAGAACCCTCTGCTTAAGGCGTTTCCATTGACGCGGGTTAAGACATGGGCGAATTTTTGGTCGCTCAGCGATCCAGTACCTTACGGCAGAGGCATTGCACATCTCTTCGCGCACGCGCTCGATGTGCGGGTGGAGCTAGGGATGTGTGAGCACGCGGGCGAACCATATTTGCGCAGTCCGCTCGTCGCCAAGGCCATCGGCGACGCACTGTTCGGGTCGCTCCGCCGCGAGGTCGCGACAATCAACGCCGCCGTTGACGTGCCGCTGGACGATCAAGAAAAGATCATCCTTGCGGCGCTGGCTTATGGCCATTTCCTTGGTGACGAGATCACCGACGTAGGAAAGCAGAAAAGATTTCGGGCCGCGCTCCATGAGGTACAGCAATCGCTCATTTCGGATCTCGCCGAACAATGCGCCAGCGATCAACGGACGATGCCGGCCCGTTTACGCGAGCTGGCGGACGGGCGCCGACCAGAACTTGGAGAACTATTTGATTTGGGCAAGTGCATAACGGTCTTGCTCGAGATAGTGAGCAAGAACATCATCCATCCTTATGAGATTGACGTCTCGGTTGATGCGCGACAACACGCACTGGCGAGGTTGGCAAGTGCTTTGAATTTCCCCGAGCGCGTTGGAACAACAATCTTCGCAGCTCTCAATGATGCACGGCGCGAGGTCAAGGTAAAAGCGGAGTTGAAACTGAAGCCCCTAATTGGGCTAGCGGCCGTCGGCGGTGGACTGCTGCTAGCCGGTCCCATCGGCCTGATGATGGTTGCACCGGCGGGGCTTGCCGGCGGAGCGGCGGTTGTTTCAGCGCTCGCGGCGTTCGGCCCCGGGGGAATGATCGGCGGTCTTGTGGCGGCGGGAGGGCTCATGGCCGCTGGGGGCGGCGTGACAGGTGCCGCCGTTAAGATGCTTGCTTCGGCCCCCGAGGCATTAATCCAAGACACGCTGGCGCGGCTTTTGGCGACCGCAATCGCCCGCCACAAACTTCGGGAGCCGCGCGACGACCGAATTTGGTTTGTGCTGTGCGAGTTTGAGTCACAAATCGCCAGAGAGCAACACCGCGTTGAACCTTTAAGCGACCCCGACGCGCCATCCTGCCGCGCGCATCGCCGAAAAGCTCAAGCTGTCCGGCAGGCACTCGAGTGCATGATTAAAATCGGACTCGGCCCGCCTCATCTTTGAATCGGCGGCTGCACTCGGTTTACTCCTCCGAGCCATCGTCGTCAGTCATAATTGCGTCGATTAACTGGTTCATTGCCTCACAAAGATACTCGTCGGGAATGGAGTCATCGAGACCGAATTTGCGCGCCATGTTGCGCAATTCCTCGATGGGGATCATTCCATCTTTTGGCGGTCGAGCTTCGCCCTTGCTGATCTCGCCGTTGAAGGAAACGCGCGATGCCGGCAGGGCGAGCCTTTCACCAGTGCCGAGCAATCGCAGCGAGCCATCCTCGCTCTGCTGGATGAAGTTCTCAACATTCATTTTGTTAACCTGGTGATCGAAGCTCGCCTTTGCTTGTGCGAGTAGTTCACGCAGCTTCGCCGTAAGCTCTTCGTTCTCCTTCCGGAAATCTTCGGCCACTTGCCTCCAAACGCGCGCTATCGCGCGTTGTTCTTGCTCATCAGCTTCCGTCACCGACTCGCGCGCCTTGTGCTCGGCATCGGCCGCGTTTGTTTCTGCCGCTCTCTGCCTGCTCTGGCGAACCGCGAACCATTCCCGAAAGGCTTTTTCAATGTCCTCCATGACTTGCTCAAAGATTGAGCTAACTCGCCCGCGGACCGCGGGCCAGACGTTCTTGACCACCCACGGCCACACGGATGCGACAAACAGCTTCAGAAATCGAGCGAACATAAGTTGCTTGGACGCGGAAAAGGTTCCAGAAACCATTGATTCGCTCTGGGCCGGCTCGACGAGCGAGTGCTGGTCCGTCTCGCGGCTGCGGGAAAAGCGCGGGCTAGCGCGCGAGCGGCAGGCCGCGCTAGGCCGCCTGCAAGGCTTCGATGGCGTTCACGTGAATCAACGAGCAAAACACCACACGGTCGATCTCCGGGTAGGCGACGATCATTCGCGACTTGGTGACGATGACCGTTTCCGGGTGCCGTATTTGATGGACTTCGCCGTTGGAAAGCCGCAGCGCAAGCGGTTCAAACGGCCGCCGGTTAACCCACTCCAGGATCGTTTCCATGTTCATATCAACCAGTCTACCACGAGGGCCAACGCAGGACAAACGACACGCCAGCGACGCAACACGAAAAACGAGCACGAAAATCAGGACCGGATCGCATCTCGCCCTGCACCGGCCACACTGGCCAACGCTGCGGCTGGCGCTTGCCGCTCCTGGCTACGCCAGGCTGCTTGAAACGCTTTGCGATAAATCGCGTAGTTGATCGACGCCATGATCGGAAGCGAGGCGCCGCCGAGCAGCGGAATCCATTGCACCGAAAGCACGACGAGGCATGCCAGCCGAACCAGCCATTTCGCGAGCAGGGCCGAGCCGAACGGAACGTAACGGCGCAAAGGATTCACCAACTGAAAGCGGTAGAACACGATCGCCGGCACAACGCCCACGATGGGCACAAGCCCCAAGCCGAAGCAGATCAGCAGCGTGCGCGGCAATCGCGCCTGAACGAGTTGCACATAGACGCCGAACTGTGCATCGTCGGCGAACGCGTCGCGACCGCAACCGTCGCAGGCCTGGTGCGGCCGGCGCTGCCTGAGGCGCGTGGCACAAGACGGGCAGCGCCCCACGGCGATCAGGTGCAGGGCGTGGTGCGTCGGGTCGGCGGGCCGGTCGGCCTTCGGCTGGCCGAGCCAATTCACCGCACACGCCTGGCGGTTTACGCCGCCGCACGCCGGGCAGGCAACCGCGCAATGGTAAATCGCGTCACCGCACCACGCGCAGGCGATGCGCCGGCTCTCTTCCCATCGCCGAGCGGCCTGCTGCCATACGAAAAGCAGACCAAACACCATCGCCGTGAGCAGAACCATCACGACCGGGAACACGAACAGCACCACCACGCCCAGGACGACCCAGGCATCTTCGGCCCAACTAAAAAGCTTTTGCAGCCCTAGTGAATCGTGAGGATCCATATCGGTCAGCAGATCGCAGAGCGAGCGCCGCGCAGACGTGAAAAAGTACACCGCGCCGGCGGTCATCACCCCAAAAGAGCCCTCGGCGAGGCCCGCCTGCTGAATTTCGCGCACGATCTCGCCGTCGCGCACGCTCACCACTCCCAGGGTCGTGAGAAAGGCCATCACCGTCTTGATCGAGCGATCGAACTGATCGAGGATTTGCCTCACGTCGGAATTCTTGGTCGCCCAGCACTCAAGGCCGGAAAGCAGTCCGAGCATGACAAGCGACGCGTTGCACACAAACCACGAGGGCGCCTCGACCCTGCTCGAAAGTCCCGCGTGAGAGACCAGCGGAATCGAATCGCCGAACCGCAACAGCAACGCCGTAACAAACGCCGGCAAGAACGCCCGCGATGGAAAAACGCCGATCGTACCCAGCGAATGGATGATCGAATGAACCGGCATATCGCCACCATGCAGATTACGGTGAGCCGTTGGTCGCCCTGGCATTGTCATCCGGCGACCAGCGGCGTGCAAGTATTTCGCCGCCGCAGGTCGAAGATTGCGGCCCAAACGGGCCGTTATTTGTTTGACTGGCGACAGCCGCGGTGCGATGATATGGGGCATTCGTTTGCCGGTCTTGACCCGTTCTCATTTCTGGTTGGAGGGAAAGCAATGGCGACCGAGTTGTTTGCCGAGATGGGCGGCAAGGTTTACGGACCGTTGACCGCGGATCAAGTGCGGAAACTTGCCAGCAGCGGTAGGCTCAAGCCCGAAGACCGCATCCGTAAAGGAGTTGACGGACCGTGGGCACGAGCAGGAAAGGTTCCTGGTCTGTTCGATGCGGAGCCGGCCAGCGCTGGCACATCGCTCGTGCCGACTGGTGCTGAAAGCCGACCGCAATCGGTGGCCGTTCGTCCGACGCCTGCGCAGGTTGTGGCGGCGGTGTATGGCAACCACGCTGCGGAACCCAAGCCCGCGAACCCGCCGCCGCTGCCCGAACGCCGGCTCGCTCCGACCGTTCCAGAATTCGCGGCTCCTGGTGCATACCCCGCGGCGCCGCAAGCGCCGACGCCGTTTGCCCAAGCACCGGCGCATTACCCGCCTCAACCAATGCCACAAGCGCAGCCCTACGCACCGTATGGTTATCCGCCGCAACAACCGCCCGCGGTGATCGTCCATAATACGATCGTCAACGCGGCGGCTCCGGCATATGTCATCAGGCCGCAAAAAAGCGCCGCACTGGCCGCGTTGCTGGCATTCTTGTTCGGCCCGCTCGGAATGCTCTACAGCACGGTGACGGGCGCGCTGGTGCTGTTCGGGATCAACTTGATTCTGGTGCTGCCGACATTCGGGCTAATCGTTCTTGTGACGTGGCCCGCGGGGATCGTGTGCGCGGCTATCGCCGCGAACAACAATTCAGGTTAGTCCCACTGCTATGTTGGCATTACCCTGGAATGGCCGCTCGTCAACGCGGACGATTCAATAAGCCGGCGACGCGCTTTGCTGGCTTCTCGCGCCAGCAAATCGGAGTTTTCGCGGCCATAACGCACCGCCTCATGAATCGCCTCCAATGGCAGCCCAAAATCGGCCGCGGCTTCGTCCGCAGTGAATTGGTTGGCGTTCATGGAACTCACAAGCTGCTCCGCAGTCATGTTGCGGCCCTTGATGCAAAGCTGCCGGCGCCATGAATGAGGCATCTCGACGGCGTCGCTCCGTCCCCACCGCCATATCGACCTGGAGTCCGTTTCAATGCGGCCGACATGCGGTGGCACCGGCACGGGTCTACCGTTTATGCTGGAGCTTGGAACCCACTGTACGGCACTGGATGAATCATGAAAGTTCTTGGCATCGGCACCGACATCATCGAGTGTTTGCGGATCGCGCAGATGATCGAGCGGCACGGCGAGCTGTTTATCAATCGGGTCTATACGCCCTATGAAATCCGTTATTGCAGCAGCCGCAAACAGGCGACGCAGCATTACGCCGGCCGCTGGGCGGCCAAAGAGGCCATCCTCAAGGCGCTGGGCACCGGCTGGCGGCGGGGCATCAGTTGGCGCGACATTGAGGTGCGCAACGACAACCTAGGCAAGCCGGTGGTTGGGCTGCGGGGCGGCGCCCGCGATCTGGTCGAGCAGCTTGGCATCCGCGAGATGCTGGTGAGCATCTCGCACTGCCGCAGCCACGCCATGGCCTATGCCCTGGCGATGGGCGATGAGGACGCCAAAGCGCAAGGCGCGTGAAACAATCCGCCTGGCAAATTCGCCGCAACGAATGATCAGCGGATCGCTGCCTACGGCGGCGCGTAGCGCACGATGCCAGGCACGCGGTCGAAGTCGGTATCGGAACTCGCCAAGTTCGTCAGATTGTTGCTGTGCATGACGGCGACAATCAGGGCGTCGTTGCTCAGGAGACCCGTCTGTTGGCTGACGGCCGCCGCCCGGGCGACCAGCGGCGGACCAATCGTCAGCACGATCAATTTCGATTGCAGCCGCGCGTCGATTGCATTGCGGAACAGCGTTAGCTTTGCGAGCGCGTCGGGATGTTGCCGGAGCCGAAGCTTGATTTTGCTCGCCGTCCAACCCGGCAACGCGGACGCTTCCACCATCATGCCCCCTCTGACTATTGAATTGCCCGCTGTCATGCATTCTATCTTACCGGCACAGCCTAGGTGAATGGCCTCCGCTCTCATTGGCCGTCCCAGCCAAACGTCTTTTCGGCCAACTCGGCAATGGTTCTTCCAATGCTCAACGAGGCGGTGGCGGCGGGGGAGGGGGCGTTGAGCACGTGAACCATCCGCTCAGCGGGAACCATGTGAAAATCGTCCACCAGTGTGCCCGCCGCCGTCAGGGCCTGGGCGCGCACGCCGGCGCCGGCGGGCACAATGTCGGCGGCCACCAACTCGGGCATCAGCTTTTGCAAGGCTTTGACAAAGGCCGCCTTGCTCCACGAGCGGTGGACCTCGCCCAACCCGGTCTTCCAATAGCGGCTCGCCATCCGCCATACGCCCGGCCAGCGGGCCATGTCCCACACGTCGGTCGGCGAAAAACTGCCGCGCGTGTAGCCATGCCGGGCCAGGGCCAGCACGGCGTTCGGCCCCGCCTCGATTCCTCCCTTCGCCATCCGCGTGAAATGCACGCCCAGAAAAGGAAAACGCGGGTCGGGCACCGGATAGATCAGGTTCCGCACCAGGTGCTCGCGTTCGGGCGTCAGTTGATAATACTCGCCGCGGAAGGGAACGATGCGCACGCTGGGATCGACGCCGCACATCCAAGCCACGCGGTCGGCCTGCAGCCCGCCGCAGTTGATCAGATGCCGGCAATGCACGGCGCCGTGCGTGGTTTCGAGCACCAGCCCGCCCGACTCGCGGCGGCAACCGATGGCCTGCCAGGTGGTGCGCACCTCGCCGCCTTGTTCGGCGACCAGCCGGGCGTAGGTCTGCGTCACGCCGATGTAATCGACGATACCGGTTTCCGGGACAAACAGCCCGCCGACGCCGGCCACGTGCGGCTCATGCTCGCGCAGCTCCTCGGCCGAGAGCCGCTTGATGCCGATCAGGCCGTTGGCTTCGCCGCGGCGGTGCAATTCTTCCAGCCGCGGCAATTCGGCGGCTTCGGTGGCCACCACCACTTTGCCGCAGCGCTCGTGTGCCACGCCATGTTCGGCGCAAAAGCGATAGAGTGCTTCGCGTCCGGCCACGCAATTTTTGGCCTTGAGCGAGCCGGGCTTGTAATACAGCCCCGAGTGAATGACGCCGCTGTTGTTGCCGGTTTGGTGGGCGGCCACGCGGTTTTCGGCTTCCAGCACGACCAGCGACCGCCCGTGCCGCGGCGCCAGCGCATAGGCGGTGGCCAGCCCCACAATGCCCCCGCCGATAATGGCAATTTCAAATTCGGTGTCTGAAGAAGAACTCAATCGTGATCTCGTGAATCGTCTCTGTCTAGGTGCGCGGTAGCCCCGGCCCTCGTGGCCGGCGCAGCGATGACTGGCGCGTCCATTACACCGGCCCGCAGGACCCAATGGTTGCTGGGCTAGTATAGCCGAAGTTCGGACTGACACAGCGCGTGCAATCGTCGTCCCTTAATTCGCTGCACGGCCTTGACTCGCTGGCCTGCCCGACGCTATCCATTGACACCAGCGATGGTTCGTGATCGTCGCGGAGCCGATCTGTTGCCAAATTGTCACGGAGGACGCGATGAACGAATCGCGTGCCGCCGGCCAAGTGCGACTAGCCTCGAACATTGCCACGCGCCAGTTCGCGTGGCGCCGCGCGTCGGCCCGCTGTCTCACGGTCGATGTGCGCCGCTGGGAGGAGATAAGAATGTCGCTCCCGTTCGATGCTACGCTCAAAGAACTGGTCCGCCGATACCCGCTCGATTGGCTCGCCGGCCTCGAGCTAGACGTGGAGCTTCCGGTTCGTCCTTTGGACGTCGACCTTTCTACCGTATCGGCTCAGGCCGATACCGTGCTAGGCATTGGCGATCCACCGGAGGCGGCTTTGTCGGGCTTGTTGCGGCGGATTGACGAGCGGCTGGAGGCTGAGTTGCCGCCTGCCGATGCTGAGCGGCTGTTGATGGCCGCCTGGCTCCTGATCGGAATGCGCGTTCCGAGTTCCAAGTTGAAATCGCTACAGGAGGCTCTAACCATGGTTGATTTGCGAGATTCCAGTACTTACCAGTTGATTGTCGAGGAGGGCATGGCAAAAGGCATGCAGAAGGGCATGGAGAAAGGCATGGAGAAAGGCATGGAGAAAGGCATGGAGAAAGGCATGGCAGAAGGCTTGCGAACCATGTTGCTGCAAATTGGCGCGCGCCGGCTCGGGGAGTCCGGCGCCTCAGTGCGGGAATCGCTCAGCGCGATCGACGACATCGCGCGGCTGCATCGCATGGGCGAGCGAGTGCTGGACGTCGCCACTTGGCAAGAACTGCTCAATACACCGTAATCGCCATGCACTTCAACGCAGGCCAGCCGCGCCATTGCACCCGAGGTTTTGCACGTAAAGCCTTAATCTTGATTCTGGAGAAAGCGACTCTCAACTGGCGGTGACCTGAGCCAAGCACCCAAGCGGCGCAATGGCCCCGGGCTACCGCTCCGCTGCTCCCCCGCTTCCCTGGTCCCCAGCACTCTTTGTCCGTTGCGTGGCGCCGGGGGCGGGCAATAGCAGATTCACGCCCTTGCCGTCCATGTTGGTCCAGAACGTACCGCTGCCGCTGTGGAACAATCGCAACACCAGGTTTTCGCCCAGCTTTTGCGCCAGCGAATAGCGCTGAAAAGCGTCGGCGTCATTGCGGAACACGTCCATCTTCAATTGATACAAGCTGCCGCGGGCCGTCTCGGTGAGGGTGGTCACTTGCGCATCGGCCTGCCCCAGCGTCTGTGTCTTCTGGGCCTCGATCGCCGCGATCTGCGCCTGATACTCGGCCTTGAGTTTCTGCACCGCCGCCTCGGTGGCCGCCGTCACGTTTTCGACATCCTGCTGGATGGTCGCCACCAACCGCTTGGTTTCGGCCTCCACCTCGGCCGAACGCTGCGCGATTAGCGACTTCTCGCGCTCGACGTCGGCCTCGCTTTCGGCGGTGGCCTCTTTGGCCTTGTTGGTGATTTCGGTCTCCGCGGCAATTTGCTTGTCGCGGATCGGCTGCAAATACTCCTCGGGAATCACAATGTTGCGAATGAACGCCGAATGCACGGTGACGTTTTTCTTCTTGCAGACGGCGATCAGCTCGTTGGTGAAGTCAAGCTGAAACGCCTCGCGTTTCGCCCCCTCTAAGAAGTCCTGCACGCCGTAGTCGATGCCCTTGTCGCGCCCGATGGCGTGAGCCTGCACGTCGATCACCTTCCGCTCGATCTCCTGGCGCGAGCCATATTCGGCCACCAGGTCGGGCATGTCGTGCGGCAGAATCTCCCATTCGATCGTGCAGTCCATGCTGATCTCGAAGCCGCCCTTCGAGGTGAACTTGATGGCCGTGCTTTGGGCCGGGTCTTCGTTGTAAAAGAACGTCGATTGAAAAATGCCAACCTCCACCGGCTCGACTTCAAATTCTTTGATGTTCATATAATAGAGGCCAGGCTGCAGCACTTGGCGCAGGATGCCCTTCTCGTCGGAAGCGCTGGCAAAGCGGCCTGTGCCGTCGCGGCCAAGCTGCCGCCGCACCACGCCCACAAAGCCCGGCTCGATGCGCACCGCTTCGGCCTGTTCGATCTCGAAGCCGTGCTTATTGATGCGATAGGTGCCCGGCGGCAGCACGCGGCGCTGAATGCCCTGTTCGCCTTCGTCGGCCAGCAGTCGGCCGGGCGGCAGCGGCTTGCCGCCCTTGGCGGTGACAATGCCCACTTTGCCCGGCGGAATGTCGGTGTTGTCTTCCAGCTCGGTTTCATAGACCACCGGCAGCACAAAATGCCAGCCTTCGCCGAGCACTTCGCGTTCGATGCCTTTTTGTCCCGGCTCGGCCAGCACTTGCCCGGCGGGCAGCGGCTGACCGTCTTTGGCGATGATGACCAGGTGCTTGCCCGGCTCGACGTACACAAAGAACGTGTTCCAGGTGACGAGCAGCACGATCAGCCCGAGTACGAACATCCCCGCGGCAAAGGCGGCGCGTCGCTGCCAATAGTTGGAACGGAAGCGGCCTGAGCGAAAGTTTTGAAAGGGGTCTTGCATGAGCGTAAGGCTTTCGTTGTGGTTCCGTTGTTCGTTGTTATCGCCCGGTTCACGGAACGGCACGGAGTCCGTTCTCTACAGACGTTGTTCGGCCCACCCTACTGTTCTTCCTCGCTTTGCGCGACTGCCGCGGGTTGCGGGCTTGGTTGCTCCGCGGGTTGCACGGATGGCTTGCCTTTGGGCAACGTCATGTATCCCGCGAACAACCGTGCAAAATCGCTGTCGTCGGAGGCGAAGATTTCGGTGAGCGCCGGCGCCAGCTTCTCGAGCATGTGATACTGCGCGAAGTAGTCGGCGCTCGTAAAACCTTGCACGGCGGCCCGCAAGCCGGCCACTTCGGCTTCGTTTTTGAGCGTGATGACTTTGGCCTCGGCCTCGCCCTTGGCCAAGGTGGCGGCGGCCTGATCGCGGGCCGCCTCCAGCTCGACCTGAGCATTCTTCAGATTCTGCTCCAACCGCGATTTTTCGACTTCTTTAAGCTGCTCCGCCTTGGTGGTGGCCTGCACCAGCAGCGTTTCGGCCGCCACCTTTTCCTTGGCCTGCTGCTTAAGCCCCATTTTCGAGGCCAACTCTTGCTGGGCTTTGTTTTGCTTGACCAGCGCCACGTTCTTCTCACGCTCGACGCGGGCCAACTCGCGCTGCACGATCTGTTCAGAAAGCTCCTTGGGCGGCAGCAGATCGGCCAACGTCACCGCACGAATCTCGACGCCCAGGGTCTGGCAGCGGTCTTTCACCTTGGCGAGCAACGCCCGTTGCATGCGCTCGCGGGCGTTGGTGGGCCGGCCATCAGCATCCACGGGTGGCGCATCGGTGTCGCTGGCCGGCATCGACGCGTCGGACAAGATAAAATCGCGGGCGTCAAAATTGCTGCCTTCGATCCGCGCATAGCCGCGAATGTGCGGCAGAATCACCTTTTGCAGAATCTGGTTTTTCTGCTGCTGCTCGGCGGTTACGTCTTCTTGGTGCAGCATGCCTTCGTCGGCCAGGCGGACCATGAGCTCGGGCGCTTTCTCCGGCGCCACGGCGTACTCCACCACCACCCTTGGCGTGAGAATAAAGCCGTCGCGCGAGGGGAACGTGATGTCGGTCAGCTCGACACGATGGCTGCGGACTTCGACCGGATGGATGGTCTCGACATACGGATTGATATAATAGGTGCCCGGCGGCACGGTCTGTTGCTGCACGCCGCGATAGCCGGCGGGCACCACATAGGGGCCGCGCTCGTCGCTGTCTTTCAGCGCGGCGGGGTCTTTGCCCACCCGCAACGTGCGCACGCCTACCTGGTTGATTTTGATCTCGACCGCCTTGGTCGGTTCCCACGAGTAGGCGAATTTGTTCAACCGGTAGCTGGCGGGCGTCAACACCTCTTTGACAATGCCGCGTTCGCCCTGCTGCGGATGGTCGGGGTCGTGATGAGCCAGGATGTCGCCCCCCTCGACCAATCGTTCGGGCGGAATCTGCGTGCCGAATTTGCGCGTCAGCACCAGGCACTCGCCCGGCGGCACGGCGACCATCTGGCCCATGTCGTAATCCCAGAACAGCGGGTTCAGAAAATGTCGGCCTTCGGGCAAGACTTCGAGCATCACGCCCTTGAACGATTCGTCGGGCGCGATGATTTCTCCTTCGGGCAGGTCTTTGCCCCACTTGTGAATGCGCACCAGGAACTTGCCCGGCGGCACTTCGACCCGCTCGATTTCCCACTGCCAGATCTGCTGGACGACGATCAGCGCGATCAGCAGGGCGAAGGCCCGAATCCAGAATCGCGGTTTTTGGTAGAACGCCACGTTTATTCTCCGGTGAGGGTTGATTTGGCTCGCAGTTGATCGAGCTGCGCTTGCAGCGCGGCGGGATCAACGTCGGCGGGGTTGGCCGCCGCGGCCTCGGCAATGTCGTGTTGGACGCGTTCGAGTGCTTTGGCGTTGGCCGCTTTTTCTTCGACCGCGGCCTCGGCTCGCTGCCAGTCCGCCACGGCGTTGAACGGATCGAAATGCCGGGCGATGGCGTATTGCTGCTCGACCTCTTCCGCCTCGGCAAGCTGGCTGAGCAGAATGCTGCGGCCAACTTCGTATTGCCGCAGTTGCAACTCAAGCTGAAAACGGCGGCGGCGGCTGTCGGCGATCACCTGACGTTGTTTGACAAGCTGCTCGCGAAAGTTGTCGGCGGCGAGTTTTTCGAGATTCAATTTATAGATCGCTTCGCGCGCTTCGGTGTCGTCGCCCTTGGCCGTCAGTGTGCGCGATTCTTCTTCGAGTGAGGCCAGGTGCTCTTCGGTTTGTCGCAGGCTGCGCGCTATTTCGCGCTCGGCGGTTTCGGCTTGCTCGATGACGTGCTTGACCGCCTCGACGCGTTCTTGATGCTGGTGAACAACCTGCGAGAGAATCTCTTCCGGCTCGAGCCGTTTGGTCCAAAACCAGCGCCAGCCCCGCTTGAGCGCGTCTGCCAATCGCCGAGGTCCAACCATCAGCACCACCAGCAACGCCGGCAGCCCGACCAGCAGAACCATCCGCAGCAGGAACAGTTCGATTAATCGCATGGGATTCAATTCTACCCTTCTATTCGCCGGGTAGCGAGAATCCTTGAGGCAGCCGCGGCGCGTGGCGCTCGCGGCCAGGTCGAGCGTGCGGACATCGCTAAGTGCAGAATCTGCCGTGCCTTGCGTCTTTGAGCGGCGCTTAGCTCGCACCGCCGCAGACCCGCCACGGGCAATTTCAGAGCGATCGGCGCGGGCCTAATGTTCGCGCGGCATCCGGTGCGGGGTCTGCTCGATGTTGCCGGCTTCGTCCCTGGCAAACGCGATGATTGGCCCCTCGGAATCAACCTCCAAGGTCGCTTGCCAATCGACGACGCCGCTGGCCGCGGCGAGCAGTTCGGCCGGCTTGCCATTCACCTCGACGGCGGCAATCTCGCCGTTGTCGTGCGAGACTCCCCGCACCATCAGTCGTTCGCCTTCGCTCGCGACCGAAAGAACGATGGTCGCCGGCGGCACGTCATCGCTTTCCTGCAGCAACTGCGGCCACTGAACACCGGTCACTTCGGCCACCACCGATTCGTCGCCCGTCAACGGCGGCAGTGAGCGATACTGCTTTCCGTCGGCCAGCAGGTCTTTGGCTTTGGTGCTCACGATCCGCGCATGGCGTCCTGCGCCAAAAAAGTCGTGGACGAAGTAGGGCACGCTTGTCGGCACGATGGGATCGACCCTCACCGATCCACCTCGGTTGAACACCGGTCGCCGGCCATTGTCGTTTTTCCAGACCACATTTCGGAAATGGCTCTCCGAAGTGCCCGACAGGTCGTTGTCGCTCATGTGAACGATTGGGTGCCGCTGATTGCCGCCGTTGAAATCGTCGATCGTCAGGCCGTCGACCGTGATGCTCCCGGTCTGGGCGCTGGCGTCGTCCATGCCGCGGTTGAACGGCTCAGCGCCGATCTCGGAAAAATGCACGTCGCGATACACGTGATTCTCCAACGCCGGACGATACACTCCGTAGGTCGCCCGTGCGATCCGCAGCCCGTCGATCAACATTGCCGGGCTGTGCGGACGAAAAGCATAGTGGGCTTCCCAGATGGTGAAGCGGCGGATCACGTGCGGATGGCGCGTGTCGGGACCTGTCCAATCGACCTTCCGGATCTGCTCGAGCGTTCGCTGGTCTTCAATCGGCACGTCGGGCTGATTGCCGCCGTTGGCCGCGACAACCATGCCGGCGAAACTGGTGTGAGCCTCGTTGTCGTCGAACCGCCCAATGGGAATTGTCCGCACGTCGACCGGCTTTTTCGAGCCATCAGCCTGCACGATCGGCAGCACCGGGTCGAACCCCGAGGTGCGCCGCATGTCGTAGCGAAAGCCGTACTGGTCGTTTTCGCAGCCGACGTTTCGCACCAGCGTGTTTCGCCCGTTGGCCCACCAAAAAGCCGCTCCCTCGTTTTCGTCGAAGGGCAATACCTGGTTGGGCAAACGCTTTCCGCGGAAGGCCTGCACACCCAGATTGTGATCGAGCAGATTGTCGACCTCGCTGCCGTCCTCGAGAAAATAGCCGTGCCCGACGCTCTGGAAACCCACGCAATCGCGGACCACCAGGTATTGCGCGCCGTGAATCGTGATCCAGCGGTTGTGCGAATCGACGATGGCCGCGCCCCGCACGCTGCTGCCGCGCATGGTGTCGCCCACCAGGTGAAAATGGATCGCGTAGCGTCCGAGCACGCCCTCCTTGCCCAGGTGGGCGAAGCGGGCGTAGCTGATTCCGCCGCGGCTGAACCGGTGATAGACCGTATGCCCGCGTACCCCGTCGGGAGCGGCGCTTTCCACCATCACGTTGCGCGAGAGGTTCGCCACTTCGCTGTGGAACTCGCCCTTGCCGGCGTGTGTGAACTGAAGCGGCTTGTCGAGCGTCAGAGTCTGACCATCGATGGCAGTGATGCGGCGGGTTTCGGTCTGGGCCTTACTGGCTTTTCCCTCGCGCGTACGATATGAGCCAGACCCCGTGCCGCGCTGCGATGCCGTAACAATGACTTCGTCGCCCACGCGCCAATCGGAAACCGCCTCGGCCACGACCACCTGGCTCTGACCCGGCTTGGCGTCGTCGGCCAACTTCACCCAAGTCCGCTCCAGCGGCGCGCCGTGAAATTCCATCCGCGCCGAACAGCAGGCGATCGCCGGAGCGTCGTCCCGGCTCATCCCTTCAAGATAGTGCAAACGAACCCGCGCGGTGTGCTGGGCGGGTATTGGCTGTTCCGCCGTGCCGATCAACAGTGCCGGCAGACTGCCCGCGGGAGCGTCGAGCGGTTCGCCACCGGTGGTTTTGTGCCGAAAATCGCAGGCGAAGCCGCTTTCGCTGCACGTATCGCTGTTTTGCACCTTCAGCAGCGCGACATTCAACTCGGTATCGCGATCGCGCGCGAACGAAAGCGTGCCCACCACTTGAATCAGCCGCAGCACGTCCCGATTGGCCACGTCGTATTCAACCGTCGTACCGCGGCTGACCAACACGCGGTCGCCGGCCTTCGGCGTGCGCGCCGGTAGCCAGGTGGCGGCGTCCGACCAGCGACCGTCGTTGATCGAGCGAATCGAGAACTCAACCGCCCCATGATCGGCATGGTCAGCTTCCGCCCGGTCTGACCCAAGCGCCACCGACAGCGTTAGCACCGCCACAGGCCCAACGGCAAGTCGCCACATCGTTTGACTCCCTTTTCGGGCAAAATCGAGGTTTTCAGAACGTCTACGTACGTGAACTATCGACCAATGTAGTGCGGTCGTCATCGGGCGGCAACTCGCGGCGCCCGGCGGATTTGGATTTCTCGGGCAGAGCCGCATGAGTTCGGGTTTCTCGTCAGCCGATGGCCATGATAAAATGGGCATGTCGTCCGCTCCTCAAACCAAGTAGAAAAGGCGAGCCAATATCGCCTAATGTTTAATTTCGTCGAACCATCGCTCGCACTCTGGGGCTCGCTGCTGGTGGCCGTGCCGGTGTTGATCCACCTGATCAACCTGCTGCGCCACCGCCGCGTGCCGTGGGCGGCCATGGAGTTTTTGCTCGAAAGCCAACGCCGCAACAGCACCTGGATCAAGCTCAAGCAGTTGTTGCTGCTGCTGCTGCGGATGGCCGCCGTGGCCGGGGTGGTGTTGCTGGTGGCCCAGCCCATCGGCTGCCATGAGCTGAACCGGCTGCTCAGCGGGCATAAATCGCAGCACATTGTGCTGCTGGACGATAGCTTCTCGATGTCCGACCGCTGGTCGAGCACCACAGCCTTCGATGAAGCCAAAGCCGTGGTCGCCCGCATTGGCGAAGAGCTGTCGCGCCAGCCGCTGGGGCAGTCGTTCACGTTGTTGCGTTTTTCGCGCGCCGGGCGGGCCAGTGACACTTCGCCCGCCGACTTCTCGCAGGAAAAAGTCACCACCGATTTTGGCCAGCGGCTGCAAGACGCCCTGCGGTTGATGCGACCCTCGCAGCAAGCGATGGGCCCCGATGCGGCGTTGCGGGCGATCGAAACCTTGTCGCATCGTCATGCCGACGAAGAACAGGTAGTTTACCTGGTCTCTGATTTTCGAGCCAACGACTGGGACGAGCCCGATCAACTGGCCAAGACCTTGAGCCGGCTCGACTCGTCGGGGGTGCAATTGCGGCTGATCAACTGCGTCGATGCAGCCCGCGCAAACCTGAGCATTGCGGAACTGGAACCGCTGCGAGGCACCCGCGCCGCTGGCGTGCCGTTCTATATGGCTGTCACTGTGGCCAACTACGGCAGCGAAGCGGCGGAAGGCGTCAGCGTGCTTTTGCAGGAAGACGGCCAGGCCCGGCCCGCGCTTGCGATCGACCGCATCGCGCCGGGCGAGCGCGAGACCCGGCGGTTCAGCGTCTTCTTTCCCACCGCCGGCGAGCACACCATCGCCGCCAGCCTGGCCAGCGATCTCGTGGCAGCCGACAATCTGCGGTTTGCCGTGGTCGATTTGCCGCCGACCGTCCATGTGCTGCTCATTGACGGCAGCGCCGACACGGCGGGCGCCCGTTATCTGGCCGCCGCCCTCGCCCCGGGCGGGGCGGTGAAGACCGGCATCGACCCGCAAATCGAGCCGCCCAGTTACCTCAACCGCAAACCGCTCGATAGGTTTCAGGCAGTGTATTTGCTCGACGTGGGACATCTCGATGCTCCGGCGATCGAGGCGCTCGAAGCGTTTGTCGGCCAAGGCGGTGGGTTAGGCGTGTTTCTGGGCGACGCCTGCCGCGCCGGCTTCTATAACGAAGCGCTCTATCGCGACGGCGACGGAGTGTTTCCGATGCCGCTGGGCGCCAAGACGCAGCTTCTGGTCGATCGTCTGGAAAAAGGCGCCGATTTCGAAGTGAGCGACCATCCGATTTTTCGTGTCTTCGCCGGCGAGCGCAATAGTTATCTGACGGGCGTGCTGATCGATTGGTACATGGCCGTTCCCAAGTCGTGGTCGCCGCCGGCCGATTCGAGCACGCGCGTGCTGGCCCGCCTGCGCAACGGCGCGCCGCTGGCCGTCGAGCGAAAGTTTGGCGAAGGCCGCGTGGTGGCTTTCACCACGACCGCCGCGCCCACCTGGAACAATTGGGGCCGCAACCCCAGCTTTGTGGTCGCCATGCTCGAAATGCAGTCGTACCTGGCCTCGCCCGCGGCCGCCGACGTGCAGCGGCTGGTGGGCACGCCCATCGAGTTGGAACTTGACCCCGGCCGCTACCAGAGCGAGGTGCGCCTGCTCGCTCCGTCCGAAGACCTCGAAGGCGGCGCGGCTGCGACCGATGCAGCGGCGATGGTGACCAACGCGGTCCAAGCCGCTGACAGCGACAAGCTGCGCACCTCGTTCACAGAGACTCCCGCCAGCGGCGTCTATCAGTTGGAATTGACCACCGTCGAAGGCACGCCGGAGATTCGCCAACTGGCGTTCAACGTCGAGTCGGCCGAGGGCAATTTGGCCACGGTGGCCCCTGACGAATTGAAAAGCAAGCTGGAGGGCATCGCGTATGAATATAGTGCCGCCCGGCAGTTTCAACTGGCGACGCACGAACTGGCCGGCGCGAACCTGAGCCCGTGGATTATTTATTGTCTGGTTGGTCTGCTGATTGGCGAGCAACTGTTGGCCTACTCGGCGGGGTATCATCCGAAATGAGACTGTCGGGCTTAAAGATCGGTGGCTGGGGCAGAGCCTCGGCGATGCCCCGGTACTGAACCCGGAATGCGAAGTTTCTAAACGACCCCCAATCGCCAATCCCCAACCCCCAATCCCCAGCCCCATCCCCTCATGCCAACCAACGGACCACTCCTGGCCCAGGCGGCGTCGCGGACCATCTTCGAATGGGGCCGCATCCAGTCGCCTGCCGACCTGCTGGCGCCTGTGTTGGCGACGGCGGTGGTGTTGTCGCTGGTGGTCTATCTCTATCGGCGCGACGGCGTCGAGTTGTCCGCGCCAGTGCGCTGGCTGTTGACGGCGCTGCGCGTCGTGGCGTTTCTCGCGCTGTTGGCCATTTACCTGCAACCGCAGTGGCGCAACGAAATCGACCAGGTGCAAAACTCGCGGGTGGTGCTGTTGGCCGACACCAGCATCAGCATGGGCCTGCACGATGCCGAAGAGACGCCGGTGCCCGCCGAACCGAGCCGCGCGCAACGTGTGGCCGCGGCGTTGGGCCGGGGCGACTGGCTCGACCGGCTGCGGCGCAAGCACGACGTGGTGTTGGCCCGCTTCGATCAAGACGCGCCGCGCGTGCTGTCGCTGGACAAACTCGCCGACGGTCAGCCTGTGGCCCAGCCGCCCTCGGCTGACAGCTCCGCAACCGATGACGAAAAACTCGATTTCGAGGAAGCTCTCGCTCCCCGCGGCGCCGAAACCCGGCTGGGTCAGGCCCTGCGGCAATGGATCGACGCCGAACGTTCCTCGCCTCTGTCGGGCATCGTGGTCTTCACCGATGGTCAGCACAACGCCGGGCTCGATCCGGCGGTGGCCATCGCCCAGGCCCGCGAGGCCCGCGTGCCCGTCTATACCGTGGGCATCGGCTCGCTCACGCAGCCGGTGAACGTGCGGATCAGCGATTTGCAAGCGCCGCCGCGGGCTTATCCCGGCGATCGCTATACGGTCACCGGCTTTTTGCAGGCTCAGGGTCTGGCCGGCAAAGCGGTGACGGTTGAGTTGGAATCGCGCGACGCCGCCGGTCCCGCGGCCGCCGAGGCCAAGCTCGAAGGCACGCAAGAAGTGACGCTCGGCGGCGACGGCGAAGTCGTGCCGGCGAGGTTCGAGCTGACGCCGGCCGAAGCCGGGCGGCGCACACTCCGATTGCGTGTTCGTCCGCCCGCCGCCGATCGCAACCCCAGCGACAACCAGCAAGAGGCCGACGTCGAAATTGTCGATCGCAAGACGCGCGTGCTGCTGTTCGCCGGCGGGCCGACGCGCGAATATCAGTTTCTGCGCAATCAATTGCGGCGCGACCGCGACGTGATGGTCGATGTGCTGCTGCAAAGCGGCGCTTCCGGCATTTCGCAAGACGCTCATGAAATCCTCGATGCCTTTCCCAACACGCCCGAGGCGCTGTTCGAATACGATGTCCTGGTGGCCTTCGATCCTGACTGGCGACAACTTACCTCCGCTCAGCAAGAGCTGGTCGAGCGCTGGGTGTCGGACCAGGCGGGCGGCATGGTTGTCATTGCCGGACCGGTTTTCACCGACCATTGGGCGCAAGACGCCTCGCTGAGCAAAATCCGCGGCCTGTACCCGGTTGAGTTCCACCGCCGGCTGACGCTGCTGGGCGACAGCCGACACGAGGCCGATGAACCGTGGCCGATCGAGTTCAGCCGCGACGGCTTGGAGGCCGAGTTTTTGTGGATCGAAGATTCGCTCACCGCCAGCGTACAAGCCTGGGCCGATTTTCCCGGCGTCTATGGTCATTACTCGGTTCGCGGCCCCAAACCCGCCGCCACCGTGTACGGCTATTTCTCCGACCCGCGCGCGGCGGAGGCCGGGCAAAAACCCGTCTACCTGGCCGGGCAGTTCTTCGGAGCCGGGCGCGTGTTCTATCTGGGCAGCGGCGAAATGTGGCGGCTGCGGGCCATCGACGATGCCTATTTCGAACGTTTTTATACCAAGCTCATTCGCCATGTCTCGCAAGGCCGCCTTTTGCGCGGCTCGCAGCGCGGCGTGCTGCTCGTCGAGCGCGATCGCTACTTCTTGGGCGGCACGGTCGACGTGCGGGCGCAACTGACCGACAGCCGCCTGGCGCCGCTCGACCTGCCACGCGTGCCGCTGGAAATCACCTTGCCCGACACCACGCGGCAGACGATCCAACTGCTGGCCGATCCGACCAAAAAGGGCGGCTATCGCGGGCAGTTTACGGCGCGCAAAGAGGGAACCTACCTCTTGGAACTATCGCCGCCCGACGGCGACGAGCTGATTTCGCGGCGCGTTCAGGTCAAGATGCCCGAGCTGGAGCGCGAGCATCCCGAGCGCAACGACGCCTTGCTGAGCGAAATTGCCCGGCAGACCGGCGGTGTCTATTACGTGGGCCTGGAAGCGGCGTTGGCTGAGACGCCCGGATCGACCGGCGCGAAGCCGTTGCTCGCTGTGTTGCGCGACGCTAGCCGCACGGTAACCACCATCTCGTTACCGACGCCGCTATGGTCGAACGCCTGGACCATGTGTACGGTGTGTGGGTTGTTGTGTCTCGAATGGCTGATTCGCCGCCTGGCCAAGCTGGCGTAAAGCAAAACCGGCGAGTTCCTCACACCAACCCGACGCGCAAGCGAGGCTCCGTGCAGCGCACGCGATTCACCTCGTTGGCGATCCGAATCACCAGGCGCTGGGGCAGAGCCTGGGCTGCACAAAATGGCCGTTCTGGGTGCAAACAGGCCCAGCGTTGTGCACTAGATTTGTTCCGCTCCACCACCATCCGGCCAAGGCCAAGCGGTGGCGTCGTTGAGCTGGGTTGAGTTTGCCGGTTGTAGGGCTTGCGCCTGCGGCCGATGGCGGCTTAATCCGATTGTGCCGATCTTAATGGCATGATTCGCTGGTGTGCGAGGCCGCCCCCTGGCCCGGTGGCAACAACCTTGGTCGCCTACGTTTTGCCGCTGTTGATGGTGATTGCCGCCGCGGGCGAGGCGGCGCCTGCTCAGCCGACAGCGGGCGGCGGTAACGCGGTGCAGCCTAAGTCGCAGCGCCAGGGAACTTCTGCCAAGAAGGCCGCTGTCGCTACGCACTGGCCGATTCCGCCCCGTTTCCGAAATCCACGGAACGCCGCGCAGCGCGGTCGCTCCCGCGGAACCGCGGGCCAGGCGGGCGGCGCCGCGGACCAAACGCCCGGCGGACCGGAAGAAGTTCAAGAAGAAGCCGAGCTGCCGCAGCGCATTACGCCCGCCGAAGAGCGGCCCGCTTTCCAGGCCTATAAGCGGTTTTATTACAACAACGACTTTCGCTATCTGAACGACCCGAACAACCGCGAGTTTTACTTTGGCGATTATTTCAAGCAGGTGCCGATCGGTCGGCGCAGCTTGTTTGATTTCGGCGGCGAGTACCGCTTGCGCGATCAGCACGAGTTCAACTTGCGCGGCCGCAACCTGAGCGGCACCAGCGACGACTTTCTGCTGCAACGCACGCGGTTCTACGGCAATTTGAAGCTGGGCGAACGAATTCGGCTGTATGGCGAGGCGCTCGATTCGGCCACGTCGTACCAGCGCCATACGCCGCTGCCGACCGAAGAGAACGGCATCGAGGCGCTCAACCTGTTCGCCGACGGCCGGTTGTACGACGGCGATCGCGGCGAGTTGTGGGGCCGCGTCGGACGGCAAGAGCTGGCCTTCGGCAACGAGCGGCTGGTTTCGCCCGCCATCTGGAACAACGTGCTGCGCACCTTCGACGGGGCGAAGCTGTTTTGGCGCGGCAAAGATTGGAAGATCGACGGATTTTGGGTGCGGCCGGTGGCGTTTGGCATTTTGCCGAATGCCTTGTCGCGGCCCGACCGGCTCGACACGACGCAGAATTTTTACGGCGCGTACAGCAGCTACAAAGGCTTTGAAAAGCAAAAGGTCGATTTTTATTATCTGGGTCTCGACACCTACGGCGCGCCGCTCTCGCCGGCTTTTCCGGTCGACAGCAACTTGCAAACCTTTGGCGCCCGCTGGATGGGGCGGCAAGAAAACTTCCTCTATGAATTCGAGGGAGCGTATCAGTTCGGCTTGTGGGGCGCCGGCATACAGTCGGCGGGCATGGCCGTGGCCGGCCTGGGCTACGAGTTTGCCAAGGCCAAGGGAAAGCCCGCCGCCTGGGTCTACTACGACTGGGCCTCGGGCGACGCCAACCCGGCCAACGGCCGCCACGGCACGTTCAATCAACTGTTTCCCTGGGGCCACCGCTACTTTGGCTTCATGGACCTGGTGGGCCGGCAGAACATTCGCGACCTGAACGGCGTGTATACGATTTCGCCGACTGAAAACGTGAATGTCTCGGCATGGTATCACTTGTTTTACCTCGATCAGGCCCGCGACGCGCTATACAACGCGTCGGGCAATCCGATTCGCATCTCGCCCACCGGCAGGGCGGGCAGGTTTGTGGGGCAAGAGTTCGACCTGCTGGTGCAGATTCTGGTGAATCCGCGGGCCGACATTTTGTTTGGCTATTCGCACTTTTTCGCCGGCAGTTTTGTGCGGGCCACCAATCCGCCCGGCGTCAGCGGCAACGCCGATTTTTATTACTCGCAGTGGAGCTGGAGGTTCTAGCGTGTATGGATAAATGGTGGAATAACCGCCTGGGTGATACAATTCACCTCGGCGTTAAGTGGCATGGCACCCAACTTGCCGCCACCAACCACCAACCACCAGCGAGCAGCCCCTCATGCTCCGCCGCGATCTGCTGCAATTCGGCGTCGTTGCCTTGGGCGGTTTTCCCTTGGCCGCCTTGGCGCGCGCCCGCGATGTCACTCCGGCACGGCGCGCTCGCGCAAAAGCCTGCATCCTGCTCTATATGGACGGCGGCCCCAGCCACATCGATCTGTGGGATCTCAAACCCGACGCGCCGGCCGAGATCCGCGGCCCCTATCAGCCGATCGCCACTAGCGTGCCGGGCATCGTCACCAGCGAGCTGCTGCCGCACACGGCAACACAGATGCACCGCCTGGTGCAAATCCGCGGCGTTTGTCATCAGGAGACGGTCCACGATCCAGCCGTCTACCAGATGCTCACGGGCTACAAGCACATCAGCTCGGCGGGCAACCTCAAGGTCGAAGACACCGATTTTCCGCAGATGGGCGCGGCCTTCGGTCGCTGCGATCGGTCGCCGGCGGTGATGCCCAAGGTGATCGAGCTGCCCGAAACCATGAAGATGGAGGCCCGCGTGCTGCCAGGGCAGAATGCCGGTTTTCTGGGCGGTTCGTACGATCCCTTCCGCGTCGAAATCACGCGCGAGGCCCGGCTCGTTAAGCCCGATCTGGCATTGCGGCGCGATATCTCCGCCGGCCGGCTGACGAAAGTCGGCTCGTTGGTCACGAAGTTCAACGACCAACTCGCGCGGCTGGAGCGAACCGCCGAACTCGATCGCTTCGACGATTATCAGCGGCAGGCGTTGGCGCTGCTAAGCAAGCCCGGTGTGCAGGCCGCCTTCGACATCGAGCACGAGCCGGCGGCCGTACACGAGCGCTATGGCCGCAATCGGCACGGGCAGTCGGTGTTGCTTGCCCGGCGGCTGGTCGAAGCGGGCGCGCGGTTTATCACGGTGTATTGGGGCAAAGAGCCGCAGGACTGGGCCGATGGGAAAGGCGAGCGCGTGGCCAACAATCCCTGGGACACGCACCGCAACCACTTTCCGTTGGTGAAGGACAGTCTGACGCCGCGGGCCGACCGTGCGTTGGCGGCTCTTGTGAGCGATCTGGCCGCGCGCGGCCTGCTCGACGAAACGCTGGTGGTCTGGATGGGCGATTTCGGCCGCACTCCCAAGATCGACAGAAAATACGCCAGCCGCGATCACTGGCCGCACGCCTTCACCGTCGTCATGTCCGGGGCCGGCTTGCCGGGCGGCAGCATTGACGGCCGCACCGACCGTCACGCCGCGCGGGTCGAAGAGCACCCGGTCAGCCCCGCCGATCTAACCGCCACGATCTTTGATACGCTGGGCGTCGATCCCGGCAGCGAGATTCGCGATGCCCGCGGGGGGCCGCGTCGCATTTCAACCGGCCGCGTGCTGGAGCGGCTGTGGGGCTAACGCGCAGGGGAGCAATGGAGAGGGGGAGCAGGGGAGCGTATCAATTCTCCCCTGCTCCCGCGCTCTTCTGCTCCCGCGCTTCCTCACCGCTGGCACGAGCAACCGCCGCCGCCGGCGCGGCTCATGATAAACGTGCCGCAATCGTTGTCGCTGGTGTACTCGGCATAAAACTCATTGTCGGTGGCGTGTCCCTGGAAGCGATAGACGCCGCCAACCAGCTTGCCCAGGTTCTTCTGCCCTGAGAGCACGTATTTCCCGTCTTGAGGTGCGGCGGTCAGCATCATCTGGTAGCCGAACGGAATGACCTTGAAGAAGGTGCCGTGGAAGCGGGCGCAGTAGTGGGTCTCGTCTTGGCGGGTGATGATGGCCCGCACCTTGCCGTGATGCCCGGTGCAGCGGCTCTCCCAACAGCCGTCCCAGCAGCCGGCGATGTCGCCGTTTGGGGCGCAGGCGCAGCCCGACTGCCAATCGCGATGGAAGCCGGACAGCGCCGAGCAGCCAGTCTGCGAAAGCAGCACGAGCGCAACCAGGGCGCCAATGACTCTCATGGGCACACGGAACAACTGGGTCTGAAAGCGGGCAGGCGCATGCGCGGCGGTCGCGCGGAGACGCCTAGGGGAGTTTATCGGTCCGCGTGGCGCTGAGAGTTTGGGGTTTTTGCAGCCACAAGGAAACAGACCGTATCGGTTTTAGCAGTCACGCTCATGCTGCGTGGTCGCTTAGAGGAGGCTTCAGCCCACGCGCGACGGCCTGCCTCCAAGCTCTTGCTTTTTGCACGAGCCCTTGGCGATAGCCGGCCATCAGTTCATCGAGGCGGCGCCGCTGGCTCGCATCGAGCTGCGACTCACGATTGCCAGCCAGCAACTCGCTGAGTTCTTGCTGCGCTGCGGTTGGAAGCGATACATCACAAAGTGCCAGCAATTCGTCATCGGTCGCCTGTTCGATGGCCGGCTCGATCGCGCCGCGTCCGGCCCATTCTGCCACCACCTCTTCAAAGCGTCGATTGGTGGCCGCGGCCACAGCGCGGGCTCGCGCCGCCAATTCGGCGGGTAATTCTAGCGTTATGGTCTCATTCATATTCATCGGCCCACTCCCTACCGGACGTTGAAACGTGGATTGCACCCTTTCATTATAGTCGAGGCGCCGCCCGGTATCAGACCCGGTCTCATTGCACTCACGAGTTGGCCAAACGCACCACCGCCCTTCGGCATCGTTGTTACGTCTTGAGCCGTGCCGCCGGACGTGCGATATTGAAAGAGGGGCGGCGCGGTTCACGGAGTTTTGGTATGTCACTGAATACTGAACTTGACACAGAAATGGCCGCGGCGGTGCAGCAAATGGCGACCGACGAGAATCGCTCGACCAGCGCGGTCATTCGCGACGCGCCGGCCGCGTAAGTCACTCTTGGCCAACGACCACTGCCCACAGGGATGGACAAATCTGATAGTGGTCGCACTGATACATCGGTCAACGCCAGACAAACCCTCCGTCAAGCGGTCGAGGACGGCGAGTGGCCCTAATCTGTGACACCGTCGGCATCTGTGCGGTCGAGGGCGCAGCTGGTATCAGCGTCCCGCTTCATCAATGACAGCCTGCCATGTCTGAACGACGCCCGGCAAAAATCTCTTGTAATCCCGCACGAACGCCCGCACTGCATCCGCATCGAGCCAAATGCAGTTGGGAGGCATGACGCCATCAGGTCTGTTCAGGGCGAAGAGATAGACCGTGCCATTAAAATGTTCATAGTCGCTGTAACTGATGGCCGCCGCTCCTGACTTGACCTGGTAGCCAACCCTGCGACCATCCTTTCGCGACGCCATCGTTCCCTCAATGAGGGGCGTGCTTCGCTTGTGAGTGCTTGGGAACATCACGCAGTTCTCAATGATCTGGAGATAGCACGCCACAACGTCCTCCATATCCTCATGCGAGAGAAGAGAGAAAATCCCGGCTTTCTTGAGATCGAGATCCGCTGGTATTGGTTCGCCATGCAGCCTTGCAAATAATAGCCGTGAATAGTCGATTGCGTGGCCATCGGCCACGGGCTGTACGGTTTTTCTCGGGATAAAGGCGTTCCGAACTCTGCCGGGGACATCGTCGGCGTTCTTTACGACAATCCATTCGCAGCGCCGTATGTTGCCAATGTCGTGACGTTCGTAATCGCTGCTCCCGTCCCAATGGCTCCATTCGCTGGCCACCCGGCCAAGATAGTACGTCTGTTTTTTGTTTCGAATCCACACAAGATCGCCGTCGGATATTTTGTCGAGAAAAGCATCGACAGATCGATCAACTGAGCCGTATTTCTCGGCGAGGCCCTTGCGGTACTCGGCTTTACTAATGAAAGCCATTGGTGGTTCCAGCCGCCAACCAATACCGACTATGCCCTCACCGTGCAAGAAGTCGGCCACATCGAGATGCGGTTCTGCCTCTGGTTTGCATTGGATTCGCCAAAGATTCATACATCGATTCCCACATCAAAAGGCGCCTGCGGATCTCACGTCTATACCCAAAGCCAACCGGCCGGCTGGATGCGCCACTCATTTGCCACCGCTATTACGTCCGGTTGCGCGCGTAGCGAATTACGCCTTACCAAACCCAAGTCCCGTGCCTTTGGGCCTCGCCACTCGTTCCACCGCGTCAACCACATCCTCGCGCTCGACATGCACGATGCCCTGCTCGTCGCAGGCGTCGCGCAGCAGAGCGCGTTGCACCGCCAGATACGCGACCTCGCGCACCTGGGCGCCCGAAAGACCTTCAGTCGCCAGAGCGGCCTCGTCGAGCAGCGTACCATCGGCGGGTGCGTGAGGCAAATTCTGGACGAGAATCTTTCGGCGAGCTTCGACGGATGGCAGCCCGATGTGCAGCACCACGTCGAACCGGCTGGGTCGCTCGCGAATGGCTGGGTCGATCGCCTCCAGATCGTTCGTGGTGGCCATGAAGATCAGCCCGTCGTTGCTCTCCAGCCCGTCAAGCTGCGCCAGAATCTCGCCGAGCACCGCCTTCGAGGCATAGCTCGATCGCTCGTCGGCAAACAGATCGATGTCTTCAAAGAAGAGAATCGTCGGTTCAAGCCGGCGGGCAAGGTCGAAGGTCGCCCGCACGCGGCAGGGGGCTTCCATGTCGGCGGCGGTCGCGTAAATAAAGGTCGCCAAATCAAGGCCGGCGAGCACCTTGGCGACCAGCGTCTTGCCGGTGCCGGGCGGGCCGTGCAGCACGATGCCCCGCTTCATCGGCACGCCGTTGCGGCGAAAGGTCTCGCGGCGGCGGATGACCTCCGCCGTGTTCGATTCGATGGCAGCCCGTATCATCGAGTCGAGGGCCACGTCGCCCCAACCGCACGCTTGAAAATCTTGCAAGATGCAGCCCTGCGCCGAGAGCACCTGGCCTTGCAGGTAATGCGGACGTTTCATGCGCTCGCTGAGCGCTTTCAACTCGTCCGCCACGTCATCTTGTTGCGAGCGTGGCGCAGTCAACCAAAGCCGGAAGGTATTTTCGCCCCACTCCTCGATGGCCAACACCCGGCGACTGCCGTCGGGCAGATGATAGAAACGGGTCGCTTCGAGGGCGAAATCAGCCTCCTGTCCGGGGGCAACGGCCAACCGCGTGCTTGCCGGCGCCCAAAACCGGCCGGGCGAAGCTTCGGGCGAGCCACCTTCGGCCAGCAGCCGCCAATCGGCGAAACACGAAGCGATGGCCGCGTGCAATTGGGGCAACTCGACGATCGGGTATTCCGCGCGGCGGGTGAGCAACTCTTGCCTGACCGCGCCGAAAAAGCGGCGAGTTTCCACCTCGAACGGCCCGTCGCGCCATCGCCGTCCGGCCGGGCAAGTGCCCTCGCCGTCTTCGCCCTGCGATAGCGTGAACACCGGTTCTTCAAGCGAAAATCGTAGTGCGTTCATGTATTTTCCTGATGGCGTTTGATCATCGAAAGCGGCGATGGCGGAGACGCGTAGGGTGGGCCGAGTGAAACGAGTCCCACCATCACGGGCAACAGGACGCAACAGGGCCGTCTGACCTCTGTAGGGAACGTCCTCCGTGGCGTTCCGAGCGGGGTGGCGCGACGTTACCCGCCGTTCGCGGAACGCCACGGAGGGCGTTCCCTACAGATGATCCCGAACCACCGACCAGTCCCTAGACGCTCCTCGTCCTACCAAAGTTCGCTGCCCAACGTGGGGCAGTCGTGTTATGCTGGCGCGCATGGCCCGACAAACAATCTCCTTCGACCGCAAGCGTACCGACGCCGAACGGCGCACGAAGCAGTCGGAAAAATTCCTGCGGATCTTCAAACTGCTGGAGCTGCTGCAAGAGCGCGGGCCGTGTACGCCGCGGTCACTGGCCCAAAAGCTCGGGTGCAGCCAGCGCGAGTTCCATCGGCATATGGAAGCGTTGGCCTTGTCGGGCATCTATTTCGAGTTCAACCGCAAGACGAACCGCTATGAGCCATTGCGGCCCGATTACCGGTTTCCGGCCCCGCTGGCGCTCTCGAACGATGAACTGCTGGGCCAGGCGGTGGCCGCGGCGGTCAGCGCGGCGCCGGCGCTCGAACTGGGCGACGGCGCGGCCGCCACGACGCGCAAACTGGCGGCCAGCGACGCCCACGCGGCCGATTTGCTGGCCGCCGCGCAACAAGTGATCGACGTGCTCGGGCTAAAGATGGTCGATCACCGCCCACACCGGGAGGCCATTCGCCTCATGCAACGCGCGTTAATCGAGCGCAAGCAATTGGGCGGCGATTACCACAGCCCGTACGCCGGTCGGCCTTGGCGCGTGACGCTACACCCGTATCGGCTGTGCCTGGCGCGGCACGCCTGGTATCTGATTGCCCGGCCTGATGGAGAAGCGTCGCCCCGCAATTTGCGCGTGGTGCGGTTTCGCTCGTTGAAGATGCTCGACAAGCCGGCCGACGTGCCCGACGATTTTGATTTGCGCGCACACTTGGGCAACGCCTGGGACGTCTACCGCGGCGAACGTAGCTACGAAGTCGAGATTCAGTTCGCGAAAGAGGCGGCCGTACAAGTGACCGAGACCCACTGGCACCCGACGCAGAGAGTGCACAAGCACCGCGATGGCAGCGTGACGCTGTCGTTCCGCGTCGATGGTCTGGAAGAAATCCTTTGGTGGTTGCTGCCGTGGACGGGCTTTGCGCGGGTCGTCAAGCCGCTCGAATTGCGCAATCGGCTGGTGGAACAGTTGCGCGAGGGACTGCGAATAAACGCGCCATAACCGGGACTCATTTTGCATTTTGACTTTTCCCGAGCGCCGCCGATTGGTGGGACTCGTTTCACTCGGCCCACCCTACGCGTTTCGTGAATCACGCGCCGCGCCCGCCCGGATGGGTGGCAAACGTTCTTCGTTTGTGCCATCATAAGACTACGATGAGCGAGATTCTCGACCTGGTGCGTAGCGTGTTCGACCAGAGCGCCGACGCCGTCTGCCTGACGACGTTGCGGGCAGAGCCGTTTTATCTCAATGCCGCCGGGCGCCGGTTGCTAGAGATCGACGACGCCGAGGACCTGTCGGACGCCGGCCTGCGCGACTTCTATACCGAGGCCACCCGCGGCGTGCTGCGCGAAACGGTCTTTCCCACCGTGCGCGATCACGGTCGCTGGCAAGGCGAAGGGCAGTTGCGTCGCTGGGGCCGCGACGAACCGCTCGATGTGCAAATCACGGCGTTTTTGGTGCCGCATCCGCGCAAGCCCAAGCCCGTCTGCCTGGCCCTGGTGCATCGCTATCTGGGCGATCTGCGGCGGGCCGACGAGGCCGAATCGCTGCGCAAAGCCATTCTCGAATCGTCGCTCGACCCGATCGTGGCCGTGAACCATGAAGGCGTGATCACCGAGTTCAACGGGGCGGCGGAACGTGTCTTCCGCCGCTCGCGGCAGGAAGTGCTCGGCCGCCGACCCGACGACGTCATCTTTCCGCCCGAGGCCGCCGGCGGCGAGCGACACCGCGTCGAACGGCACATGGCGGTGGGTGAAGGCTCGATGCTGGGCCGCCGCACCGAAGTGGTGGCCATGCGCGCAGGCGGCGAGACCTTTGCCGCCGAAATGGCGATGACCATCAGCCGCGCGGGCGGCCAGCCCATTTTCACCTTCTTCTTCCGCGACATCAGCGAACGCAAGCAAGCCGAGCAGGCCCTGCGAGACAGCGAAGCGCTCTATCACTCGCTGGTCGAAAGTCTGCCGATGAACGTGTTCCGCAAAGACCTCGACGGGCGATTCACTTTCGCCAATCGGCTGTTTTGCGAGACGCTGGGCACGCGGAACGAGCAAGTCATCGGCCGCACCGATTTTGACTTTTACGATCGCGCCCTGGCCGAAAAATATCGCCGCGATGACCAGCAGGTGCTCAGCACCGGGCAGGTGCTCGAAGCCGTCGAAGAGCACCAGAAGTCGGACGGCGCGAAGCTTTACGTGCAAGTGCTCAAGACGCCGGTGCGCGACAGCCAGGACCGCCTGGTGGGCACGCAGGCCATTTTTTGGGACGTGACGGCTCGCAAGAAGACCGAAGAGGCTTTGCGCATCAGCGAGCAGCGGCTGCAATCGATTCTCGACAATGCGCGGGCCGTTATTTATGTCAAAGACATCGATGGCCGCTATGTGCTGGTCAACCAGTTGTTCGAGTCGCTGTTTCACGTTCGCCGGATCGACGTGGTGGGCAAGACCGACCGCGACCTGTTTCCGCCCGAGTTGGCTGATATCTATCAGGCGAACGATCAGCGGGTGTTGGCCGCCGGGGCGCCGCTGCAGTTTGAAGAGGTCGCTCCGCAAGACGACGGCGCCCACACGTATGTTTCGACCAAGTTTTTGCTCTACGATGCCAGCGGCGTGCCCTATGCCATTTGCGGCATCTCGACGGATATCACCAGCCGCAAGCGGGCCGAGGTCGAGCTGCGCCGCGCGAAAGAGGCCGCCGAAGACGCCAACCGCGCCAAGAGCGTCTTTCTGGCCAACATGAGCCACGAAATCCGCACGCCCATGAACGGCATCATCGGCATGTCGGAGTTGGTGCTCGACACGCCGCTCGATCCCCGTCAGCGCGAATACATCTCGCTGGTCAAAGAATCGGCAGATTCGCTGCTGTCGGTCATCAACGACGTGCTCGATTTTTCGAAGGTCGAGGCGGGCAAGCTCGAACTGGAAGAGACCGATTTTTCGCTGCGCGGCAGCGTGGGCGACGCGGTGCGCTCGCTCGAATTCCGTGCGCGCGACAAAGAGCTTGACTTAACGTGGCAGATTGCGCCCGATGTGCCCGACCATTTGATTGGCGACAGCGGGCGTTTGCGGCAGGTGCTGCTCAACCTGCTGGGCAATGCCATCAAGTTCACGGAACGAGGTGGTGTGCGCGTGGAAGTCGCCGCCGACCCGCCCGACGGCGAGCAGGCGATGCTGCACTTCACGATCATCGACACGGGCATTGGCATCGCCGCCGAAAAGCGCGAAGTCATCTTCGAGGCGTTTGAACAGGCCGACAGTTCGACCACCCGCCGCTTTGGCGGCAGCGGCCTGGGGCTGGCGATTTCCAAAAAACTGGTCGAGTTGATGCGGGGCCGCATCGGGGTCGAGAGCGAGCTGGGCCACGGCAGCCGATTTCATTTCACGGCGAGATTCACGGTGGCGGCGGGGCCGGTGGCGGCGCCGCGCGCCCCGCTGCCCGCAGCCGATCAGCCGACAGCCGATCAGCCGGCGCCGGCGCCGGCGGGCGGCGACACTCGAGCAGCTCGGCATTTGCACATCTTGCTGGCTGAAGACAGCGTGGTGAACCAGAAGCTGGCGGTCTATCTGCTCGAGAAATGGGGCCACCGCGTCACCGTGGTCACCACGGGACGCGAAGCGGTCGAAGCGGTAATGGGGCAATCGTTCGACCTGGTGCTGATGGACGTGCAAATGCCCGAGCTTGACGGCTTGCAAGCCACCGCCGCGATTCGCCGTCGCGAGTCGGGCGGGCGGCGGCTGCCGATTGTGGCGATGACGGCCCACGCCATGGTGGGCGACCGCGAGCGTTGCCTGGCCGCCGGCATGGATGGCTATCTCTCGAAACCGATCCGCGCCCGCGAATTGCTCGAAGTCGTCGAAGAAATCGTCGCGGGCGAAGCGGGGCCATCGGATTCCTCCGGTGAGGCAGCCGCCGACTGGGCCGCCGCACTCGAGCGTTTGCAAGGCGACCGCGAGTTGCTGGAAGAGATCGCCGGCGTCTTCCGCGAAGAAGCGCCCAAGCTGCTCGACCAGATTCGCGAGGCGATTGAACGCCGCGACGCGGCGCTATTGAAGCTTTCGGCGCACACGCTCAAAGGCGCCTTGGTGAACTTCGCGGCCAACGGCGCCATCGACGCCGCTCGCCGGCTGGAGATGATGGGCA
This sequence comes from Pirellulales bacterium, assembly GCA_025927475.1. Classification (GTDB taxonomy): domain Bacteria; phylum Planctomycetota; class Planctomycetia; order Pirellulales; family JAICIG01; genus JAICLL01. The sequence continues at coordinate 44,321 of JAICLL010000014.1, forward strand.
AGCGCGGCGATCTTTCCTCCGCCGCCGAAGGGCTTGTCGAGCTGGAGCGCCAGCTCGACCGCCTGGCGCCGGCGATGGAAGCTTGGAGCAAGGCCGACGCCAATACTTAGGAGCGGACGAAAAATAACTTCGACATACACATCCCTCTCCCTCCGGGAGAGGTCAGGTGAGGGCCAAGACAATTGCCGAAGTTATTTTTCGTCCGCTCCTTAATTAGGGCCGTAGGGTGGGCCGAGCGCAGCGAGTCCCACCTTCCGGGAGTTACTCGGCGCGGTAACGATCATGCGGCAAAAGGTGGGACTCGTTTCACTCGGCCCACCCTACGATATGCTCGGTTTCCCACCCCTCATCTCGTTCCCCCAGCCCCGAGCCCTCCCTTTATTCCACTCGGCAAACGAAGCACTTGAGGTACTCCGTCTCCAGACAGGTAACGCTGGTGGGATGATCGGCCGCGGCGCCGCGGGCTTCAAGAATCTGCACGTTGCGGCTGGTGCGCTGCGCCACCTCGGCCAGCACGTGCTGAAAATCTTCGCGCGTCACGTAGCCCGAGCAACTGCATGTCACCAATACGCCATCGGGCTCCAGCAACTCGACCGCCCGTTCGTTAAGCTTATGGTACGCTCGCAAGGCGTCGGGCAGGCCCTGCCGCCGCCGGGCGAACTTGGGCGGATCGAGCACGATGCCGCCGAAACGTCGCCCCTCGCTGGCCAATTGTTCGAGCGTTTGAAAGCCGTCGCCCGTCTCGAAACGCACATTGGACACGCCGTTGAGCTGGGCGTTCGCCTTGGCCAGGGCGATGGCCTTGGCGCTGGAATCGACGCCCAGAACTTCCGCCGCGCCGCCTCGTAGCGACGCGCACAATGCGAAGCCGCCGGTGTAACAAAACACATCGAGCACGCTCCGCCCGTGCATGTAGCCAGCCGACGCCAGGCGGTTGTCGCGCTGGTCCAGAAAAAAACCAGTCTTCTGCCCCGCCGCCAGATCGACGCCATATCGAATGCCGTGTTCCTCGATAAACACCGGGCCGCCGGGCGGCTCGCCCCAGCAAGGGCCTTCGACCAGACCGGTCGGAAGTCCTTCGAGCGCGCCGACGCCTTGATCGACGCGCAGCAGGATGCCGCGCGGCCGCAACAGTTCATCGGCTAGCGACAGCAGCTCTTCGACCCGCAGGGCCATTGCGAGCGCCGAAACCTGCATCACCAAATAATCGCCATATCGATCGACGACCAGCCCGCTCAAACCGTCGGCCTCGCTAAACACGAGCCGCACCGCCGAACTGCTCCGGTGGCTATGGGCTTGTCGTAACGCCAAGGCCGCCTGCAGCCGACGCCGCCAGAACGTGCGATCGAGCGGTTCCTCGCTGCGCCACGTATAGAGCCGCACGCGAATTCGGCTTTGGCTGTTAAAGATTCCCCGGGCGATCCAGCCGCCGTCGTTGGCCAGCAACTCGACCACATCGCCATCGGCCGGTTGCCCTTCGACGCGTTCGACGGCCGAATCGAGCACCCACGGATGCCGCCCGTAGAACGGTCGGGCTTTACGCGGCTTCAGAACAACGCTGGGCATCATGAGGGCGGAATGCGGAGGGTGGAGTGGTCACCCGATTGTAGGCGATAGGCAGCTCCAGCGCGAGGGGGGCCTGGACCACTCGAACCGTAATGGCGATGGTAGCGGCGGACGTTACTGCGGCGGCAGCTCAAAGTTAGCAACACCGGCGGAGCCGGGATGGAAAATGTTGCCGTGGATTTTCATGGTCTGAAGGTTGTCCTTGCGAACCTGCGCCACGAGGGCGAAAAGGTAACGAGGGGGAACAACCTGCGGCCGACCGTCGACGATCACTTTGTCGCGCCCTGTGTCGTACACCACGTTGTTTGCAATGATCACATCGCGCAGGGGCGGGACCGTCGGCGCTTGCTCATCCTCGAGGGCAATGGCGTAAAGTGAGGCGCCGGGTGAGCTACCCGTGCTCCAATATTGGTCACCGAACCCATAGTCGCTGATGATATTCCCCATGATCACGGTGCCACCGTCGACATTTGGACCTTTCGCCGGCCGGTCAGCGCCGCTTGCCTCGACCGCGTAGTGGGCCGCTGCCCCGGACGCGACAAGAATGCCGTACAGATCCACTCGACTGAACTGGTTGTTGCTGATGATGACGTGCTTGGAACCGTGCATGGCCTTGGCGCCCACCATGGCGCCGTTGACGACATTTCCCGTGACCGTGACGTAATCGGCGTGAATGTCAAAGCCTTGGGCCGCGTTCTCGATGTAGTTGCCGCTGAGCACCGAATAATAGGCGTTGCCCTGTCCGCCGAAAAACAGCGCCGAACCCTGATGCCAGTTACTTGTGTAGGGGTTCTCCTTGAGGCCCTTCGGCGTGGCCCGGCCTGGCTTTTCGGGAACGACGGTCACCTTGCCCAAGTCGTACTTGTCGCGGTTTTCCTTTGTGGCACGGAAGGCGGTTTCAATGATTCTGTTGTTGGTAATCTGGGCTCCTTGGCAGTCGATGAACTTCATGCCGTTTCCATCGACGCATCGAAAAGCGTAGCCCATCTCGGAGTTGCCCGTGCGATCGTCGATGGTCACCGACTTGTAGTCGCGCACCAGGCAGTTGCGCACCGCGAGACGCGTGCAGTGTTCGATTTTCAGGCCAGCATTTTCGCCGCAGTTGTTCATGACGGAAACGCCGTCAACGGTCAGCCCCTCGCACCACGCGGCAAAGATGCCGTTGCGGCCGCCATCGTGTTTGCCGCGCTCGCGAAAGAGTTTAATGTCACGGATGGTGACGTCATTCGCCTCGCGCACATTGATGATGTCTTTCGAGGCGTCGGTCATCACCAACCGACCAGGGCCGCACAGCCCGGTGCCCGACGTCTTGATCATCACCGTCTCGGTGAGGAGATGATCGCCGTTCGGCACGTATACCGTGCGGCCGGGATTCGCGTCAATTGCCGCCTGAAGCGAGGGGTAATCGGTAGACTGAAGGTCCGCCTGCGCCGGGGCTGGCGAGATCGACGCTGACAGGCTGATCAGCAAACTCGCAAAGGTGAAGCTACGAGCCCGCATGACATTCCTTTCGTGGAGAGGCATTGAGTAATTCCGCCCCAAGTGTACCACAGATACTCGGTAGGGAACGCCCTCCGTGGCGTTCCGCGAGGGGCGGCGCGACGACGATCCGCAGCACACGGAAGGCCACCGAGGGCGTTCCCTACAGACGTCTATTGCAAACCCGTTCCTGCGCCCACGGCGGCGGGGTTCCGACGACCGGCCTTGACCGCGTTTTGGTAAATCACTATGGTCCGATCCCGACAACCCCTCTCTTCGTTCATTTCGCGTCAAATCCCATCGAGTCATAGGCATGAAGCCTAAACGCACGCGGGCTCGCCACGCGCCAGCTCGCTACGAACGGCGGCAGTTTTTGCAAATCGCGGCAGGCTTGGCTACGGCCGGCATGGCCACCAGCGGCATGGCGATCAGCGGCTGCGCCCCGTTGAAGGGCCTGCGACTGCAAAGCCCGGAAGATAACGACCTGAAAGCCACCGAGGTGCGGCTGGTCGGCGATGTGGCCGTGCCGCAGGGCAATTTGCCGCAAGTGGTCGAGTCGGTGGGCCTGGTGACCGGGCTGCCCGGCACCGGCAGCGATCCGCCCGTCTCGTCGGAGCGTTCGCTGCTGATTGATGAGATGCAGAAGCGCGGCGTGGTCTACCCCAACCAGGTGCTGGCCTCCAATGAAACCGAAATGGTGCTGGTGCGCGCTTATCTGCGGCCGGGCATTCAAAAGGGCGATCATTTCGACGTCGAGCTGCGCGTGCCGACGCGGAGTGAATGCACGAGCCTGCGCGGCGGCTGGCTGATGGAAACGCGGCTGCGGTTCATGGCCGAGTTGAAAAACCAGGTCCGTGAAGGCAAGACGCTGGCTCTGGCCGAAGGCGCCGTGCTGGTCGATCCCTCGGCCGAGGGCGAACGCGACCGCATCAAGCTCACGCGCGGACGCGTGCTGGGCGGCGGCGTGGCCATCGAGTCACGCAAGCTGGGCCTGATGATCACTCGGGCGGAATTTCAGAACGTCTCGACCAGCGCCCAGATCGGCACTGCCATCAACCACCGGTTCCACACGTTTGTGAGCGGCGTGAAAGAGGGAGTAGCCACGCCCGAAAGCGACAAATATATCGAGCTGACGGTGCATCCGCGCTATAAGGACAACGTCGAGCGTTATTTGCGGGTGATTCGCGCGTTGCCGCTGCGCGAGACGGCGGCCGAGCGCATCGCCCGGCTGGCCCTGCTCGAACGGCAATTGCTCGATCATCTGACGGCGGCGCCGGCGGCGTTGAAGCTCGAAGCGTTGGGCAAAGAGGCGGTGAAGACCCTTCGCAAAGGCATCGAATCGAACGACCTGGAGGTCAAGTTTTACTCGGCGGAGGCCCTGGCCTATCTCGACGAGACCGACGCCGTGGCGCCCTTGGCCGAAGCGGCCAAACATCGGGCGTTCCGCGCCTTCGCCCTGACCGCGCTCAGCGCCATGGACGACTATACTGCCTTCGACGCCCTGCGCGAGTTGCTCGATGTGCCCAGCGCCGAGACGCGCTACGGCGCCTTCCGCGCGTTGTGGGCCATGAATAGCGACGATCCGCTGGTCCGCGGCGAAAGCCTGGGCGATCAGTTCAGCTATCATGTGCTCGAAACCAAGGGACCGCCCATGATCCACGCCACCCGCAGCTTCCGGGCAGAGGTGGTATTGTTCGGTCCCGATCAGCGACTGCTGACGCCCTGTACGTTGGAGGCCGGCAAAAACATTCAGGTCATTTCGCGGGGCGGCGACGAGGTGACCATCAGCCGCTTCGCAGTGGGCGAGCAAGACCAAAAACGCGTGGTTTCGACCCGGCTGGACGAGATTATTCGCGAGGTGGTGGCCCTGGGCGGCGTCTATCCCGACGTGGTTCAACTCTTGCACCTGGCCCGGATGCGGCATAATCTGGATAGTCGCTTCGAGATCGACGCTTTGCCGCAGGGAGGCCGAGTTTACGACCGCCCGCCGGAGGAAGACGAAGGGGACGACGACGATCAGATTATCGTCGCCAACCCGCTGCCGGGACTGTTTGCCCGGCCCGGCGGCAAATACTACTACGGGCGCACAAAATAGAAGAAACACGCCCGCCGCGACGACGACGCTCCCGAGCCATCGCTGTGGACCCGACTCTACCACAGCGTGGCCGACTGGAGCGCGTGGGGACCATGAGGCAAACCGTCAAACCGCATGCTCAGAGCGCTGGAACTGGTCGGCTTCAAAAGCTTCGCCGATCGAACACGGTTTGAATTTCCCAGCGGCATCACGGCGGTGGTCGGGCCCAACGGTTCGGGCAAGTCGAACGTGGTCGACGCCATCAAGTGGGTGCTTGGCGAACAGAGCGTCAAGAGCCTGCGCGGCAAGGAGATGGCCGACATCATTTTCAATGGGTCGGCCACGCGTCACCCGCTGAATGCCGCCGAGGCCACGCTCACGTTCGATAACTCTGCCGGCGTGCTGCCCATCGACACGCCCGAGGTGCTCATCACCCGCCGCATCTATCGCAGCGGCGAAGGCGAGTATCTGATCAATCGCCAGCCGAGCCGGCTGCGCGACATCCGCGACCTGTTTTCGGGCACCGGCGTAGCCACCGAAGCCTATAGCGTGATCGAACAGGGCAAGGTCGATGTCATGCTGCAAGCGTCGCCCAAGGATCGCCGAGCGCTGTTTGAAGAAGCGGCGGGCATCAGCCGCTTTAAATCGAAGAAGCTCGAGTCGTTGCGGCGGTTGGAGCGCGTCGAGCAAAACCTGCTGCGGCTTTCCGATATTGTCGACGAGGTGGGCAGCCGGTTGCGCAGCGTGCGCATGCAAGCCTCGAAGGCCAAGCGATATAAGGAGCACGCCGATCGGCTGCAATCGCTGCGCACCCAAGTCGGCCTGGCCGATTGGCGGCGGCTGGGCCGGCGATTGGCCGAGCTGGAAGCCGAGCTAGGCGAGCTGGCGGGCCGACGCGACGCCGCCATGACGCGGGCCGACGAGTTGGGCGCCGCGGCGCATGAGCTGGAAGACGCCTTGCACGAAACCGTCGAAGCCCGGCGGCGCTGCGATGAGCAGATTGCCGGTAATCGTGAGCGGATCGCCTTGCACGAGGCGACGGTCGAGCAGCAGCTTACACGAGCCGGCGAATCGGAGGCCGAGGCGGCGCGGCTGCTGGGCCAGCTTGCGGCGCTGCGCGTGCGGGCTGGCGATCTCGAACAACAACTGTCCGACACGTTGGCACAAGTTGAGCAGGCGGCCCGCGACGCCGACGACAAGAACCAGCGGCTCGAAGCCTGCGAGCGTGAGCTGGCCGAGCGGCAGCAGGAGTTCGATGGCTGCCGCGCCGAGTATGACGCCAGCCGCCAGGCCTCGCTCGAAGCGACCCGCTCGGCGGCGGCACTCGAGAGCGAATCGGCGGCGCTGGCCGCGCAGCTCGAAGCCGCTCGGGCCGCGCTTCAGCGGCGTGGGCAGCAGCTTGGCGAACTACGCGCGGCCCACGAAGCCGCCGCGGCCGACATCGAGCGAGTCAAAACTCAACAGCAACAGTCGGCCAAGTCGGTCGATCAACTGCTCCGCCAGCGCACGGCCGCTGAAGCGAACCTGGCCGAGCGGCGCGGGCGGCAGAACGAGCTGGCCGCGCGATTGGCCGAGCTGCGCCAGCGCCAGGCCGCCGCGGGCGAACGCGCCGCGCTGGTCGAAGAACTCGAAAAGCGTCAAGAAGGCGTGGGCGCCGGCGTCAAAGAGCTGCTGGCCAAAGCGCGGGACGCCTCGGGACCGGCGCGGGCGATTCGCGGCCTGTTGGCAGAACTGCTGCAGGTGAACGTTGATGCGGCGCCTTTGGTCGAAGCCGCCCTGGGCGACAAAGCCCAAGCCCTGGTCGTGGAGGCCGGTGTCTTGACCGATTTTTTGGCCTGGGCCGAGCAAGAATCGTTGCGGCTGCCGGGCCGCGTGATGTTTCTGCCGCTGTGCCCACCAGGTCTCGCTCTCGGCCAATCGCCGGCGCTCGAGGGCTTGCCCGGCGTGCAAGGCCGGTTGGACCAATGGGTCGAATCGCCCGCGGAACTGAAGCCGTTGGTGCACCAATTATTGGGCCGCGCGTGGATGGTCGAAAACCTAGCCGCGGCGCAGCGCTTGGCGGCCGACGCCGGCCGCGGCTGCACCTTCGTTACGCCGGGCGCGCAGGTTCTGGCCGCCGATGGCTCGCTCTCGGTGGGACCACGATCCGCCGCGGCGGGCTTGATCTCGCGCCGCAGCGAGTTGCGGGCGCTGAAAGAGCAACTCGCGGTCATGAACTCGCAAGACCAATCGCTTGCCACCGAAGTCAATGAGCTGGCGCGCCAAATCGCCCAGGCCGCCGATACGCTCGCCGATTTGGCTGCCCATCATCAGCAAGCGGCCGAAGCGCTCAGCGAACATCGTTTGCAAATGGGCGCTGCCGAAACGCGCCAGCGGCAGATCGAAGAACAATTAGACACGGTTTCCGCCGAGCAGGGCGAAGCGCAACGCCAAACCGAATCTCTCGCCCAGGCAATCGCCGCGGCGGGCGAACGGCTGGAAATTGCCCGTGGCGCGCTCAGCTCGGCCGAGCAGGCCGCCGCCAGCAGCCGGTCGGCCATGCGGCAGGCCGACGAGCGCCGCCAGGAGCATCAACGCCGGGTGGCCGCGGCCCAGGTCGAGCAAGCCAAGGGAGATGAGCGGCTGCAGAATCTGCGGACGCACTTGGTTCAACTGCAGCGCGATCAACGGGAGCGGCGGCGCTCGATCGACGATTGCCGCACTCAACTGCTGCAGGCCCGCGACAAGCGGCGCCAGGCCGAACGGCACACCTTGCAGGCCGAGGCCGAAATGGCCTTGCTGTATCTCGACAAACAGGCGCTCGCGGACCAGCGTGTTTCGTTGGCCGCGGAGCAAGAACAGCAGCGTGCCCGCCGCGCCGATCTGGTCGCGCAATCGCAGGCCGCCCAAGGCGAAGCTCGTTCGCTCGAACAAGAGCGGCACGCGCGCGACCTGGCCGCCGGCGAAATCCGCCACGAGCGAACGACCCTGGCCGATCGCCTGCGCGAAGATTACGGCATTGAGCTGGCCGAGTTGGAACATGCCTTGACCAGCGACGAGCAGCTTGCGCGCGAGGAGGTCGATCGCGAGATTGCCGAGCTGCGCCGCAAGCTCAATCATCTGGGCAACGTCAATCTGGAGGCGCTCGACGAACTGGCCGCGTTGGAAAGCCGCTACGAGGGCCTCTCCAGCCAGTTCCAAGATCTGACGCGGGCTAAAGACGCGCTGGCTCAGATCATCGGCAAAATCAACGCCGACAGCCGCCGCCTGTTTGTCGAAACGCTCGAAGCCGTGCGGGCCAATTTTCAAGGCTTGTTTCGCAAGCTGTTCGGCGGCGGGCAGGCCGACATTGTGCTCGACGAGGCCGACGACATTCTGGAAAGCGGCGTCGAAATTGTCGCTCGTCCGCCCGGCAAAGACCTGCGCAGCATTTCGCTGCTCAGCGGCGGCGAGAAGACGCTCACGTGCGTGGCCATGTTAATGGCGATTTTCCAGTATCGCCCCAGTCCGTTCTGCGTGTTGGACGAAGTCGACGCCGCCTTGGATGAGGCGAACATCGAGCGGTTCATCGGCGTGCTGCGCGAATTCTTGGCCTGGACGCAGTTCATCGTGGTTACGCATTCCAAAAAGACGATGACCTGCGCCAATACGCTTTATGGCGTCACGATGGAAGAATCGGGCGTTTCGAAGCGCGTGGCCGTTCGTTTTGACGACGTGAGCGACGACGGCACGCTACGCCACTCCCCGGACGCCGAAGTGCGCATGCGCGATTCGGCGTAGCCTATGACGGTCGTCCGTTGGGGCGAAGCTGGCCGACGATCAGCGAGGCGTTGTGCCCGCCAAAGCCGAAGCTGTTGGACATGGCCGCCGTCAGCTTACGCTCGCGCGGCTGATTCGGCGTGTAATCGAGATCGCAGTTCGGATCGGGTTCGTCGTAGTTGATGGTGGGCGGAATCAACGAATCGCGCAACGCCAACACCGTCAGCACCAGCTCGACGCCGCCGCTGGCCCCCAGCAAATGCCCGAGTTGGCTCTTGGTGCTCGAAATGCTGACGTCGCGGGCACGGGCGCCGAAGATCGTCTTCACGGCGAAGGTCTCGGCCTGATCGCCCAGCGGCGTGCTCGTGCCGTGGGCGTTGATATAGCCGATCTCGTCGATGTCGATCCGCCCGTCTTGCAGCGCGCGGGCCATGGCCTTCGCCGCGCCGGTGCCGTGTTCGTCCGGCTGAGTGATGTGGCTGCCGTCGGCGCTGACGCCGTAGCCCAACAACTCGGCGTAAATGTGGGCGCCGCGGGCGCGGGCGTGCTCCAGTTCTTCGAGCACGAGCAGCCCGGCCCCTTCGCTCAACACAAAGCCGTCGCGGCCTCGGTCAAACGGGCGGCTGGCCCGCTGCGGATCGTCGTTGCGCTCGGAAAGCGCCCGCATCGAAGCGAAGCCGCTCACGCCCATCGGCGTCAAGGCGGCTTCGGTGCCGCCGGTCACCATCACGTCGGCGTCGTCGTATTGAATGGCCTTGAAGGCATCGCCAATGGCGTTGGCCGCACTGGCGCAAGCGGTGGCCACTGCGGCGCTCGGTCCGCGCAGGCCGTATTGAATGGACACATGCCCGCTGGCGGCGTTGACCATCAGCTTGGGAATGGTGAACGCCGAAACTTTGTCGGGACCTTTTTCGAGCAAGCGCGAGTGCTGGGCTTCAATCTCGTTCAGTCCGCCAATGCCCGAACCTAAGATCACGCCGCAGCGATAAGGGTCTTCGCTCGTGAAATCAAGCCCCGAATTCTTGACGGCGTCGATGGCGGCCACCAAGGCAAATTGCGTAAAGCGGTCGATGCGCTTGGCCTCGCGCGGAGAGACATAGCCTTCGGTCGTCCAATTGCTCACTTCGCCGCCAAAGCGCACCTTGAACTCGGTGGCGTCAAAGACGGTGATCGGGCGAACGCCGCTCTCGCCGCGGCATACGCGCTGCCATAAATCTTCAACTTGGCGACTGAGCGAGGTGACGACACCCAGCCCGGTCACGACGACTCGTCGTTTCATCACGGGGGCGCCGCTGAGCGGGCGCAGTTGGAAAGGCGCTGTGGGAGGGGACCCTGGAATCGGGGACGCTCGTGGAAAGGTGAACGACCGGTTTAGCCGCCGGCCTGCGTTTTTTCGATATACTCGATCGCCTGGCCGACGGTTTGGATTTTTTCCGCCGCGTCGTCGGGAATGTTGATGTCAAACTCTTCTTCTAACTCCATGACCAACTCGACCGTGTCGAGCGAGTCGGCGCCCAGGTCGTTGACAAAAGAGGTCTCGGGCGTGACCTGGTCTTTGCTGACGCCCAATTGTTCGGCCACGATATCGATCACTCGTTCTTTAACTGAGGCCACCGTTGTCTCCTCGAAACCGCGAAATTTGTAGTCGGATAGGTGAAAACATCGCCGGTCCCTAGCCAGCCACGATAGCGTCTGGCAGGGAGCGGGTAAATCGCAACAAAATAGAGGGTTGTCGCAAGACAGGAAGATATAACGGTTTTTCGGGCCACTGTCTAGACAGGCTGGCAAAATGTCCGGCTTCCGCCAGGCGGAACGGCACGAAGGTTCGGTCCCTACCGAGGCCGTTCCGCAATTCCAGCCCCCCTCACGCCGTCAGCCCCCCGTCGATAGTGAGCACTTGTCCGGTGATATAGGACGAGGCCGGCGAGGCCAAAAACAGCACGGCGTCGGCAATTTCGTCCGGCCGCCCTAGCCGTTTGGCCGGAATGCGGGTCTTGACCTCACCCAAAATGCTCTCACCCATGGCCGCAGTCATGTCGCTTTCGATGAAACCAGGGGCGATGGCGTTGACGGTTACCTTCCGCCCAGCCAACTCGCGGGCCACCGTGCGGGTCATGCCGATCAGCCCGGCCTTCGAGGCCGAGTAGTTGGCCTGCCCGGGGTTGCCCATCAGCCCCGAAACGCTGGCGATGTTGATAATCCTGCCGTAGCGGGCCTGCATCATGGGCCGGGTGGCCGCACGGGTGAACAAAAACGCCCCCCGCAGGTTGGTGTTGATGACATCGTCCCACTGGTCATCCTGCATGCGTGGAATGAGCGTATCGCGCGTGATGCCGGCGTTGTTCACCAACACGTCGAGCCGCTGCCATTGTTCCAGCACGGCATCGACGACCTGCTGCACGCTTTCCGACTGGGCCACATCGCATTCAAAGGCCGTCGCCGTGCCGCCGGCCGCGGTGATGGCGGCCACCGTCTCATCGAGCTTCTGGCGATTGCGTGCCACGCAGGCCACGCGGGCGCCCGCCCGACCCAGGGCCACGGCAATCGCCTGTCCCAGCCCGCGCGAAGCCCCCGTGACCAGGGCCGTTTGGCCGGCCAGGTCGATTTTGAGTGGACTGTGGTGATCAGCGGGCATGGTCTTCCTTGTGCGGCTGGTGGTGGAGGGCTGGTGGTGGAGGGCTGGTGGTTGGGGGTGGGTTTGGGGAAGAGGCTCGCCGCTGCCCTGGCGAATTGCCTTACCCGACATTCTCGCAAGCAATTTTGCGGTCGATCCGCCGCAGCAAGCCGCGGAGCACGCGCCCCGGGCCGATCTCATAAAACTGGTCGATCCCTTGTGCGAGCAGCCACCGCATCGAGTCTTCCCAATAAACTGGCGAAACGATCTGCCGCGACATCAAACGGCGAATCTCTTCGGGATCGTCGTGCGGCTGGGCGTCGACGTTGGCGACCACAGGAATTCGTGGCTTGTGCAACGTCACATCCGCCAGCGCCGCCACAAGCTGATCGACCGCCGCTTGCATGATCGGCGTGTGAAACGCCCCTGCCACCGCCAACGGCACGACTTTCATGGCGCCGGCAGCCTCGGCCAGTTGCGCCACGCGCTGGCAGGCGGCCTTGGCGCCCGACACCGCCAGGTTGCCGGGGCACAGAAAGTTGGCAATCTGCAAGGTTTCGCCTTGCCGGGCCTGTTCGCAGAGCGTCTCGACCTGCCCGCGGTCGAGGCCGACAATACTGACCATGCCGCTGGGCGTGGCGTCGGCGGCCTGCTGCATGGCCGCTCCGCGACGCTCGACCAGCCGTAGCCCGCTTTCGAAGTCGAGCACGCCGGCAAAGACCAGCGCGGTGTATTCGCCCAGACTCAGCCCCGCGGCCGCCTGACAGGCTTCGACCAGTTCGGGCGATTGTGAGCGAAGGTGCTCCAGCGCGGCCAGACTGGTCACAAACAGCGCCGGCTGGCTGTACACGGTCGAATCGAGCTGCTCGGCCGGTCCTTCGAAGCAGAGCTTTGCCAGGTCGTAGCCCAGCAACTCGCCTGCCCGATCGAACAGCCGCCGGGCCTGCGGCGAGGCCTCGCTCAGCTCGCGCCCCATGCCGACGCACTGCGCGCCTTGGCCAGGGAACAGAAATGCGATTTTGCCCACGGCTATTCGCCCGTCTCCACGACGGTTCGGCCCATATAGTAGCCGCAGTTCGGGCAGACCACGTGCGACGGCAGGGCCGTGCTGCACTGCGGGCAATAGTGCAGTTGCTTGGGCTTTTTGAAGTCGTGCGCCCGGCGGCTACCGCTGCGGGCGTTGGAATGTTTGCGTTTGGGTACGGCCATGAGAAACCTCCAGGCGGCCAGCGGCACCGGCCTTGGGCGGGCGCGGGAAAACTATCTAACCTAGGGATATCGCGGGCCATGTCAAGGGCGACGCGGGGAAAGTGCGAGTCGGGGCGTAGGAACGGCTTTGCACTGGATCTCTGATCGGTGTTGACGAGCAAAACCGGTAGTTCTTACGTTCCCTACAGAGGCCATTACTGATCTGTAACGTCGAAACCGATCGGAGCAGTGAGGTTCGCAGCGCAGACCCGTTCCTGCGCCCCCGTCGGTGGCATATTAAAAAAGCCGCTCTAGCCCCGGCCGCCGGTTTCCGGTACGTTTTCGGCCCCAGAAACTCCGGCGAAATTGCAAGCGAATCCACATTCACCCAGATGACTCCTCGCTTGACCGATCCACGCCGCCGGCCCGAGCCGATCGTGATTACCGGCATCGGGCTGATCGCCTCGGTCGGCGACGATCGCGAAAGCGTATGGCGCGCGGTACGCCAGGGGCAAAGCGGCGTGCGCTGTTTACGGGGCCTGCCGGGCTTTCCGTCGTCGCTCTCGATTGGCGCGCCGGTGTTTTTGCCTCCTGAGTTTCCCGGTCAGCTTAAGTCGGTGGCGCTCAACCTGCGCGTGGCCGAAGAAGCCCTGGCCGACGCACGCCTTGACCTCGTGCAAATCGACCCGCACCGCTTCGGCTGCGCCATTAGCGGCCACATGGGCGACACCGGCTGGTTCGACGAACGGCGGCGGCACCTCGTCGCGCCCGAGGCGCGCGACGTGCCCTGGTGGCACCAGTGGTTCCCCAACACGGCTTGCTCGACTGTGGCCAACCGCTTTGGGCTGGCCGGTCCGCGGTTGTGTCACTCGACGGCCTGCGCCAGCGGCCTGATCGAGGTGCTGTCGGCGGCCCGCAGCATTCACGACGGCCAGTGCGACCTGGCCTTGGCCGGCAGCGCCGAGGCGTTTCATCCCTTGTTCGCGGCCGGCTTTCAGGCCATGCGCGTGCTGGCCCATCACGACGACCCGCGGCAAGCCAGCCGCCCGTTCGACAGCGGACGCAACGGGTTTGTGATGGGCGAAGGCGCGGCAATGTTTGTGCTTGAGCGACTCAGCCATGCCCGGCGCCGCGGAGCGCGCATCTATGCCGAAATCGCCGGCGGCAAGATGCAGGCCGAAGCGCATCATGTGACCGGGCTGGACGCCGAAAGCGACGCGCTCGCTTATCTGATCCGCCACACCCTGCGCGACGCGCGGCTCTCGCCCAGCGACCTGGGCTACATCAACGCCCACGGCACCGGAACCCAGCAGAACGACGTGGTCGAGACCCGCGGCATTCGCCGAGCTTTAGGTCGCGCGGCCGACCGCATCTGCGTCAGTTCGACCAAGTCGATGCTCGGGCATCTGGTCAACGCCGCCGGCAGCGTCGAGTTGGCGATCACGGTGCTCGCTTTGCGCGACGGCTTTGCCCCGCCCACGGTGAACCTGACCGACCCCGACCCCGAGTGCGATCTCGACTGCATTCCCTTGATCGGCCGCCGCACGACCATGGAGCACGCGCTGAAAATCTCCGTGGCCTTTGGCGGACACATGGCGGCGATTGCCCTGCGCCGCTGGCCCGAGGCCGCCAGCCAGCTTGGCTACCTCGAACGCCGGGCCGCATAGCCACCGGAAGGTGACTCGCTTCATCGTCTTTCGCTGCGCGCAAGAACGCTCACTCCCGCGAAAGGCAACGTTCGCTCGCTTCCTTCAGCGAGACGCTTGGACATGCGCAAAAGCATTGTATAATCGCGGCGGGCGTCATTCTGTCGAGCCAGCCGATGTCCGACAAAGCATTTCATAGCGACGCGGCCGCGCAGACCGAACTGTACCGGGCACATTCCACGCCGCCCGGCGAGCCGATGCGCGCCGCCGACGTGCCCGCGACACTCGGCCGCTATCGAATAATAGGCGTGGTCGGCGAGGGCGGCTTCGGCGTTGTCTATCGCAGTTTTGATCCCGATCTTTGCCGCGATGTGGCCATTAAAGTTCCTCATCGCAAGCGCGTTGCCTCACCCGCCGACGCGTACCTGGACGAAGCCCGCTTGCTGGCCTCACTCAACCATCCGGGCATCGTGCCGGTCTACGATTTCGGCCGCACGGAAGATGGTCTCTGCTATGTTGTCTCCCGTTTTCAGCCAAAGGGCGACTTGGCGGCATTAATTGCGCGCAGTCGGCTTCCGTTTGCTGAGTCGGCGGAGCTGGTGAGCAGCATCGCCGACGCGCTGCATCATGCCCATCAGCTTGGCCTGGTGCATCGCGACGTCAAGCCCGGAAACATCCTGATCGATGAACGCGGCCGGCCAATGGTGGCCGACTTTGGCATGGCGTTGACCGATGAAGCGTACGGGCAGGTGGCTGGCCACTATGGCACCGCTGCCTACATGAGTCCCGAGCAGGCACGCGGCGAGGGGCATCGCGTCGACGCCCGCAGCGACATCTACAGCCTGGGCGTGGTGCTTTACGAACTTCTCACTGGCCGCCTTCCCTACCGACACAAGCAGGTGAGGGAAATTCTGGACGAAATTGCGCGCGGTGAGATTCGGCCGCCGCGCCAATTCGACCACACCATTCCGCCGGAGTTGGAGCGGATTTGTTTACGGGCGATGACCCAGCAACCGGCCCGCCGCTATACCACGGCGTTCGATCTGGCAGAGGATCTGCGCCAATGGCTGTTGCAGGCGAAAACAAACCTTGCCGACAACCGCGGCACTCTTCACAACGACACGGCGCAGAGGCTGGCAGTGGTCGCTGTGTACCCTCTTCTCCACCAGGCCGAGATCGCTCGCAACGCTCTCGATGAGGCGGGCATAACCGCTGTCCTCTCCGGTAGCGAAGCGGCCCTGTCTTTACTTTCGCTTTGTAAGCTCGAAGTCACCCATAGCGACTTCGACCGGGCACATGAAATCTTGCGCGGTGTGATTGCGGAGCAAACAGGCCCCCCGCCATCGCCGTGGACTTGTCAGAAGTGCGGCATGGAATATACAGGCGAGTTTGACGTCTGCTTTCAATGCGGCACGGGGCGCGACGGCACGGAAGATCCCGAATTCGCCAGTCTCGTGGATCGAGGCCCGGACTCGCCGCCGATGGAGCCGGCCTGGCGCGCCACGCCGCCACAATTCGGCCTGCGCCATTTGATGTGGGTGATGACCGGCTGCTCGCTGCTGTTCACGATGGGCTATTGGTTTGGGCCCGCCGGTATCGGCGGCACTTTGCTGCTTGGCGGGTCGGCGGTCATCGCCGCGACGTTCTTTATGGCGGTAAACAATCTAGTCACCTCCCGACTGGTTGAATCGCAACGCGCCTGGGCCACCGCGGCGCTGATCGTGATTCTTACTTCTGCGGTATCGCTCTATTTGGCGAAAGTCTTTTGGCCGACGCGCGGTTGAGGCGAGGTGAGGCGCGAGGGCTATTCGCTCCCACAAGCCGATCTCTGCGCCGCAGATTATGGATTTGGCGTGTGCCGTGACGGCGACTCAATCGGCTGATCGCCCTTGCCGCTTGGCGCCTCGCGCTCACGCGCGAGACCCGATTCCGCCGCCAGCCAACCCTTGCGATAAAAATATCCGACCATGCCCAGCGCCACGGCGGCCATCAACGACAACGCGAACGGATAGCCGTAACGCCAACGGAGTTCGGGCATGTTCCACGGCGAGCGGTCGGTTTGAAAGTTCATGCCATACACCCCGCTAATGAAGATCAGCGGCATGAAGATGGTGGCGATCACGGTCAGCACCTTCATCACTTCGTTCATCCGGTTGCTCAGGCTCGACAGATACAGGTCGCTCATGTCGGCGCACAGCTCGCGGTAGGTCTCGACCAGGTCGATGATCTGCACCACGTGGTCATAGCAATCGCGCAGGTGTACGCGCGTTTCATCATCGAGCAATTCCGACGGGTCGCGAACCAGCGAATTGATCGCTTCGCGCAGCGGCCAAATGGCGCGGCGCAACGCCCGCAACTCGTGCTTGGCCTCGTGGATGTCGCCAATCGACTGACGGCCGGGGCGCGAGACTACGCGGTCTTCGAGCCGGTCGAGACGCTCGCCGAAACGTTCGATCAGCGGGAAATAGGCGTCGACCACGGCGTCGATCAGCGCGTAGGCCAGGTAGCCGGCGCCGCCGGTGCGCAAGTGGCTGTTGCCGCCGCGCAGCCGCTCGCGGACCGGGTTGAAGCTGTCGCCGGGGTCTTCCAAAAACGTCACGACAAAGTTCTTGCCCAGGAACAGACTGAACTGCTCGGTGTCGAGAAAGGTGTGCTCTCGGGCCATCCGGGCGACAAAGTAAGTGAACTCGGCGTAAGGTTCCACCTTGGCCCGTTGGTGCGTGTGTACCACGTCTTCGAGCGACAGCGGGTGCAGCCGAAACTTCGCGCCGAGCCGCTCGATGATTTTGGCGTCGCCCAGCCCGGCCACATTGATCCAAACAATCTTGCCCGACGCCAGCAATTCATCGATTTCGGCCAGATCGGCAATCCGCCGCTCGGCCAGCTCGTGAGCATCATAAGCGATCGCGTCGATCACCGGCCGCGGCGAGCCGGGGGGCGGTTCGATGCGTCCCGGCGCCGCGCCAGGCGCGCTCCGCCGCGGCGGGCGCCGGCCGCGTTTTCGTTCCGATGGTTTCGGCATGGCAGCGCGTTTGGGCCTCAGACTGGAAAGCCTGACCTACCGCCGCGGCTTCAAGACCACCGTCGCCAAGGGCGGCAAGGTCAGGCTGATCGAACAGGGACGCCCGTGGCTGGAGGCCTCTTCGGCCTGCACGCCGGGATAATTGCCCACGTTGCTGCCCGAATAGAACGACGAATCGCTGCTGAAGATTTCTTCATACCAACAATGCTCGGGCACGCCCAGCCGATGGCCTTGCCGCACCACCGGCGTGAAGTTGCACACCACCACCACATAATCGCGCGGGTCTTTGCCTTTGCGAATGTAGCTGAGCACGCTGTCGTCGGCGTTGTGGCAATCGATCCATTCAAAGCCCTGCCCCTCGAAATCGAGCTGGTGCAGGGCCGGCTCGCGCCGATAAAGCTGGTTCAAATCGCCCACCAGCTTTTTCAGCCCTTGGTGAGATTCCCACTGCAACAGGTCCCATTGCAGGCTGGTGTCATAGTTCCACTCGTTCCACTGGCCGAACTCGCCGCCCATGAACAGCAGCTTCTTGCCCGGGTGCGTCCACATATAGCTGAACAGCAGCCGCAGATTGGCAAACTTTTGCCACAGGTCGCCGGGCGCCTGGTCTAACAGCGAGCCTTTGCCGTGTACCACTTCGTCGTGCGACAGCGGCAGCACGAAGTTTTCGTGAAAGGCATAGATCAGGCTGAACGTCAGCTCGTCGTGATGATATTTGCGGTGAATCGCCTCGTGGTGCATGTAGCGCAGCGTGTCGTTCATCCAGCCCATGTTCCACT